>QCDG01000008.1 GCA_003280995.1 Prochlorococcus sp. AG-355-A09 | reverse complement strand
AGAAAATTAAAAAAATTAATAAAAAAAATTCTTTTTTTTTAAAAATCATATTTTTTTCTAACTTTTCTCTTTCCTTGTATTTTTTTTATTACTTATCTTCGTTTTTTTTAAAATAGATCCTTTTTTATCTTTTAGCTTTTCTTCTAAAAGAGATATAGCATTATCTATTGTGAATTTTTCTAAGTCAGTACCTTTTGCAAGAGAAACATTAGTTTTACCACATTTTAAATAGACACCATATCTACCATTTAATATTTGGATTTTTTCTTTAAATTCTTTCGGTTTACCGAAGTCTTTAAGTACCTCTTGACCACCTCTACCCATTTTTGGCATCGCAAGTATTTCTAATGCTCGTTTTATATCAACTCTAAAAACATCATCCTCTTTCTTTAAGGATCTGTTTTCAGATTCATTTTCATTTTTAATCCATTTAATATAAGGCCCAAATCTTCCTCTATCAGCCTCAACAACTCCTCCCTCAGGATGAACTCCTAATAATCTAGGCAAACTTAAAAGTACAAGAGCCTCATCTAGAGTTAGATCATCAGTTTTCAACTCTTTGGGTAATGAAGCTCTTCTTGGTTTAGCTTTATCTTGATCATTATTGCCCAATTGTACATAAGGTCCATAAGGCCCAAATCTTAAAAATACTTTTTCCCCAGTTTTTGGATCAGTTCCAAGATCTGATGGGCCACTTAAAATTTGATCAACTTGCTTTATATCTAAATCTCCAGGAGTAATATCCATTGGTAGATTACCTTTCGCCTGAATTTCATTACCAGATTCATCAATTTTTGTGCCCTCTAACCAAGGTCCGTTAGAGCCTATTCTGACTACGCAAGGAAGATCTTCGAAATCAACTTGTCTATAAGCTTTACCATCAATATCACCCTCTGTTTTCTGAACTTTTAACTCCAATCCATTTTTACCTTTATAGAAAGTTTCAAGGTATGGTAGCCACTCAAGATTACCTGAAGATATTTCATCTAATGAAGATTCCATTTTTGCAGTAAAAGTAGTATCCACCAGGTCAGGAAAATGTTCTTCTAATAGAGCAGTAACCGCAAAAGCTGTAAACGTTGGAGCCAAAGTATTAGAAGATATATTTGCATAACCTCTATCCACAATTGTCCCAATAATGCTTGCATAGGTGGAAGGTCTCCCAATCCCTTCTTTTTCAAGAACTTTAACTAATGCAGCCTCTGTATATCTTGCGGGCGGTTTAGTTTCATGAAAAGTAGATTCCTTATTAGTAACTTTAAGACGTGTTCCAGTTGTTAAGTCTGGGAGAATAATTTCTTGTTGTTCAAGGGATGAACTTGGATCATCACTTCCCTCGACATAAGCTCTAAAGAATCCTGCGAAATCAATACTTTTCCCGCTTGATTTGAATAATCCATCCCCCACGCTAATTTCAGCATTAATCATCGTTAGCCTAGCTTCCGCCATTTGACTAGCTACAGTTCTTTTCCAAATTAAATCGTAAAGAGATAAGTCTCTTCCAGTAAGACTAGTTTCCTTTGGCGTTTTAAATACCTCACCTGCCGGCCTGATAGCTTCGTGTGCTTCTTGAGCATTTCTTGCATTTGAATTATATTGTCTTGGTGAGTTAGATAAATATTCTTTTCCATACATAGAACTTACACATTCTCTAGCAGCCCGTATAGCTTGTTCGGAAAGATGAACTGAATCAGTCCTCATATATGTTATGAAACCTCTCTCATATAGACCTTGAGCACATCTCATAGTTTCTCTTGCAGACAAACGAAGCTTCCTGTTTGCTTCTTGTTGCAATGTACTAGTTGTAAATGGAGGGACAGGCTTACGAATTGATGGTTTTTTTTCGATTTTTGAGACTAGCCAATCCTCAGAAGAAAAAGTCTTCAATAAATCATTTACTTTTTCTTCTCCAATTATTAAAGATTTATTTCCTTGTTTAAGTTTTCCCGTCTGTTCATCGAAATCAGAACCATTACAAATTCTTTGACCGTTTAAACTAAATAATTTGGTTTCGAAAGTAACATTATCTTTTACTAGGGAAGCTTTAATCCCCCAGTAACTAGCTTTTTGAAAGGATCTTCTTTCTCTTTCTCTCCTAACAAGAAGTCTTACAGAAACTGATTGAACACGACCAGCAGATAATCGAGGGGCTACCTTCTTCCAAAGTAAAGGAGATAATTCATATCCAAAAAGCCTATCCAAGATTCTTCTTGTTTCTTGAGCCTGAACAAGTTCCATATCAATTTCTCTTGTTTGGTCTAAAGCTTTATTAATTGCCTTTTTTGTAATTTCATGAAAAACCATTCTCTTAGTTGGTATTTTAGGCTTAAGTATTTGCAGGAGATGCCAGCTAATACTCTCTCCCTCTCTATCTTCATCAGTTGCCAGTAATAGCTTGGTCGCACCTTTCAATGCATCTTTTAACTCTTTAACAACCTTTTTCTTATCTTTTGGAACTATATAAAGTGGTTCAAAATCTTCTGTTGTATTAACTCCTATCCTTGACCATTTTTCCTTTTTAACCGCAGCCGGTATTTCAGCAGCTCCTTTTGGAAGATCTCTTACGTGTCCCATTGAAGCGAGAACTTCATAATTAGAAGGCAAAAACTTTCTTATAGTTTTTGCTTTGGTGGGACTTTCAACAATAACAAGTGTGTGATCCAAGGTTTATTTCAAAAATTGGTGTTTTTGTTCAGTTAAGGCATATTATGATTATTTGAAGCTTTTTCAAATAATTTCTTCTGAAAATTTCAAAAATCATACCCACAAATTATAATCAAGTTAAGATTAACTCTTAGACCCTTACAATCAAACATCTAATTTAATCCAATTTAATAAAGTGCCCAACGAAATCTTTACAATTAATTTAAATGCTCAAGCCATTATTCCAGAGGCTTTTATTTTACTAGGTATTGTTGGAACACTTCTTGTAGATTTAGCTGGAGAAAAAACTGCATCAAAATGGGCACCAATAATTTGCTATTTATCAATTGGAAGCTCTCTTTTTAGTTTGGCATTGCAATGGAGTAATCCAGTAGAAAGCGCATTTCTTGGGTCCTTTAATTCAGATAATTTAGCAATCGCATTTAGAGCAATAATATCTTTATCAACCTTAGTATCTTTACTTATAAGTTGGCGCTATACAGAACAAAGTGGTAGCCCTATTGGCGAGTTTGCTGCAATAGTTCTTTCAGCCACCCTTGGTGCAATGCTTTTGTGTGGATCTACTGACCTTATTAGTGTATTTATATCTCTGGAAACTTTATCTGTAGCAAGCTACTTACTTTCTGGTTACCTCAAGAGAGATCCAAGAAGTTCAGAAGCGGCCTTAAAATACCTTCTTGTTGGATCAGCAGCTGCTGCTGTTTATTTGTATGGATCCTCTTTTCTTTATGGATTAAGTGGTTCAACAAACTTAACGACAATAGGCTTAGAGATTATCAATAAGCCATCCTTCATTACGTCACTAGCTCTTGTATTTGTCTTATCAACAGTTGCATTTAAAATTGCTGCTGTTCCCTTTCATCAATGGACTCCTGATGTATATGAGGGTTCACCTACGCCTGTAGTAGCTTTTTTATCTGTTGGTTCAAAAACAGCGGGCTTTGCATTTGCAATAAGAATATTAAGCACAACTTTCTCTTCTTTTGACGAAGAATGGAAACTTTTATTTACCATTTTGGCCATATTAAGCATGGCTCTAGGAAATGTTGTAGCTCTAGCTCAAACCTCAATGAAAAGGATGCTAGCTTACAGTTCTATTGGACAAGCCGGATTTGTAATGATTGGAATAGTATCTGGCACACAAGATGGTTTATCAGCAGCTGTTTTATATTTGGCTGCATATTTGTTTATGAATTTGGGTGCATTTTCTTGTGTAATACTTTTCTCACTAAGAACTGGTTCTGACAGAATTCTTGACTACTCAGGACTCTACCAAAAAGATCCTCTTATTACATTAGGCTTAAGCCTTTGTCTTCTATCTCTTGGAGGTTTACCTCCAATGTTAGGATTTTTTGGAAAGATATACTTGTTCTTTGCAGGTTGGGCAAATCATCAATATCTATTAGTAATAGTTGGATTAGTAACTTCAGTTATATCAATTTATTACTACATTTCAGTGATAAAAATGATGGTGGTTAAAGAACCACAGGAAGCTTCTGAAATAGTTAAATCATATCCTGAAATTAATTGGGGAATTGTAGGATTACCTCCCTTGAGAATTGCACTTTATACTTGCGTCGCAGTAACTGCTCTTGGAGGAATCCTGTCTAATCCTCTTTTTAAGTTAGCTAATACAGCAGTTTCAGAAACTCCTTTCTTACAAGATATTATTGCTACAGCAAACAATATTTCCTAGAAGAATTCTTCAATAAATGTCTAAGAAAGTCGCGAGTTTAGAAAATATTTCTAAAACATATGGTAAAGAGGATCTAACTGTTAAAGCCTTAGACAGCATAAACTTAGAAATTTATAAAGGTGATTATTTAGCTGTAATGGGAGCAAGTGGCTCAGGCAAAAGTACAGCTATGAATATCATTGGATGTCTAGATAGACCATCTGAAGGTATTTATAAATTAAATGGTATTCCTGTTGAGAATTTATCTGATGATGAGCTCGCGGAAATCCGTAACCAAAAATTAGGCTTCGTTTTTCAACAATTTCATCTTCTTTCAGACGCAACTGCACTTGAAAACGTAATCTTGCCAATGATTTATGCTGGTATTGATCCTGAGCAAAGATTAGAGAGAGGTAAGAATGCCTTAAAAAAAGTTGGCCTTTCAGAAAGAATGAATAATCGTCCAAACCAATTATCCGGAGGGCAACAACAACGAGTTGCAATAGCGAGGGCTATTATCAATAACCCTGCAATTTTGTTAGCAGATGAACCTACTGGAGCACTAGATTCAAAAACCACTGAAGATGTACTAGATCTTTTTGACAAACTGCATGAATCTGGAATAACTATAGTTTTAGTTACGCACGAAGATGAAGTTGCAAATCGCGCAAAAAAAATTGCCAAATTTAAGGATGGAAGAATAGTTGAATTAAAAGTTAACTAAATTCAAAACCTTCTAATAACCTTCAGTTGAGTTTCATTTTCAATTCTTAAATTCCCATTGGAATCAATATCTTTAATTTTCCATGTATGAGGAGAATAACCACTTGGTAAAAAACTTTTATTAAGAAACTTATTTGCAGATTTAATCACATATTCTTTCTCCTTATTACATTCAATTGCATCATAAAAAGCTTTAAGAATTTTGGCTGTCCAATAATGTTGATTAATATTTTTAGTTTGAAGTAATTTTGACAATGAAATACCTTCTAATGGAGTGTAATTTAAAACATTCATGCCAATTCCTACTCTTACATAGATAATTTCTTTTCCTCTTGATATCACCCTCGGTAAAAATCCAATCAACTTTTTTGAACCAAAAAAAATATCATTTGGCCATTTCAAACAAACATTTATATTTTCTTGTCTAAGCATTTCACATAACTTAATACCTAAAGACAAATTAAATATTTGACATGCAAATTCTTTTGAAAATATTGGGTAAGCTACACTTAACCAAATCCCGCCTTTTGGAGAAACCCAAGTTTTTGAGTTTTGGCCAACCCCTGAGAACTGTTCTCTTGCGATTATGGCTAATGGATGAATTTTCTTTATTTCAGAATATCTAAGAAGGTTTGTTAACTCATTTTCGGTACTTTTACATTTTATTTTGTAAAGAAGTCTCCAGCTTGGATATTGACCCTGAATTTTTTTTAAATAAAAAACTGTTTTAGCTGCAGATCCAATAACTTTCACAAATTCTTTATTAAAACAACAAGCATCTTTTTGAAGATTAGACTAACTTTAGTCTGAATAAGTTAATTTTACAAATTGGACAAAAAGTATTTGCCAATAGTGAATAGAAGGTATCCAGATCCATTAAAAAATTGTCTTGATAATTTCAAAAAATCCTGCGGAGACCTAGATAAACTCTCAAAAATCAACGATAACTGGAAGAACTTAATCGGCTTAGAACTATTTCAAGAATGTAAACCATTAAATATTGAAAAAAAAATACTTACTATTGCAGTAAATCATCCGCAGTGGCGCCAAGCTTTAATCTATAACAAGCATAAATTAAAAGAGAGAATCGAGAAAATTGGAATAACTTTGAATGAAATAAAAATAATACAAAATTATGAAATTAAAAATAAAAATATCAAAGCTACTAATGCAAAGATAGTTTGGGCAAAGCATCCAAGCAGAATCAATCAAAATAATATGTGCATTTGTACCCTTTGTAATTCCCCTACTCCTGAGGGCGAAATCAAAAGATGGGGAAAGTGTTCTTTTTGTTGGAGAAAAATAAAAAACTAAATTTTTTATTTAGTTAAGATGAGTATTCCCATTTGCCCCCCCAAAATAGTCCTATATTCAGCTTTTTTAAATCCAACTTCCTTAGCAATATTTATAAGCTCATTTTTCTTTGGAAAATTACTAATACTTTTTTCAATATATGCGTACTCTGGACCTAAATTAAAAATCCGTGAAATGGTTACTACAACTAATCTCAAATAAATTTTCTGAAAAATATTGGATAAAGAATTTCTTGTTGAGTGATTAAAATCCAAAAATCCTGCCCTTCCCTTATCCTTCAAAAGATCAAAAACTTTTTTTATTCCTTCTTCAACATTATTCAAGTTTCTAAGTCCATATGACATGCAAATCCCATCATAATTTTTTGAAAAATCATTAATTTCTAATACATCTTTAATTTCCCACTTAATAAATTTATTTTTTTTAAGCTCTGATTTTTTTTTTGCAATATTTAAGATATCCTCTGCACTGTCAATCCCAGTAATTGAACCCCTTGGAGTAACTCTGTCAGAAATTAAGAATGCTAAATCTCCAGTTCCACAGCATAAATCAGCCCAATCTTCACCATTTAAAGGTTCCAATAAATTAACTAATTTCCTTTTCCATAATCTGTGCAACCCAAAACTTAATAGATTATTTAAAAAGTCGTATTTATAAGAAATTTTATTAAATATATTTTTGACTTCGATAGTTTTTGTAAATTTCATTTTTAAATTTTTAACTTATTTCTTTTTAGTATTAAATTAAATTTTTTATTCATATGGTCTAATTGGAAGTTTTTTTTCGAGGAGGAAAGTCTTTATTTCTCTTAAAGAAAGTTTCTTATCATGAAGTAATGATGCTAAAAGTGCGGCAGATGCCCTGCCTTCATTAAAAACATCATAGATATCTTCTAAAGAACCAGCCCCTCCAGAAGCAATCACTGGGATGTTAACAATATTGGCAACAGATTCAGTCAGAGGTAGATCATATCCATTCTGCGTGCCATCACCATCCATTGAAGTAAGCAAAATTTCCCCTGCGCCCAACTCCTCAACCTTCTTTGCCCAACTTAATACATCTATTCCAGTATTTTCTCTCCCTCCTTTTACATATACCTCCCATTCATCAGTCTTATTAACTTTTCTTTTAGCATCAATTGCTATCACGATACATTGATTACCAAATTCTCTAGAACTTTTAGAAATTAAATCAGGATTTCTAACAGCAGAAGAATTCAAACTCACTTTGTCCGCTCCAGCTCTTAAAAGATCATTAATTGAAGAAACAGAATCTATTCCTCCACCTACTGTAAATGGTATTTTTACTGATTTTGCGGTCCTAGAGACAAGTTCAACTAATGTATTTCTATTTTCTACACTAGCTCTAATATCTAAGAATACTAATTCATCTGCGCCCTCATCAGAATACCTACAAGCCAATTCAACAGGATCGCCTGAGTCTCTCAAATTAACAAAATTTACACCTTTAACCACTCTGCCATGGGCGACATCTAAACAAGGAATTAAACGAAGAGCTACCATTTTAGTAAAAATTGTCCAAATGCTGTTAATCTTGCATAATAGCTTCCATTTTACCTCTTATGGCTGAAACAAAATTATTACCCAAAATCGGTAGTAAAATCAAAGTTAACATTAACAAAGTAAAAGATAGACTACCAGCTAAATTAATCGATCAAATATCCTCTAATCCTAAAGCCGTAATAACAGGCTACAAAATGACAGACGGCAGAAGTATTGGAATTACCGCAAAATTTCAGAATGGTGAGCAAAATTGGTTTTTCCCAGAAGAAATTGAGAAAGGATAAAGAGTAAAGTGAATGATCCAAAACAACTATTAGGAATTAAGGGTGCCTCTGAAACATCAAGTATATGGAAACTCCGTATACAGTTAATGAAACCCATAACGTGGATCCCTTTGATATGGGGAGTTATTTGTGGAGCAGCTGCAAGTGGGAATTTTGAATGGACATTTAGTAATGTTCTAGCTTCATTAGCATGTATGTTGATGAGTGGGCCACTTCTGGCTGGTTATACCCAAACCATAAATGATTTTTTTGATAAAGAAATTGATGCAATTAATGAACCAAATAGACCAATTCCTTCTGGAAAGATTTCAATTAAAGATGTAAAAATCCAAATCTGGGTATTACTTATAGCGGGTTTAATAGTTGCTTTTCTATTAGATTTATATGCTAAGCATAGCTTCCCCTCCGTCTTACTTTTGGCATTAGGAGGTTCCTTTGTTAGTTATATATATTCTGCTCCACCACTCAAATTAAAACAGAATGGTTGGCTTGGAAATTATGCATTAGGAGCATCTTATATAGCTTTACCTTGGTGGGCAGGTCAAGCCTTATTTGGAAAATTAACTATCGTGACGGCGATATTAACACTTGCTTATAGCCTCTCAGGACTTGGAATTGCTGTTATTAACGATTTCAAAAGTGTTGAAGGTGACTCAAAGCTAGGATTAAATTCTTTACCGGTAGTATTTGGAATTAAAAATGCAAGTAGAATAAGTGCGGGACTGATTGATATTTTTCAATTAGCAATGGTTGTAGTATTAATCATTATTGGCCAACATTTAGCCTCTGTAATTTTGGTTTTATTGGTAATACCACAAATTACATTTCAAGATATGTGGTTACTGAGAGATCCTCTAAAGTTTGATGTCAAATATCAAGCAAGTGCCCAACCATTCCTTATAACTGGAATGTTAGTTACAGCTTTAGCGATAGGACATAGTTTTTTAGTTGCTTAAGGTGCAAAAGATTAAATCTAAATCTTTTGTTTTAATAATTCCAATATTATTTTTTTCTGGAATATCTTTTTATATTTTTAGTCTAATATTTACTTCATTAAAATTTGATTTATCAAAAAACAAAGGATCTGAGACCAATTATTCTTATGTTATATCATCTTCTGATAATAAAATACTAAGCAAATTAAGCCGCAAATTTGAAATAGATAATAGTAAACATAAAATTCCATTTTTTCTTAAACATTCTTTTATATCCTCGGAGGATAAAAGATTTTATATACATAATGGAATCGATTTAAAAAGTATTTCACGTGCTCTTATTCAAAATATTAGAAGTGGTTATGTTAAAGAGGGAGGAAGTACGATTACTCAACAAGTTGCCAGATTACTTTTTCTAAATAATGATTTAAGTTTTCAAAGAAAAATCAAAGAAATATTTATATCACTCATACTTGAATTTAGATATAACAAAAATCAAATTTTAAAATTATATTTAAATAATATTTATCTAGGATCAGGAGCATACGGGGTAGACGAGGCTGCCCAAGTTTATTTTGGAAAATTTATAGAAGAATTGACATTATCAGAGATCGCATTAATTGCAGGATTAGCTCCAGCTCCATCAATTTATTCACCTTATCAAAATTTAGAACTAGCTATTAAAAATAGAAATAAAGTTCTTGAATCAATGTATGTTGATGGATATATTTCTCTTGCAAATAAGAATAAGGCTATTAATGAAAAAATAAAGTTAAATTATCAAACAGCTGATAATTTTTTAGATGATAAATTACTAATAAACTTTATTCTTCAGGAAACAGATAAAAAAATTGGAAGTAAAAATGATTATAATTTTTTAAGAATTAAATCTTCTATCAACAAAGATTGGCAAGAAAAGGGTCAAAAAATATCAAGATACGCTGGGCCTAAAGAAATTGAATTTGGTCTGATATCTATCGAATCAAACACAGGACTAATCAGGACAATGATAACCAGCAAAAATCCATCAATTAATGAATACAATAGAGTGATTTCATCTGTAAGACCTTTAGGTTCTACTTTTAAAATAATCCCTTATGCTGCTGCATTAATAGAAGGAATAAAATTAAGCGATAAATTTGAAGACTTACCAATGTGCTGGGAAAGTTATTGCCCAAAAAATTTTTCAGAAGACTATAGAGGTTCAATATCTTTGATTGAATCATTTAAAAGTTCATCAAATATCGTTCCAATATCAATAACAAAAAAAATCGGCTTAAAAAATATTATTAATTTAGCGAATTCATTTGGACTAGGTTACGAGCAAGAGTTTGAGGAATTCCCATCATTAGCTATTGGCGCCTACGGAGATAATCTTTTAAACATCACAAATGCATATTCTGCAATAAACAATAATGGGAAGATTCAAAGCCCTGAAATCATAGAAAAAATAGAATCATTTAAAAAACAACCTGTTTGGGAAAATAAATCTATTTCCAAGAAAATATTAGATTTAAAAATAAACAAGAAAATAAATAAACTTCTTGAAAAATCTGTAAAAGAAGGCACTTCAAAAGCAGCCTCAATAAAAGGAAAGAAAATATATGGGAAAACAGGAACATCAGATGGAAATAAAGATCTCTGGTTTATTGGTTCCATTGATAAACTTACAACAGGGATCTGGATAGGTTACGACGATAACAAGGAATCTGAATTATCTAGTGGGAATGCAGCTTATTTATGGAAGAAGTTCATATCTGATATTTATAAAATTCCAATTAAAAAATAAATTATATTTTTAAGATTTATAAGAAATTATTGCAGAATAAAATCCATCACCAGGATAATACAAGCTAGGTAAAATTTGCTTTTGGCTAACCAATTTTAAAGTTTTGTTTTTTTCAATAAATCGTTCAATTAATAGATTATTTTCATCGGGACAAATAGTGCAAGTTGAATAAACTAAAGTACCATCTTTTTTCAAAAGACGGAAAATACTCTCCAAAAGTTTTTCCTGTAATAAAGTTAAAGATTTTATTTTTTCTTTACTTAAAGACCATCTAGAATCTGGATTCCTGGAAAGAGTTCCAATGCCTGAACATGGAGCATCTAATAAAATCTTATCAAAATAAGATATAAACTTAGGATTTAATTCAATCAAACTCGTAGCATCAGCATTAAGGGTATTAACAGATTTCAAATTTAACCTTTCTAAATTTGATTGCAGTATTTTCAATCTTTTTGCTGATCTATCTACAGCAATGATTTCAGCACTATCATTTGTTAATTCTGCAAGGTGGGTAGACTTACTTCCTGGAGCTGCGCAAGCATCTAAAATCTTTTCACCTTCTTTTGGATTTAAGAGAGGTGCTATCCACTGAGAAGATCTATCTTGAATTGTCCAAAGTCCATCACTATATCCTGGTAAATTTTTTATAGATCTTGGATTAGATTTTAAAGTAATTCCATTATGTAAATCTTTAATAATTTCAGCATCAATTTTATTTTCATGAAGTACTTTCAAAAAGTTATCTAAATTAGTTTTTAATTGATTAATTCTCAAATCAATTGATGGTTTTTTATTAAATGCCTTAATTATATTTTCACCCTCGCTATTGCCGACCCACTTATAAATATCCTTCACAAGCCATAATGGAAAAGATTCAAGATATGAAATTCTTTCTTTTCTATCAGAAGATAATTCCGGAAAGATTTTTTGTTCTAATTTTCTTGATGCATTTCTCAATATCGCATTTACAGTTCCCGCCAAACCATTTAAATCTGTTTTTTTAGCTACTTCTACAGTGGTAGAAATAGCAGCAGGAAATGGGATTTTATCCATTTTCAATAGTTGATACAAACCTATATGTAGAAGCCATCTTAACTTTGGAGGCTGCTTTTTATGAGTAATTTTTGATGTATGATCCGTCCAAAGATCAAGAAATTTTCTGTACCTTATGCATCCAAAAGATAATTCTGTAATAAAAGCTATATCAAGAGGATTAAATTGATAATTTTTTAAAACCTTTTCAAGAGCATGGTCAGAAAAATCACCAGAACTAACTTTTAATAAGATTTCCCAAGCTGCCTTTCTTTGTAAATATCCTATGTTCAAAATATAATTAATTTTTTAAAGATAACTTTAATATACAAAAAATTCAAAAATTTAAACTACTTTTTCAATTGCAGAATTAAACCAAATAAAACCTAAGATAGAAATAAGTGAAAGATTAAATCCTAAAAAAAGAAAAATATTTAAAGAATGGATTCTTTCCCGAAAAAATATTTTTTTCTCTTTTTGATATTTCATTATTAAAATAAAAACATATTCAGGATTTCAAACGGCAACCAATATTGATAGATCCTGCATCAAGCATTCTGCCTAATTTAATTGCTATTGATTCCTCCAACCTAGTGAAATTAGATTGATGGGTAGTTATCCAATCTAATTCAGAAAAAGTGATAATTCCAGTCGAATTACTTTTTAAAAAAAGTGTTCCAATTTTCATTAGATAGATTTAATCCTCTTAAGTTAACATCCGTACTTAATATTTATTCATAACATAATATTCTTTTAATTTTTCAAAGACAACTGTAGATTATTAATCTAAATTTATTGAATATCTCTTAAAAATTTATCGGCCGTTTTTAAGTGATTATTTAATTTTTCCGCTGACATTTTATCGAGATTTCTCGTTAACATTGCCAGACGATATTGCTTTCTAAAAAAGCTTTCATTATCTTTAATAAATTTCCAAAATAAGCCATCCCATATTTCGCACCATGGACCACTTTTAAAATTAGACATTTTTTTTACATAATTAGAGCTTGATATATATGGTTTTGTTGAAAAGATACCACCATCACTAAACTGACTCATTCCGTAAACATTTGGGACCATAACCCAATCATAGGAATCAATAAACATTTCCATAAACCATTTATAAACTTGGTTGGGGTGAATTCTACATAGAAGCATAAAGTTGCCAACAATCATTAGCCGCTCAATATGATGACAATAACCAAATTTAATAATATTTTTTATAACAACGTCTACTGGTTCAATTCCTGTATTTCCTTGATAAAAAGATTTTGGAATTGGCTTATCTTCAAAATTCCAAAAATTACTATTTCGCATCTTTGTTCCGTACTTTTTATAGACTAGGCAAATAAATTCTCTCCATCCAATAATTTGACGAATAAAACCCTCTAAAGAGTTAATAGGAACATTATTATTTTTTGCAAAAAGTAATGCTTTATTTACTACTACATCTGGAGTTAATAAGCCGCTATTTAAAAGAGGAGAAAGTAAACTGTGCCATAAAAAAGAATTTTCTTTAGAAATAGCATCCTCATAATCTCCAAATAAGAAAAATTTATGTTTAAAAAAATCATTTAACCATTCATCTGCTTCTTCAAAATTAGTTGGATATAAAAAGTTGTTACTTTCCCCAATAAACTCAATATCAAAATTGGCTAATGACCTTTCTGCATTAACTACAAATTTATTTTTTTGTAATTTTGGTTTATCGGGTATATTTATTTTTTTTGGTAATTTTTTTCTGTTCATTTCATCGAAACTCCATTTGCCACCTTCAGGAGTATCATCAGGATTAACTAATATCTTTTGGCTCTTTCTTTGATTCTCATAAAATCTCCCCATAAGAGGTTTTTTTTCATTTGATACAAATAAATTTTTTAAATCTTCACTGCTCATAAACATAGGAGAAGGCAAAATATTTAAAGTTAAATTATTACTTTCAACAAAATTATTAATCCTCTTCATTATTAAAAAATCATGAGGGTCAATGAGATTTATTTTCTGATATTTATTTTTAATAAATTCCGATAAGTAATCAACTGTAGAAACATTATTCTTATTTTCGATATATAAAACTTTAAAGCCAGATATTTCTAAATAATTTTTATAAGCGAGCATAGATGCTCTATGAAAAACTAACTTATTTTTATGGTTAATTAATTTATAAAATTTATCATTTCCAAAAAATAATGAGTCTTCCAAAATCAAAACTTCACAATTTATTTTTAAGATTGGGCTTTCTCTAAAAAGTTGATTCGGGAAAATAATTGATACTTGTTTCATTTTTGCGACTTCCTGTTACTGCATCTTTTTGAACAGTAGATAACATCATCCCAACAGCTTTTCCATTTTTTACGCCACTCAAATGGCCTATTGCAAACAGGACAAGTTTTAGTAGAAAGATTTTTCAAAATTTATAATTTTCTTTTATGAGTAGATTTAAATCTATTTGAATCTTTAAGGGCCATATGTTTTGTATTTCTCCCTGAAACTCTCTTTCTCCAGACTTTGAAAGATTTGGGTTTAAGATTTTGCCTCATAATTTTTATCGCATCTTCCTCTTTTAAACCAAATTGATACTCGATAGCTTCAAAGGGTGTTCTATCTTCCCAACACATTTCTATTATTCTGTCTATATCGAGACTTTCCATATTTATTGTTCACATTGTGAGGTACAAAGTTTTTCAATATCGGATCTACCTGTAATTTGAAGTCTATATTTTGCCCAATATCTGTAAACCAATCTCAATAATGGAGATAAGAGCTTAATCTTCAAGGGATAATAAACCCAACCTAAACCAACTAATTCATAAGAATATGCAAGTACATCTAGTCCCTTAATAATTCCACCATTTTCAAGTATCCCATGCAGATTTGACATAGCTTCTGAATATGAGATTTCATTAAAAAGGCTTTGATCATAATCCTTACTATTAATATCTATAAATACAATTTTATTTAAGGTATCTCTTTTTTTAAGAAAATTTGTTTCTCTCAAACAAAGTGGACAACCACCATCGAATAAAAAAGTTAATTTATTTTTCATATTTTTATTCAAATATAGAAATTAAATAACTTTTTTGTGGAATAAAAATTTTTTTTTAGAGTACAAGCTTTATAAAGCCTTAATAATTGCCAGTTCTAATTTAGTGAAATTATATTATCTTATTAATTAATAAGCCATTGATTAAGGGATACATCAATGGTTTAAAACTATTCATGATCAGTCATCTAGAAGATGAACTCCTTCTCCTACGTCAGGAATAAATTTACAATATTTTTCAAAAATAAGTCCAACACCTCTCATTTTTTCTCCTAATTCATCATTAAATTTATTCCATTCTTCCGATTTACGATCCGGTAAATCCCACCCTTGTTTTTCTACCATACTTGTTATTACTGTATAGTCCCATTCTATGTATGCCATTGAGTTAATTTAAACTACCAAAATATTATAAACCAAGAGATTTAATAGGTAATCAATATTTTTTGAATATAATTTAAAAGTGTGAAAAAATTATAAATGTCAATTTTGCCAAGAAGATTTGAACGAATCAAAAGTGTTTTAGATTGCAGAATGAAAAACTTGACTGTTTTAGTTGAGGATGTCAATAAACCACATAATTTATCTGCGATATTAAGGACATGTGATGCAGCAGGAGTTTTCGAAGCAAATTTTATTAGCAAAACGAATGCCGTTAAGACTTTTAATAGTACTGCGCAAGGTAGTCAAAAATGGGTGAAACTGAATAATCATGAAAACACTATCACAGCAATATCTGATTTAAAGAATAAGGATTTTAAATTATATGGAACGACTCTTAATAGTGAATCAGTAGATTATAGAAATTTTGATTATTCTCAAAATACATGTTTTGTTCTAGGAGCAGAAAAATGGGGACTAAGTAATGAACTTATATCAATGGTTGATCAATCAATTTTTATACCTATGAGAGGTATGGTTCAATCTCTGAATGTTTCAGTTGCTGCTTCTATATTATTATTTGAAGCTGTTCGCCAAAGAAAAAATAAAGGTATATTGCCCGCTAATGGAGAAGGGTTAAATATGGATGAATATCAAAAAACACTTTTTGAATGGTGTTACCCAGAATTAGCTGAGGTGTATAAAAAATCAGCTATAGAATATCCAAAGTTGAATAATCAAGGAGAACTTGATCCTATTACAGATAACTAAATTTATACAGAATTTTAACTATCAAAAATTTCTTCAAGGTCCTCTCCTATAAAAGAAAGACCTAAAACTAAAAAAAACATTGCCAAACCTGGGAACAAAGCCGTCCACCATATACCTGTAGGTAAAGCGGCAAGAGCCAGATTTAAATCACTTCCCCACTCTGGAACATCTGCAGGAACACCAAGTCCTAAAAATCCTAAACTTCCTAATACCAAAACTGCATCTGCAGCATTTAGGGTGAGCAGAATAGGTAATGGTGTTATTACATTTGGGAGAATATATTTAAAAATAATTTTTTTAACATCAGCTCCTGCAACTTGAGCGGCCTCCACATAAGTTTCGGATTTAACCAATATTGTCTGATTTCTGATTAATCTAAAATATTGAGGAGAGTAAACAATACACAATGCCAAAGCAGCGTTAAGGATACCCTTACCCAATACAAAAGCCACAACAACTGAAAGCAAAATTACAGGTATTGAAAAAATAGTATCCATTATTAGTGATAAGCATTTATCAAAAAAACCACCAAAATATCCACTTAATAATCCCAATGGCAAACCCAAACTTAATGAAAAAAGAATAGCTAAGAATACAACTTCTATCGCTAATGATGATCCTTGCAAAGTTCTTAAGCAAACATCTCTTCCTAATCTATCTGTGCCACAAAAATGATTAAGAGAAGGAGGGGCAAAGATATCATTGCTTAACGTTGAAAATGAATAGCCAAAAAAATTATTGGCCTCTAAAAATTTCATTATTAAAACAACAAGAAGATAAAAAATTACAATTAAAAATCCAGCTTTTCTGATATTTGCGCCGACACGATTAAATGAGTTAATATTCAAAATCTTTTTTTACAGATATAAATGAAATATACCCAATTCTTTTAAAAATAAATAGCTATAAATTTTAAATTAAAAGATATTACTGGTTTAATTTCAAGACCGCCATAAAAGCTTCTTGAGGGACTTCAACTTTACCCATTGCCTTCATCCTCTTTTTACCTTTGGCTTGTTTCTTTAAAAGTTTCTTTTTCCTAGAAATATCCCCTCCATAACATTTAGATAAAACATCTTTTCGCAAAGCACTAATGCTTTCACTTGCAATAATCCTGCTACCTATTGATGCTTGAATAGGTATTTTAAATTGTTGTTTTGGAATAAGTTCTTTTAATTTCTCAACTAAACTTCTGCCAATTCCATAAGCCTTATCTTTATGAACAATAGAAGTTAATGGATCGGCTCTTTCTGAATTTATTAGAACATCTAATCTAACAAGGTCATTTTTTCTATAGCCAATCAAATGATATTCCATTGATGCATAACCTTGGGTTCTACTTTTCATTTGATCAAAGAAATCTGTAACAACTTCTGCTAATGGAATTTCATAAATCAAGGTAACTCGATCTGTTGTTATATATTTCATATCTATAAATACACCCCTTCTTTCCTGACATAAACCCATTAATGTTCCATTAAATTCATTGGGAGCATAAATTTCCATTTTCACATAAGGCTCTTCTATTGATTCCCTAAGTTGTGGATCAGGAATTGTAGAAGGATTATCAATAAAGATATGTTCCTGCTGAGTTAAGTTAACTTTATAAATAACTGATGGTGCCGTTACGATTAGATCCAAGTCATATTCTCTTTCTAATCTTTCTTGAACAATCTCCATATGAAGAAGTCCTAGGAATCCGCACCTAAATCCGAAGCCCATTGCGCTACTGGTTTCGGGCTCATATTTTAAAGCTGCATCAGATAATTGTAATTTTTCGAGTGATACCCTTAAATCTGGGAATTGATCAGCATCAGTCGGGAATAAGCCACAAAAAACCATAGGATTTGCTGTCTTATATCCAGGCAAAGGATCATTGGCAGGTGAATTTAAAAGAGTAATCGTATCTCCCACTCTCGCATCAGCAACTGATTTTATAGAAGCAGCTAAATAACCAACTTCTCCTGCATGTAATTCATCAACTTGCTGCTGATCAGGCGCCATTATTCCTATCTCATCAAGTTCATAATTTTTCTTACTTGCCATTAATAATATTTTTTCTCTCTTATTTAGAGACCCAGATATCACCCTGAAATAAACAATAACTCCCCTGTACGGATCATAATAAGAATCGAAAATGAGTGCCTTTGTAGGTAGTTTAATTTCATCTTGAGGAGGAGGTACTCTTCTTACGATTGCTTCCAAAATATCTTTAATACCAACTCCAGTTTTTGCCGAACAATTTATTGCATTAGATGTATCAAGTCCAATAATTTCCTCTATTTCTTGTTTTATTTTTTCAGCATCAGCACCTGGCAAATCAACTTTATTTAAGACCGGAATAATTTCAAGATTATTTTCTAAGGCAAGATAAACATTAGCTAAGGTTTGAGCTTCTACCCCTTGACTTGCATCAACAACGAGTAAAGCGCCTTCACAAGCTTGAAGAGATCTACTAACCTCATAAGAGAAATCAACATGCCCTGGAGTATCTATTAAGTTCAAAACATATTCTTGGGAATCGTCAGCTTTATATTTCATCCTAGCGGCCTGTAACTTGATAGTAATTCCTCTCTCTCTTTCAAGATCCATACTGTCCAAAAATTGTTCTTGCATATCCCTTTGCTGCACAGTACCAGTATCTTGAAGCAACCTATCTGCAAGGGTAGATTTACCATGGTCAATATGAGCGATTATGCAGAAATTTCTAATTTTTGAAACCGATATATCAGTCATATAGAAAGAAAAATTCTCCTCTTATTACATCTTGATTAATACTAGCTAATTAGAATTATGGATGGAAACCAAAAATGGAATTATTTCTTTTTTTAATTTCCTTTATGAAGGTACTGTAATTTTCAGAGACTGATAGTTCTGGATAAATTAAGTGATTTATTTTTTTCTGAAGATTATGCTTATCGTTTAAAAATAAAACAGATTTTTCTAGAACCTCAACCATAATTGAAACCGCAGTACTTGCTCCCGGCGAGGCTCCCAACAAAGCAGATAATGATCCATCAGAAGAATTTACAATCTCAGTTCCAAATTTCAAAGAACCGCCACCTTCAGTTTTTTTAATTATTTGGACTCTTTGTCCAGCATTCTTTAAATACCAATCAGAAGGATTAGCTGATGGCATCATATTCTTTAAATTCTCAACTCTTGAGTTATGGTTCTTTAATGATTGTGATATTAGGTAATTAATTAAATCGTTATTCTTGAAACCAACGTCTAACATAGAAAAAATATTATTCTTTTTAATTGAACTAAATAAGTCAAAGTATGAACTTTGTTTTAGAAATTTCGTTGTAAATCCAGCAAAAGGTCCATATAAAAGAAGTTTTTTATTATCAATCCATCTGGTGTCTAAATGAGGCACAGACATTGGTGGCGATCCAATATCAGCTTTACCATAAACTTTTGAGTTATGTTTTTCTGTTAGATCTTTTTTCTCGCAAATAAGCCATTTCCCACTAACAGGAAATCCACCATAACTTTTTGCTTCTGGAATTTTTGATTTTTGTAAATAATTAATTGTTTTTCCACCAGCACCAAGAAACACGTAGCCAGTTCTAATTAAAGTTTTTCTACCTTCAGAACTGATTTCTAGTTCCCATTGTTTTTTATCAATTTTCTTTAAATCTACTAATTCTGTTTTGTATCTAATTTCAACATTTTTGTTTAAGGAAACTAATGACAAATACTCTTTAGTTAGAGCCTCAAAATTAATATCAGTTCCTCTACCTATTCTGGTAGCAGCAATTTGAGTAGATGGATTTCTATCTTTTGTTATTAGAGGAGCCCATGATGAAATTTCATCAAAAGATGTAGAAAATTCCATATCGATAAATTCAGGATTTTTGGTCATTTTCTGAAATCTTTTTTTTAAAAAAGAAATATTATCCTGACCAGATACAAAGCTAATATGAGGAATAAATTTTAGAAACTTCTTAATATCAATTTTCCCTGCTTCATACAATGAGGCCCATAAAGACATGGATGTTTCAAAAGAACGATTTATTGAGAGTGCTTTATCTATTTTTAGATTTCCTTTTTCATCTAAAGGGGTATAGTTTAATTCGCAATTAGCCGCATGTCCTGTACCTGCATTATTAAAAGCACCAGTACTTTCACTTCCTGGAGCATTTAATTTTTCTAAAATAAGAAATTTTATATCTGGTAAAACTTCTGAAATTAGGAGGGCTAAAGTACTACTCATTATCCCTGCTCCTACTAAGACTGCATCGAAGTAGCTATTGTCATTAGTGAGATTTTTAGATGAAGTCACAACAGAAAATTATCTTTTTTGCAATTAATCAGATTTCTTTATAGGCTTATTATAAAGTTAATCCAAAATTATGAGTACTGAAACACTCTCGCTGACAAACGATAATGTAGAAAAAGTCCTTGACGAGCTAAGACCTTTTTTAATTTCTGATGGAGGTAATGTAGAGATTGCAGAAATAGATGGTCCAATTGTCAAAGTCAGACTTCAAGGAGCATGTGGTAGTTGCCCAAGTAGCACTATGACTCTAAAAATGGGTATTGAAAGAAAGTTAAAAGAAATGATTCCTGAAATAAGCGAAGTTGTCCAGGTTTTATAAAAATTTTTTAACTGAAATATATATTATTTAGTTTTTAATTCCTTCAACAAAGATGATTCCATGTCAAGGCAATCAATTGGAAGTCCTTGACCAATAGCGATTAAAAGAGGTGCAAGAATTCCTAAAGTAAAAACTAAATTTGATTGGCTTACATCATATTTACTCAAAGTAAAAGTTATCAAATAAATAATTGAAAAATAAGCATGTAGTGAAAAAAATTCTTTTGGCTTTAACACTGGCCACCTTAAAGTATTTCCCAAGAAATATAAAAAACCTGTCATAAATAAATAGTTACATGAAGATTAAACCAAATATAAACATAAACCTTTTTAGAGACTATTTATAAAAAAATTTACCTAAGATAATAATTAAAAAAACATTAAATCTTCGTTTCTATTTGTAAAAGCTAGACATGCAGTCAAAAATACGCTTATAATTATTTGGTAGCAATTGCTACTTTTTCGTTCACCCTCATTTGAGGGCGCAGTTCGAGTCATACCATGGAACGGGGGATGGCCGTGTTGTCACATCGAAACATGACTACTTTAACTTACAGAGGTAAAAACTACGTTCAAAACAAAGAAGCTGCTAAAAAGCAACTTGTTGAACTTACCTACAGAAGAAACGTATACACCAATAGAATGGATGACGCTTCTTCAAGTAATGAAAAAGCAGAATTAAATTACAGAGGTGTTAATTACACTAAATAATTTAATTAAACTAATTAAAAGCCCCTTTTCAGGGGCTTTTTTTTTGGGCTATATTTATCGTGAGTCCTTTAAAAAATATGTCTGAAAGTTGCTGTAATACAACCACATCTAATAAAGCATCTAATCAATTCGATCATAAAGATGCGATTCAAGAAAGATATGGTTCAGCCGCACTAGAAAAAGAAAGTTGTCTTTGTACACCAGTTGGGTTTAATCCAGTTTTACTTGAAGCAATTCCTCAAGAGGTTATAGAAAGAGACTATGGATGTGGGGATCCAACTAAATATGTTCAAAAAAATGATATAGTCTTAGATCTTGGAAGTGGTAGCGGCAAAAATGCTTTTATTTGTGCCCAAATTGTTGGGAAAGAAGGGAAAGTTATTGGAGTTGATCAGAATCCTGATATGCTTTCTTTATCAAGATCAGCATCTAAAGAAGTTACAAAAAATATAGGTTTCAACAATACAGAATTTCTAGAAGGTTCAATTGAAAAACTTGATGAATTAGATAAAGATTTAAGTCCATTAATCGCCGACAAATCAGTTGATATTATTTTAAGTAATTGCGTTTTAAACTTGGTAAGTCCAGAATCTAGAAATAACCTTCTAAGAAATATAAAAAGAGTTTTAAAAGATAATGGAAGAATTGCAATTAGCGATATTGTCTCTAACAAAAAAGTTCCTTTAAGATTGCAAAATGATCATGATCTATGGACAGGATGTATTAGTGGAGCATGGTATGAACCAGACTTTATAAGTGACTTTAAAGAACTAGGATTTAAAAATTTAGAATTTGCAGAAAGGAGTGCTGAACCTTGGAAAGTAATTGAGGATATAGAATTTAGAACGGTAACTTTAGTAGGCAATATTTAAAAAATTCAAGAGTTTAAAAATATAACTTAAATTTCTATGAGAAATAATCTAAGAGATCAAATACCAGCATTAAAGAATAAGTATTATTTCAACTATGGAGGTCAAGGACCATTACCAAAATCTTCTCTAGAAGCCATAGTTAAAACGTGGGAAATTATCCAAGATTTAGGACCATTTACTAATAATATGTGGCCTTTTATTTACAAAGAAATATTGACCACAAAAAGGATCATTGCACAAAAATTAGGTGTAAATTCAAAGAATGTAGCTTTAACCGAGAATATCTCTTCCGGTATGATTTTGCCCTTTTGGGGAATAAAAGTAGAAGAGGGAGAAGAGCTGTTAATAAGTGACTGTGAACATCCTGGAGTAGTGGCTGCAAGTCGAGAATTTTGTAGAAGAAATAAATTAATATTCAAAATTTTGCCGATCCAAAAACTTAAAAATCTAAACGACGAAAATATAATTTTGGAGATTTTGAAAAATCTAAATAGTAAGACTAAGATACTAATTATTTCTCATATCTTATGGAACTTTGGATATAAAATTCCTTTAAAACAAATTTCTATCGAATTAAAAAATAATCGAGCAGATTCTTATTTACTTGTTGATGGTGCTCAAACCTTTGGGCACATAAATATTGAAAAAGAAGTTTTTTATTCTGATTTATATTCAATAACTTCTCATAAATGGGCATGTGGACCAGAAGGACTTGGAGCCATTTATGTCTCAGATAGATTTATTCATGAAACAGATCCAACAATAATTGGTTGGAAATCATTAAAAAAAGAACAAGGCATTTATGAGCCTTCAGATAATCTTTTTCATGATGATGCAAGAAAGTTTGAAGTAGCTACATCTTGCATTCCTTTACTTGCAGGGCTTCGTAATTCTATAGATCTTTTGGATAAAGACTGCCATGAAAAAGAAAAAAGCGAAAATATCAAAAGATTAAGTGAGAAACTTTGGGATGCATTAAATCAATTAAAGGGTGTTGAATTAGTTTTAGAAAAAAAGTACTTAAATGGGATAGTTAGTTTTAATATCGAAAATATTAAAGATAAGGATAAATTTGTAAATAAACTTGGAGAAAAGAAAATTTGGATTAGAGTTTTAGAAGATCCAAAATGGTTTAGAGCATGCGTACATCAAATGACTACAGAAGCGGAGATTAATTTACTTTCTGAAGAAATTAAAAAATTACCAGGGTATTTCTGAGCTATCCCAAGCAATAAATTTTCCAGTTGATTCCGAGGATTGATTTTTAATAATATTGATCAAAAATTGGGAGGATTTTTCTTTACTAAATAATTTATGTTCTGGAACAAATTTATGAAAAGGTCTAGATAAATCAGTATCTACTGTTCCTGGATGAAGCAATGTGATAGTAGCCTTTGGGAAACGTCTAGCCCATTCAATACTTAAAGATTTAAAAAACTGATTTTGCGCAGATTTTGCAGCTCTATATGAATACCAACCTCCAGTTTGATTATCTCCAATGCTACCAACTCTTGCACTTATACTTGCAAAATTAAAATCCAAATCTTTTGGTATAAATTCTTCAATCGCTTTAGCTAATAAAATAGGAGAAAAGGCGTTTATTGAAAAACTTTCCATCATATTTTTTTTATCAAGATGTTGTAATCTTTTTTCTGGTTGAAGAGAATCACTATGAAGTCTACCTGTAGCATTAACAACCAGCCTTAATTTTGAAGGCTGATTTGATATTTTATTTTTCAACTGCAAAAGGGATTGAGAATCTTCTATATCTAATTTCCAAAAAGAATTAAATTCACTTTTTCTTCCGCACAAAACAACTTCTAAATCTTTTTCACTTTCACTCAGATCTTTAGCTATTTGGGTTCCAATTCCACCTGCACCTACAACTAAGGCTAAGCCTTTCATTTTATTAAAAATAACTAAATCAATTCTAAGAAACTTTTCTTGTGATTTGCGTAAAGATCTTTCTTATTTGATTAGGAAATTTTATTGAGATTTTCTTTTTTCTTTTAATAATTTATAAGCTATTTTTCTATCATCAAAATTAATAACTTTATCATTGAGAATTTGGTAGTCTTCATGTCCTTTTCCTGCAATTAAAACAATATCTTCTTTATTGGCAAATTCAATAGATTTATTTATTGCTTTAAATCTATCAATCTCAATTGTTATTTTTTCTCTTTTTTTTATACCCATCAAAATATCATTTACTATCTTTTGGGGTTCTTCTGATCTTGGATTATCTGAAGTTATAAAAAGTTGATCAGAAAACTCTTCAGCTATTGATCCCATTAAAGGCCTTTTACCAAGATCTCGATCTCCTCCACAGCCAAAAACAGTAATGAGTTTTCCCTTACAAAGTTTATTAATTGATTGCAAAACTTTTTTCAATCCATCAGGCGTATGGGCATAATCAACAATTACTGTTGGAAGTGATCTTGAAACGTCATCATTATCAATTTCTATTTTCTCCATACGCCCAGGAGCGCCAGGGAAAGATCGTATTAACTTTGATAGATCTTTTAAAGAAAAATTAAGTTTATACAAAATTGTTATTGCTTGAATCGCATTCATTAAATTAAATTCTCCAACAAGTGGAACAAAAAGTTGAATTTTTTCCTTGGGTGTATGAAAAATGCAGGTTGAGCCATTTTCAGTAAATTTTTTATCTGTTACGAAAAATAAATCATGATTTTTAAATTCACTTTCAGTAATCTTTGTAGACACTAATGAAGATCTTTTTTCAAGATCAGACGATAATTTAGATATCCAAGGGTCATCGTGATTTAATACAGAAATTCCATCCTTTTCTATAAAATAAGGTGGGAAAAACAATTTTCTTTTTGTTTGAAAATAAGATTCCATATCTGAATGATAATCAAGATGATCTTGAGTTAAATTAGTAAAAATAGCCGCCTCAAATTCGCATCCTGATATCCTCTTTTGAGCAATAGAATGAGAACTTACCTCTAATATCGCGAATTCAGATTCTGCCTCAACAGCAGCATTTAATTTCTTTTGAAGTTTATCGGCGAAATCAGTTGTATGAGAAGCCACTTCTGAGAAGCCAGGCCATCTATTAAACAAGGTCCCAAATAATGCAGTCTTTTTCCCTAATTTTTTTAAAAGATATTCCAATATGAAAGTAATTGTCGTTTTTCCATTTGTACCAGTAACACCAATAAGTTTAAGTTTTCTTGAAGGCCTATTCCAAAACTCAGCGACAATTTGACCAAAAATATAATCTAAATTATCCTCAATAACCAAAATCCTTTCTCGATCAATATATCTAATTTTCTCTTTTGCAGCAGACCCAATAATGGCTGCCTCCGCGCCATTTTCAATTGCCTCAATACAAAATTTTCCTCCATCAACATTTAAACCAGGCATTCCTAAAAATAAAGTTCCTTTTTGTACTTCTTTAGAGTTAAAAGAAATATTATTGATTTCTTGATCGATAAGATTTGATGAAGGAATAATTCCTACCAAATCTAAAAGTTTAAATAATTTTATAGATCTCATATAAAAAAATTATTTCTCCAGAATGGTACTAATATTTTTTTGAAACCAATTCTTTAATTGATCATCCTTTAATCTTGGAGAAATGCGAGGCAATTCTATGATCTCCTCGGACCTAATTCTTTCAACAGCAATAACAGGTACTTCATAATCATATTTTTTATATTTATCTTTATATAAATCGACCCTATCAATATCAATTTCTTTAAGCTCTTCTAGATTAGGGAATAACTCATTAAGATTTATTTTTGCCAGTTTGTTTTTTAATGAATCACAAAGGCAACATCCCTGCCTAACAAAAATAAATATTTTCATTCATTTAGTCAGGCACAGGGTCACATCCACAGGGAGTTAAAGGATGACATCTGCTTAATCTTTTTAAAGTTAACCACCCTCCCTTCCAAGGACCATGTCTAGTAATTGCCTCATATCCATAAGAGCTGCAACTTGGAATAAATCTGCATCTTGGTCCAAAAAAAGGAGAAAACCACTTTTGATAAAACGAAATCATAAAAAGAAGTATAGAAGTAATTGATTTATTAATAGTTTTGAACACTTTAATGATGTAAAATAATATTTCCAGTAGTAATTAGTTTAATTGAATTTAATCAATTATCCAATTTATTGCAATTTTCTATTTAATTTAAAATTATGTCAAGATACCGCGGCCCCAGATTAAGGGTTACGCGTCGCTTGGGAGAACTACCAGGTCTCACCAGGAAAGCTTCAAAGAAGTCTAATCCTCCAGGTCAGCACGGCCAAGCCCGTCGCAAGCGATCAGAATATGCAATTCGTCTAGAAGAAAAGCAGAAACTTAGATTTAATTATGGAGTTTCTGAAAAACAGCTAGTACGTTATGTAAAAAAAGCTAGAGCTCAAGAAGGATCTACAGGTACTAACCTACTAAGACTTTTAGAAAACAGACTTGATAATGTTTGTTTTAGATTAGGTTTTGGAGGTACCATTCCAGGCTCAAGACAATTAGTAAATCATGGCCATGTAACCGTTAATGGGAAGGTTCTTGATATTGCTGGTTATCAATGCAAATCAGGCGATGTAATCGGAATTAAAGAAAACAAAGCAAGCAAAAAACTTGTAGAAGGTAATATAGAATTCCCTGGCTTAGCAAATGTCCCGCCTCATCTTGATTTAGACAAGCCTAAATTAACGGGAAAAATAAATGGAAAATGCGATAGAGAGTGGGTGGCTCTTGAAATAAACGAACTACTAGTTGTTGAATATTATTCAAGAAAAGTTTAATACTACTTTTCTTTGGATTATTAAATCTCTCATTTTTTAAAAGAGAGATTTAATTTAATTCTTATTTTTAAAAATAATGGGAAATAAGGAAAATAATATAAAAAAGCCAGGTTTTAAGACCTTATCTATTCACCATGGGGAAACATTTGCTGAAGAAACTGGATGCGTTATGCCTCCTATTTTTTCTACATCTACTTTCAAACATGGAAATAAAGAGAATTTCGACTACACCAGATCAGGCAATCCAAACTTTAGAATTCTAGAAAATATCCTTAAATCAATAGAAGATTCTAAATACTGTTCAGTTTTTGGATCTGGAATTAGCGCGGTAACTGCAATTTCATCAACACTAAAATCAGGTGACAAGATACTCTGCGAGTCAAATCTCTATGGTTGTACAGTGAGGATGTTCGAAAAAGTTTTCAAGAAATTTGGACTAGAAGTTTTATACACAGATTTTACAAACGAAAATAATATCAAAAAGATTTCCAACTTCCAGCCAACCCTGATATGGCTAGAAAGTCCAACTAATCCACTTTTGAAGGTACTCGATATTAAGGCAATTTGTGATGAGGCGAATACACTTGAAATACCAGTAGTTGTAGACAACACATTTTCTACAGCGCTTATTCAAAAACCATTGGACCTTGGTGCAACACTATCGGTTGTAAGCACCACAAAATTCATTAATGGACATAGTGACGCACTTGGCGGAGCAGTACTGACAAATAATGAGGAATGGAATAGTAAGATGCTTTTCTCTCAAAAAGCTCTCGGGCTTCAACCATCTCCTTTTGATAGTTGGCTCATTACGAGAGGAGTAAAAACTCTTCCTTTAAGAATCGAACAACAAACTAAAAGTGCAGAATTTATTTCTGAAGAATTAGGTAATCATAAAATTATTAATAAAGTAATTTACCCTTTCAATCAAGAACATCCGCAATTTAATTTAGCAAAATCGCAAATGAAATCTGGAGGTTCAATGATCACCCTAAAATTAAATTTAAATAAAGAGGATACTTTTAAATTTTGCAAATCTCTAAAATATTTCTCTCTAGCAGAAAGCCTTGGAGGAGTTGAAAGTTTAATTTGTCACCCTGCAACGATGACTCATGCTTCTGTTGATGACAAAACAAAAAATCTACTAGGGATAGATGATGCTCTTGTCAGATTATCAATTGGATGTGAAGATACAAACGATTTAATCTCGGACATTTTATTTGCTTTAAATAAATTTTGAAAATTGAGAGATTTACTTAAAAAACCTATATGGGAAAATTTAGAGTTGGGATATGCAATTCCTGATAGTATTCATGCCGTTTCTGTAGCATTACCAACTTGGAATGATGTAATAAATTACGAGGAAAAAGATCAAGAATGCATGAATTTATTGAAGTCCATTTACCCACGATTCGGGCTAAACCCCATAGTGAAAAGATTATGCGAAAAAGTAAAAAAGGAAAATTACTACAACAATAAAAGTATCTGGCCATATCCTAATGAAAGCATAGCTTTTAAAGCTAAAAAATATATTGATAGAAATACTTCTGAACAATTCTCGTTAATAGAAAAAAGAGATAATTTAGCTTTCTTAATAACTGAAAAAGAAGGAAGTATTTATGCAAAATATTTTTGGCAACATACTGGTCTTGGTTTATCTTCAAGAGCTGCCGCTGTAGAACTAGGTCTTGAAGATTGCCCTCCAAAATCTTACGTAAATGAATGTTCTCAAAGAATAAAAAATAGAATTTCTAAATCTACAAAAATTGACTCTAATGATATTCACTTAACTTCATCTGGAATGTCTGCATTGCATACATCATTAGAAATCATATATAAATTATTTCCAGCTAAACCAACACTTCAAGTTGGTTTTCCATATGTAGATGTACTTAAATTACCAATGAAAATCTTTCACGGAGCAAAGTTAATTACAGAAGAAAATTGCGCGGATATTGAATTAGAAATCAAAAGAATAAATCCATCAGCATTAATTATTGAACTTCCAAGTAATCCAATGCTCAAATGTGTAAACATTAAAAAAATTTCAAGAATTGCAAAAAAGCTAAATATTCCGTTAATTGTTGACGATACAATTGGTTCGAATTTAAATATAAATTCCATAGAACATGCAGATATAGTTTTTACTTCACTTACAAAAGTTTTTTCAGGTAGTGGAGATATTCTTGCCGGATCATTAATTCTAAATCCAAAAAGCAAATGGATTGATCAGTTTAGAAATGCATTAAACGAGATTAATATTCCAATACTTTCCGATGGAGACATAGTTTATCTAGAGAAAGTTAGTAGAGATGTAAATCAAAGAGTTTTTGAACAAAATAAAGCATGTTTAGAATTAAAAAAAAGATTAGAGACTCATAGCGAGATTAAAAATATTTTCCATCCTGAAAATTGTCCAAATTTTAATTCTTTACTTAATTCTGATGGAGGATACGGCTGCTTATTATCGTTTGAATTAAATGGAGGATTGAACAAAGCAAAAAAATTTTATGATTCTCTAAAAGTATCTAAAGGACCTAGTTTAGGTACAAAATTTACTCTAGTTTGTCCTTATGTTTTACTAGCTCATTATGACGAGTTGGATTGGGCTGAAAGTTTTGGTATACCCTCGCACCTTATTAGAGTATCAGTTGGATTAGAAGACCAAGATCAATTATGGAAAACCTTTTCTGAAGCACTAAATAATTTCTAAATTCCTAGTATTTACCGTATAGAAACTTTTATACTCTTTTTCTGAATAGTAGTTAGTATTAATATATATTTTCTAAATATATAAATGGCAAAAATTTATGAGGACAACAGTTTTGCTATTGGAAACACTCCATTAGTAAAATTAAAATCAGTTACTAAAAACGCGAAAGCTACAGTACTTGCAAAAATTGAAGGTAGAAACCCCGCTTATAGTGTCAAATGTAGGATTGGCGCAAACATGATCTGGGATGCAGAGAAAAGTGGGAAACTTACAAAAGACAAAACTATTGTTGAACCAACTTCTGGAAATACAGGCATTGCTCTAGCTTTTACTGCTTCAGCAAGAGGGTATAAACTCATCCTTACAATGCCAGAATCCATGTCAATTGAAAGAAGAAGGGTTATGGCAGTGTTAGGTGCTGAAATTGTTTTAACAGAAGCATCTAAAGGTATGCCTGGAGCAATAGCTAAGGCTAAAGAAATTGCAGAAAGTAATCCTTCTCAATATTTCATGCCAGGTCAATTTGATAATCCAGCAAACCCTGAAATTCATTTCAAAACTACTGGGCCAGAAATCTGGGATGATTGCGATGGTGAAATTGATGTCTTAGTTGCAGGGGTAGGAACTGGCGGCACAATTACAGGAGTTTCAAGATACATTAAGCAAGAAAAGGGCAAAAATATTACTTCTGTAGCTGTAGAACCATCACATAGTCCTGTTATTACACAGACAATGAATGGGGAAGAGGTTAAATCTGGACCACATAAAATTCAAGGAATTGGAGCAGGATTTATTCCTAATAACCTTGACTTGTCAATTGTTGATAAGGTTGAACAAGTAACAAATGACGAGTCAATCGAAATGGCTCTGAGATTAGCAAAAGAAGAGGGTCTATTAGTCGGAATATCTTGTGGAGCTGCTGCTGCTGCTGCTGTTAGATTAGCCGAACAAGATGAATATGCGGGAAAAACTATTGTAGTTGTTCTACCTGATTTAGCAGAGAGATATTTATCATCAATTATGTTTACTGAAGTTCCAAGCGGAATCATTCAAGAACCAGTCAAAGCCTAAATCTATTTTTTCTCCAGTAATGAATCTGGTGAAATATACATCGCATCGCCATAAGAGAAAAATCTAAATTTTTCTTTTATGGCTTTTTTATACAAATCTAATAATCTTTCTCTACCAATCATTGCACTTACTAAAAGTAATAATGAACTTTTAGGAAGATGAAAATTAGTTAATAATCCATCAACTACCTTAAATTTGTAACCTGGCTTAATTACTAAATCCACGTACTTCGCTATGGGAATATAGTCATTAATTTCGTGAGAATAACAACTTTCAAGAGCTCTCACGCTAGTTGTGCCAATAGCAATTATTCTTCTATCTGTTTTCTTTATTTTTTTTATTTCCTCCACTACTTCCTTATTAACACTTACCCATTCTTTATGAAGTTTTAAGTTACTTAAATCTTCTTGATCAATTGGTTTGAATGTTCCATAACCCACGTGCAAAGTTATCGGTAAGATTATTACTCCTTTATTTTTTAGATTGGAAATAAGACTTTTGCTTAAGTGTAAACCAGCTGTTGGTGCAGCAACTGCCCCCGGATTAGTTGCATACTCAGTTTGATAACTTTTCTCATGAAAAGATTCTTCTTCGGAATTTTTTATATAAGGAGGGAGTGGGATTTCCCCGTATTTATCAAGAAGGTCATTCATTGAATTAAGACAAGTTATATTTTCTGGAAATTTAATAAATCTCCCTCCAGTTTTTTCATCAACCCCATCAACAATCAAATTTATATCTTCTGCTAAATGAGATTTTAATTTTAATTTTTTATTTATTTTTAACTTTTTCGCTGGCTTTGCCAAACATAACCAAACACATTCATGGGATCTTTCTAAAACTAATAATTCGACTAATGTCTTATTTTCTAATTCAACCTTTAACCTAGCTTTCATTACTTTAGTATTGTTTACAACTACAAGATCGCCTTCTCTAAATTCATCTAAAAGATTCTTGGTAAATTTATTAGTTAAGCAGTCTTCTTCTAAAACACTATTTCTAACTATCATTAATCTTGATTCATGCCTAATTGCAGAAGGTTTACTAGCAATTAATGAAGGATCAAGTAAATAATCATAAGATTCAAGCCTATAATCTCTTTCTTCTTTATTAATTTGATAAATCAATTAAATTTAAGATACAAGTGTCTCTGGCTCATTTTCAATCAGGTTAGCCAAGTCTTTCAAGAATGAAGCACCATCAGCTCCATAGATCACTCTGTGATCAGCTGTAAGATTTACTTGCATTATTTTTTTAACAGATATTGAACCATCACTATTAGCTACAACAGTTGGTTTCGATGATGCTATCGCTAAGATCGCACCAGTTCCTGGGGGAAGTATTGCGTCAAATCTATCAACACCAAACATACCAAGGTTAGATAAGGTAAATGTTCCCGTTGAGTATTCATCTGGTTCTAATTGTTTTGATCTCGATCTTTTTACGAGATCTTTCCATTCCCTAGATAATTCAAATAAATCAGTATTGCATGGTTCTTTTAATACTGGAGTTATTAGTCCCCCATCTTCCATTGCAACAGCAACAGCAATATTTATATTTTCTGGATAAGAAATTCCATTTTCTGAAAAGCTTGAGTTAACTTGAGGATGTTTCTTTAGTGTCTTTGCAACTGCCTTTACAAGTAAAGCAGTCATAGTAACTCCGTTCTGTTTTACCTTTTTGTAGAAATTATCTAATTTATCTGTATTTATAGAATAACCCACTCTAAAACATGGAACATCTAAACTAGATTCCATATTTTTATTTACCGCTTTTTGAAGAGTATTAAATTGAACTGTTTCTCCAGGATTACCAAAACTATTTCCTGAAGTTTCTGGTTTTCTTTCAACTCCCAAATTTGCACCAGGAATACTTGCAGGAGAACCACCTTCTCCTATCCATGGGATAGAAACAGGTTGGCCATTAGCTTTTAAAATATCATCAGCTTGAATCCTTCCGTGAGGGCCAGATCCATGAACCTTTGCTAAATCAACACCCATTTGAGAGGCTAGTTTTTTAGCTCTTGGAGATGCAATTATCCTCGAAGAAACATTACTTGTTGCGGCATTAATTTGATCGACATTAATAGATGGGACAGGCTTTTCACTCTTTAAGACGACTTTTTCAGCTTCTTTCTTGATATTTTCAGTCTGGACTACTGGTTTTTCTTCAGTTTTATTGCTTACCAATTCAAGTTGGTCTGAAGTTGAGACTTCAGTTTGATTTCCTTTATTTTGTTCTTGGACAGAAGCTATCTCATCCTCATTTTCAACAATGAGACCAATAGTTTCTCCAACAGGTGCAGTGCTGCCGGCTGGCATTAAAACAGCAGCAAGATATCCATCTTGAAAAGATTCAACATCCATATCTGCCTTATCAGATTCAACAACCAAGACAGATTCTCCTCTTTCAACTTTATCTCCTGGATTTTTCAACCATTCCACAATCTTGCCCTCCGTCATAGTAGAACTCAAGGCAGGCATGAATATTTCGTGAGACATAAGAAATTTGTTATTGCATAAGTTTCAAGGGATTTCTACCAAACTTCCTAAAGTTTTTATGATTAAGAACCCTTTAAACTCTTGCTTTAATTATACGAAATCATGTTCACAGTTGGAACTCTTAAAACTTAAGAAAGTAATAATTTAGATTGATTAAAATTTAAACTTTTCGAAATTAAGATTTACTTATTTTTTTCAAAATTACTAAATCTCATCTTTAATTATTATCTATAGATTGAATAACTCCATCTTTAACAGTTATCGAGACTTGCATTTTTTCAATAAGATTGTCGCCCACTGTGACATCACAGAAACTATCCACTTGTCCTTGATCAACAATTTCGTCCATTTTTAATTCGCGAACTTGACTCTGTTGTTGAAGTAGATTTCTTTTTTGTTCTTCAATTTCATTTCGTTTTGCTGCGACTTGTTGTTGCACCTGACTAACCTGTTCTTGAACTCTTGGATCTAAAGGATTAACCGATTGGGATCTAATATTATTTACTATTTGCTGCCCCTCTTGCTCCAGTTGCGATAATTGCTGATCTATGTTTGAAATTGCTTTACTTAGTTCTTTTTCAGCATCTTCCTTCCAAGTTGGTGTAACTACAGCTTTAATAGCTATTGAGCGCTTTATAGATATTGAGTTTTTTGTTTCCATAAAAAATTAAATTACCTTTTCAATATAGATAGAACAAATCAAATTTTCTTACTAAATTTGTTTTCATACATATTTTCTATTTGTAATGAATACTTTTTTTCTATTTCTTTTCTTTTTTGTTTAAGAGTTTGTGTTAATAACCCATTTTCTAGAGTAAAGGCATCAACAAAATAACAATCTAATATTTGTTCTTCTGATCTTGCTCCTAATCGACTTTTAAGCAAATTATTAATTTGTGATTTGAAAAATGTAACAATTTTCTTATTCAGGTTTAATTTTGAAAGGTCTTCTTCCAAAAACTTGCTTTTAACCAATTCGACATTAGGTACTACAAGGGCTGTTAAACATTTCTTATCTTGTCCTACTAATTGAATCTGATTAATAAATTCAGAACTAAGAATTTCAGTCTCTAGCGGATTCGGTTCTATATTTTCACCACTTGATAGCACTATTGTATCCTTGGCTCTACCTGTTATAAAGAGAGAACCATTTGGTATTAGAAACCCTAAATCACCAGTATCAAACCAACCATCCTTGGATAAAACATCTTTTGTAGCTATTTCATTATTAAGATAACCTTTCATTACTTGCGGCCCCCTAACAAGAATTTTCCCGACTTCTCTGAACTTCAGAATCTTTTTTTTATCATCATTCACTATTTTGATTTCAGTAAATGAAAGAGGCTGCCCAGATGATCCTCTAACATTTAATTCTCTTCTCCTACAAGTTAATACTGGACTAGTTTCTGTGAGTCCATATCCCACCAAAACATCTATACCTAAAGATTCAAAAAAAAGATCTACATGTTCTGGCAATGCACCTCCACCATTAATGGGAAAATTCAGTTTTTCTCCGCATAGTTGTCTAAGAATATTCGGCCATAAAAAAATAGTTGACAATTTATGTAAAGGATATCGGCTAATAACAGAACCCAGTAAGGGGATTTTTGATTTAAAAGTTATTTGATTTATATCTATATTTCTTATCTTTCTAAGACTTCTTTTGAAAACCGAACTATTACTTATCAAAAACTTAATAAGTTTTTGCTTTTTGGAAGGCATTTTTTTTAAAGCCTGAAAAAAACCATCATGAATTGCTTCCCATAGTCTCGGTACAGTAGCCATGACAACAGGTTTTATTTGTGTAATATCATCTTTAAGAAATTTTGGAATTGTATAGTATTGAGAACAACCGCATGAAAAAAAGAAGTATTCAGCACTTCTCTCATAAGAATGCCAGATAGGCAAAACGCTTAATACAGTGGTCCCTGGTTCTGGATCAGCGATATAGGCTAAATTGATTATTTGATGTAAAAAATTTGCATGAGTCAAAGGCACACCTTTAGGTTTTCCGGTCGTCCCAGAAGTGTAAAGAATAGTAGCGACGTCATCAATTTCTGGATTAAATTTTTCAAGATTATTATTTTGTGAATTTTCTTTTTCTACTGAACTTATGAATGTACTCCAACTTATTAAACTTTCAAATTGTTCATCTTCTAAATTGATTATAAATTTCAGTCTTTTTTTTAATTCTTCTTTGTTGTTTAACTTTAGCCAAATTTCCTTAGATTGAACTATTAGTCCTACTGAATTAGAGTGCCCAATAATATAGTCTAATTCTACTGAAGGAGAATTAATACCTCTCACTGCATTTATAGCTCCTAAACGCATTAAGCCTTGATCTACTGCTAGCCATCTTGGAGAATTTTCAGATATTACAGTAACTACATCCCCCTTTTTTAAACCATAATTTTCGAAAGAAAAAGAGACTTTTGTTATTAAATCAGCCAGCTCAGAATAAGAAAATTTTTCTTTGTATTTCCCTCTTAAATCGCAAACAGCTAAAGTATCACCACATTTAAATTTTAATTTTTCCCAAATTTGATCTATATGATCAAGGTTCTTAATAAAATCTCTATTTTTGGCAAATGTATTTTTTTTAGAAAGAGGTTTGGCTGCAGGCCAATACGCTAAATCACCCATATTAAATTGATTTTGAAATTTTAATTTCTATTTTGATATAAAATCAAAATTAAATTCTTCCTCGATGGTTTTTTTAACAATTCTCTTGACTTCTTGAATATTTAAATTTTTGTTGTAATCAATCATATTTGCCATAAGACAATTTTCTATTCCGCAAGGAACAATCTTATTAAAGTTTTCTAATTTGCAGTCAATATTGATTGAAAATCCATTTATCGTAATCCATCTTTTACACCCAATTCCAATAGATGCGATTTTCTTATTTCCTATCCAAACACCAGTAAACCCTTTTCTAGAGTGACAATCTATATTAAAAGCTCCAAGGATTTTTATAATAATTTCTTCAATTTTTCTTAAGTACCAATTTAAATCTTTATTAAAATTTTTCAAATCTAAAACCAAATACGTTACTAATTGTCCTGGCATATGACAAGTTACCTCACCACCTCTATCAATCTTAAAAACATCATATTTAGCATCATTTAGAGAAAATAGTAAATTATCGTAATTAGATCCTCTCCCCAATGTATAACAGAGTTGATGCTCCCCTATCCAAATAAAATCAGGGTTAGAATTATCTAAAATCAATGCCTCCTGATATTCTTTTTGTAATTTATAAACATCATTAAAAGAAGAAATATTATCAGGTTGTTTAATTATTGCTGTTCTATTATCCATATTTAAGTAGATTTAGAAAGAAAGAAAATATTTTTAGATTTGTTATGAAAATTTTAATCCATGGAAAGAATCTTGAGCTCACTGGAGCATTAAAAGAATATACTGAGGCAAAGATAGAAAAAGCAACACATCACTATAAGGATATCGTTAAAGAAGCTGACATACACCTTTCAATTGAAAAGAATCCAAGAGTCTCGTTCCAAACTGCAGAAGTTACTATTTTTGCAAATGGTACCGTAATTAGAGCTGAAGAAAAAACTGAAAATCTATACTCAAGCATTGATTTAGTTTCAAATAAACTTTGTAGAAAATTACGCAAATACAAAGAAAGAAACAATAAAACAATTCATAATAAACAATTTAAAAATAAAGATTCTTTACCAATTGAAACTATGGAATCAAATTTGTTAGATAAAACTTTTTTTAAAGAAGGAACTGAAGCAAGTCTGCCTGAGCCATCTATAAAAAATAAATACTTTGAAATGACTCCAATTTCATCAGACGAGGCAAGAAAACAATTAGATCTAATTGATCATGATTTTTATGTTTTTCGAAACAAGAAAAATAATGAACTTCAAGTTATATATAAAAGGAATCATGGAGGTTATGGATTGATTCAATCTAAATAAGTTTTAAATGCCCAATATTGAATATGAATTAAACGAGAAAATTCATGCGATTATTATTAACCCTTATTTATCATGGGAAGATTTCTGTGTGAATTGCGATTTAATAAGAAAATACAATATCAAAAATATTTCTACTTCACTAAATTATTTAACTGATCTTAAAAACTGTTTGGGTAATTACAGTGCGGATATAAATGCACTTATTTCTTACCCTTTAGCAGATTTACCAGTTTCATTTATTGAAGAATTAGTTTGTTTTGCAAAAGATAAGGGTGCAAAAGGAATTGAATATATCCCAAACTATATCAATTTATCCAAAAGAAATTTAGAAACTTTCGCTGCTGAAATTGAGCAAGTTAAATTATCTGGATTACCAGTTTCAATAATCATAAATAAATCAAAACTACAAGAAGAAGTTTTTATTAATGCGATAGAAATATGTTTGGAATTAGGAATAAAAAATTTTCAATTCGGGGACGGGTTTGGATCTCCTCTTACATCTAATGATGTCCCCGAAATACTAAATATAACAGGCTCTCAAAATCAAATAAAAGTTGTAGGTGGTATAAAAAAACTGACACAAGTTATTGATTTGTTTGATAATGGAATTAGTTGCGTTGGAACTTCTAATTTTTGTGAGATTTTCCAAGAAGTAAATTTTTAAATGTCTGGTTCTGGTGAGTGCAGACTAGAGGGTCTCTGTATTAAAGCTTCTCCATTAGGCGAGAATGATAGATTAATAACTATTCTTACTGATGAGCAGGGGATTGTTCGATTAGCAGTACCTGGTGCTAGACGTCCTAAAAGTAGTCTTGCCGCAGCTACTCCATTAACATATTTAAGTCTGCAAATTTTTGGAAAAAGAAATCTTAAATCTGTACGTCAAATTAAAATATTAAAAAGCTATTCTGGTCTAGGGAAAAATATTGAATGTCTTGCAGCCGCGCAAGCAATAACTGAATTAACTTTTTTATTAGTAGGTAATAATGATAAGCAACAAAACTATTTATCTTGTGTTCTTGCACATCTAGATAGGATTTTTTTGTATGAAGAATCTAAAGAAGAAGATATTAAAATGCTCTCAATGAGTATTCAATCTTTAATCCATCTATTAGCCATTGGAGGTATAAATTTACCAATTCATCATTGCTGTAAAACTGGAGAACCTATTATTCCGCCTTTAGGAAATTGGGAATGGCGTTGTTATTATTTGCCAAGTGAAGGGTTTTCGTCAATTGAAGAACCTCAAAGTAATCTAAAAATAAATGCATCTGAAGTTGCTCTATTACAAAGACTTCTTTTTCCCGACTTACCAATAAAATCTAATGGAGAGTTATTGGGACCTAAAAAAGTCTGGCTTAAAATATTATTTATTATTGAGACTTGGATCTCTTCTCAACTAGAGAAAGAATTATCTTCACTAAAAATGTTGAGAGAAATATATAGTTAAGATTTTCATAAATCATAAAAAAATTTAAAAATTATGATCATAGCGGCTCTTACTGTTAACTTTATAAATAGCTAAATCAATTAATGTGGTTCATATTGCCTGGTTGGGTAAAAAATCCCCTTTTTGCGGAAATGTAACTTATGGCAATTCAACTACTAAGGAATTGAAGGCCAGAGGGCATAAAATTAGTTTTATTCATTTCGATAATCCCTCTAGATCAAATTCATCAGAACCATTATTTCTTGCAAATGATCCTGATGTAAGTCTCCCATATTTAATTAAATCTCAAGTTTATACAATACCCTCACCAAGGGCAGAAAAAGAGCTAAGACTATCATTGGAAAGATTAAAACCTGACATAGTACATGCAAGCCTAACTTTATCTCCTTTAGACTTTAGACTTCCTGAGCTGTGTAATGAAATTAATGTTCCTCTTATAGGAACATTTCATCCACCATTTGATGCAAAAAATAGAAATCTAACTGCAAGCACTCAACAATTAACCTATCAACTTTATGCTCCATCTTTAGCAAAGTTCGATAAAATAATTATTTTTTCTGAACCTCAAAAAAATGTTCTTGATAAATTAGGAGTACCTACAGAAAAACAAATAGTTATTCCAAACGGCGTTGATGAAAATATTTGGAAACCTTTTTGCGAAAAAAGTAAAAAATATGATCAGGTAAAAAACAAACTTGGAAATGAAAGAATCTTTTTATATATGGGAAGGATTGCAAATGAGAAAAATATCGAGGCACTTTTACGTTCTTGGCGCCAAACAAAAACTCAAAATTGTAAATTAGTTATTGTTGGGGATGGACCAATGAAGCCAACACTTGAAAATAGTTTTTCTAACCTTGGTAATGAGAAATTAATTTGGTGGGGTGCCGAATTAGATTTAGAAACTAGGATAGCAATAATGCAAATAGCAGAAGTTTTTTTCTTACCAAGCTTAGTAGAAGGTTTATCATTATCACTTTTAGAGGCAATGTCTGCTGGTACTGCTTGTGTAGCTACAGATGCCGGAGCTGACGGTGAAGTTTTAGATAACGGAGCAGGAATAGTAATTTCAACTGATAATGTGGCTGCACAATTAAAAACTATAATCCCAATTCTTGTAGAACATCCTTCATTTACAAAAGATCTTGGGGAGAAAGCTAGAGAACGTATACTTCAGAGATACACAATTACTAAAAATATAAATTCACTTGAAAAAGTTTATATGAACTTAAAAGATAATTCAAAAACCTAACGAAACTCCTTACTTCTATTACTAGCTGAAACTATTGATTCAATTAATGCTGACCTTACACTCTTTTTTTCTAAAACCCTTAAAGCAGAAATAGTTGTTCCACCTGGAGAGGTTACTAAATTTTTAAGCTCAGAAGTAGTAAGTTTATTTTCCTTTATTAGAAAAATAGTCCCTAGTATCATTTCCATTACAAGTTCCTCTGAAATTATTTTTGGTAATCCCCCGCTTAATCCTCCATCACTTAATGCTTCTATAATTAAAGCAATAATTGCAGGACCTGATGAAGTTAAAGCTAAAAATATATCAAGGTAATCTTCAGTAAATTCATAAATTTTACTAGTATTTTCAAATAATTTTTTTGTGAATTGTTTCTGATCTTCTGTAATTTCTTCTCCCCAAGAAATCCCTGTTAAACCTTTTCCAATAGTTATTGGAATATTTGTAACCACTCTCACACATTTATGATTAGGAAACTTTTGAGCAAGTCTATTTATTGAAACTCCGGCAAGAATAGAAACTATTAAATTATCCTTATTTTTTATATGATGGGCCTCATTTATGTCATTTAATTGTTGGGGTTTTATCGAAAGAAGTTTATATTGACAATCCCAAATTATTTTTGACTCTTTAGAACCTGATTTATAAACGTTTATATTATGTTTATAATTATTTTTTATTTTTTCTAAACTTTTTTCTGTATTTACAACACAAAAAACATTCTCTGGCTGAATTAATTTGTTATCTAATAGAGGTGTAACTATAGCACTCGCAATATTTCCAAAACCAATTACCGCAATTTTATCTGTCACAGATTAATCATGAATAAGCACTTAATTTAGAATTCCCCCATGCTGGTTCAGGAGTAGTATTTTTGCCCAAACTATATTGTGGTGTGTTTTCTGTAGAGACAGAAGAAGGAGAAGCTTCTTCTGGGGAAGAACTAGTTACATTTACACAACTTGGAGCAAAAAGGAAAATACTTTCACCGACTCTCTCTTGATGTCCATCAATTGCATATGTGCCCCCAGCAATAAAATCAACCGCTCTTTGAGCTTGATCAGGATCCATCATAGTTAAATTGAGTATTACAGTTTTTCTTTCTCTTAATGCTTGTATCGCTTGAGGCATCTCATCAAAACTTCTGGGTTCCATTAAGCTTACTTCTGAGGATGAATTTGAGATTCCAGGCATACCAACTACTTTTGATGATCTGTTGTTATTCATAAAATCGAATGGATTGGAATTTGCAAGAGCATTTGCATTCTTTGGATTTTGTTTGAAATTATTAATATCATTTAATTCATCCTCTGAAGCATAATCCAACTCATCAAAATCATCATCGAGATACTCATCCCCTGCAACTACTGCCTTTAATCTAGAAATAAGTGACACCTTTTAAATCCTCTTGAAATTGATTACTAAGGTTTAAGAACCTTAAGTAATAGATTCATTTTTTAAATGAATAAACTACCTATACTTAAATAACGTTAGTTGAACTTAACTGCAAGTTTATAGATAAGATTTTTATAAAAAAATAACTAATTAGGATCTACCTCCAAAAATCAATGATCCTAATCTTAACCAAGTAGATCCAGCGTCAATAGCTTCCTCCCAATCTCCAGACATCCCCATTGAACAATCTGGTAGTTGCAGTGAATCAGCGAGAGCACGACATTTTTTGAACAACCCTGAATTTTCTTTAGAGCTAAGTCCTTTAGGATTGATAGTCATCAAACCGGTTAATGAAATATTTTTCAACTCTTGAATTTCCCTCCATTTCATTATTAAAAATTCAGGATTAAAGCCTCCTTTAGTAGGGTCATCACTCAACTTAACCTGCAACATTATTAATGGATTTTTCTTCTCTTCACGTGAAATATTAGAAATCTTTTGCAACTTTTCAAATGAATCTACTGAATGAATGTATTTAAAATTTTGAACTATTTTTCTTATTTTATTACTTTGTATTCTTCCAATAAAGTGCCAATTTATTTGTTTATGATCTTTTAAGGTTAATTGTTTTTCAAGCGCCTCTTGAACCTTACTTTCACCAAAATCGTTCTGACCTATATTTTGAATAGTCTTGATTTCTTGACTTTTAAATCCTTTACTTACCGCAAGAATATTTACATTTGAAGGAATTTTATTTTTTATTTCTAAATAATTTGCAGGGTTCACATTTTATAAGAAAGTTTGCGTAAATAAATTCTCCCATTTAGATAGTTCTTGAGATCCTTTTCTTCTAGCTTTTTGAAGGTTTAATTCCGCCTGATTACGAGCATCTAAGTAAGGTATAACTTCAAAAAAAACTTCTCTCTGTCTAACTTCTACCAAAAAAAACATTTTTTGAGCATATAAAGTCGCATAAATATCTCTCCCATCATTTCCAGGTGAGACTTGGTACAACATACCAAATGTTGGATGGTTTAAATAACGCTCAGAACTCAAACCTAATTATTGTGTTATTTATAATGCACCATACAGTTTTCTAAGAAAAATTGCTATGCAAATAAAACAAATCGATAATGTATTAATAATTACATTGAGTGATTTTGAAGGATAAAGAGTTCTAAATCTGTTGGTTTTAATAATAATATTTTTTTTTGAAAGTAATGATTCTGCTCCATGATCAATTCTCAGAAAAATATTTTGAAATAACCTCTCTACTAAGATTAACAAAACATTAAAAGATTTCTTTAATCCTAAATTTCGAAAATTGATTGATCTAACTGAAACTGATTTAATGATATTTTGAAGTTCTTCCTGCACTAGGGGAATAAAACGTAATGCAATTAACAACTGAAACAGCCATTTACTAGTTGGCAATCCAATCTTTCTTAATGGATACATAAACCAACTTAATCCCCATACAATGTCTTCCTGCAATGTGGTTAAAAGCATCAAATTCACACTATGAATAACGGTAAATATCAAAGTGGAGGTTTTTATTCCTAATTCAAAGGCTTTTCTTGATAAGTTATAAGGACCAAAATTAATAAACCATATCTTCTGCGAAGGAATTTGCAAAATATTCCATTCTTTTTGGCTTTCCAGTACTACTTGCAACTCATTGGGATTTCTCAAGTAGCCATCAAGAGATTGAATATCAGAAGAGGCAAGAATTGATATACATCCAATTAAAAGTGACAAGCATGAGAGAAAAAATAATGATCGCCACCATACTCTAGATGGCAAAAAACTTAAAAAAGTAATTAATAGTAAAAAACCAACTAAACTCAATCTCCATATTGGACCTGCCCAGATTGGAGTGATTAAAAATATCATTACGATAATTATTTTTAATCTACTATCTATAATTCTTAGCCAACTTCTATTACCATGAACGTATTGACCAACAGAAAATTTGGTTAGCAAATTCATTAATCTTTTTGAATTAACTCAATATTTTCTCTTTCGACTTCTTTATTTAAAGCTCTTTGCTGTTTCCCTCTCCAAAGTAAAATGAGGGGTGTGCCTTCAAAGCCTAAATTTACTCTAATTTGTTTTTCAATATATCTTCTATAAGTTATTCCGAATAATTTAGGGTCATTTACAAAAAGAGTAAAAGTGGGAGGTTTGTTCTTTACTTGAGTACCGTAATAAAGCCTACCTTGCTTTCCGCTTCTCTTCGTTGGAGGACTTTTCCAACTGATTGATTCTTTAAGTACTTCATTAACTACAGATGTTGTAACTCTTCTTCTATGTTGATTTACAGCATTGAGAGCATGCTCAAAAATATTATCAACCCTTTGACCAGTTAGGGCAGATATAAAAATCATTTTTGACCAGTGTAAAAAATAAAGTTTAGATCTAAGTTCTTTTTCTACTTGATAAATTGTTGAACTATTTTTTTTTACAAGATCCCATTTATTAACAACAATTATGCAAGCTCTGCCTTGTTCTTCTATGCGCCCAGCCAGCTTCTGGTCTTGATCAGTTACTCCATCAATAGCATCTATAACTAAAACACAAACATCACTTCTATCTATAGATTTAAAAGCCCTATTAATACCAAAAAATTCAGTGCCATATTTAACATTTTTCTTTCTTCTAATCCCCGCAGTATCAATAATTTTCCAATGATTATCACCTTTTTTAATGAGCGTATCTATTGAATCAGTTGTCGTACCACTAATATCACTAACTATTGCTCTTTTTTCTCCACAGATTGAATTTAACAAACTAGATTTACCAACATTAGGCCTACCAATAATAGACATCATTATCTTTTCTTCATCATCCTGGATATTATTTTCAGGAAGTTCGCCAATCACGAGATCTAAAAGATCACCAGTACCTGAACCATGAATAGCTGAAACAGGGTTAGGTTCGCCCAATCCTAATTTCCAGAACTCTGAAGCTAGGGATATTCCTAGAGTAGTCGATTCACATTTATTAACAGCAACAATTGTTTTACAGCTTGAGTTTCTTAACCATTTTGCTATTGATAAATCACCATCAGTAACGCCTTGATTCCCATCTACCACCAGTAACGCGAGTGAAGCCTCTTCTAGAGCTAAGAAAACTTGTGTTCTTATCTCTGGGAGAAATTCACTATCATCATCAAAAACTAAACCTCCAGTATCAACAATTTGAAATTCCTTACCTCCCCATGAAGCATTTTGATAAGTTCTATCTCTTGTAACACCTGGCTTATCAAATACTATTGCGTCATTACTTTGGCAAAGACGATTAACTAAGGTAGATTTCCCAACGTTAGGTCTTCCGATAATTGCTATTGTAGGAAGAATCAATTCTTCTCTCCAAAGAAAGTAGTATCCATTACAACTATACCTTTTATAGAATCATTTACCTTTTTCAAAAAAACTTATTTAATTTCTGGATCGCCAAAATGTCCTTTAACTGGATTAACAGGGGGTGAACTAGGACTTGGCATTAATCCACTATCTTTTGAAAAACAATCATTTTCAATCGCCCAATAAATCAACCAATTTACTGCAGTCGCTCTTCTAGTTCTTCTTGGATAGAGTTCATTAATCTTATAACCTTTAAAATTGAGAAAATTCTTCAATCCCTGTTTATATTCTTTTGGAATTGATCGAGTCAAATGTATTGAGGCTGGTCGCTCTGAAATGATTTGAGGAGCTTTTTCAAATTTTTCTGACCAATAAGAAGGAGTTAATGCGCTAAAGACCCAATTATTTATAGAGAGTTCTTTAGTATAAAAAAGTCTTTCCCAAACCAATTCACAAACAAAAACATCACTAACCCTATCTTCGAGAACAAGAAATAATAGATCCTTACATATTGGCCATGTAAATTTGTTTTCAACTAATTTTTCTTTTTTATACATTAATCGAACCTTATCAAAATCAAAGAAAAATAAGGCATAAATTCCTTATTATATTGTGATGCATATTGAATAATTTGATCAGGCATCCCAACACTTAAAGCTATTAATGTTGTATTGATGATATCCTCTTTTTTTAAAATTTCCCTAACTAAATTCCATCTTTTGCCAACTTTCATAATTGCCAATACCGTTTTATTTGCCTTACTTTCCCTAATTAGGGTTGTTAGTTCAGATTCTGAAGAAGGGCATTCTTTGATGATTAATGTCTCGCCTTTTTTTACCAAATCAAAATCATTCAAAGCTGCTGCCGCTGAAATAGAGGAAATACCAGGTATTGTTTTGGTAATAATTTCAGCATGATTAATTTTTAGTAACCTCAAGATATTAGAAGAGCTTGCAAATAGTGAAGTATCTCCAAGACAAAGTAAAACAACTGATTCGCCATTTTTTATAAATTTCACAATTTTTTCTACAGCATTAGACCATATTTCATCTGGATCAAAATCCTTCCTAGCCATTGGGAAGATGATAGGGATATTTTTTTTAAATTTGGTGTATTTCTTGACTATTTCCGCAGCAAAACTCTTTTTATTATCATCTGATATTGGGAAAACTATAACTTTCGCTTTTTTTATTGCATCCACAGCAGCAATTGTTAAAAGCGATGGATCTCCAGGGCCTACACCAACGATGGTGAATGTTGGTAAATCAGTTTTATATGGATTAAGTAAACTTAAGAACTTTTTTATTATCATTTTTATTTTTTTAACTTTAGCTATGTACCCTTGGCAATACAAAAGTTTCAGCCAATATTGCTGACTCAATTTCAGACAATTCCTCTAACCTTTTGAAAGTTTGATCTTTAGAGAATTTAGTTTGCGCTAGTTTCCAGTAAACTCCAAAATGTCTTGCCTCACTCTCTAGCAGTGACTCATAAAGGGATTTAAACGATTTATCTTCATAATTCAGCGCAAGCAAGCTTAATCTTTCATAACTTCTTGCTTCAATAAGTCCTGCTATTAAGAAACTATCAAGCATTCTATTGGGCTCTTCCTTTCTTATATTCTTGGACAACTCAGCTCCATATGGAGGCGGTTTTAAGGACTCAAGAGAATGTCCAAGATCCTTTAAAAAATAAAGTATTTTTTCAAAATGCTCTAATTCTTCTCTCGCTATTGGACTTAAAACTTCTGCCAGATTTGGTTCTGATGGATATCTAAACATCAATTGAATAGCTACTCCTGCTGCTTTTCTTTCACAATGAGCATGGTCAATAAGAAGATCTATTGGATTAGATAATGCGAGTTTGATCCACTCATCTGAGGTAAATGACGATAAAAATTTAATATGAGAAGTGGGCCTTTTAAAATCGACTAGCATTTAATCTTTAATACTCAAATATCCAATGATTCCTTCAAGAGCTAAGGAATAACTTGATATGCCGAATCCACTAATAATTCCTATAGCTTTATCTGTAAGAAAAGATTCTTTACGAAAATCTTCTCTACTGAAAATATTTGAAATATGTAACTCTACAAAAGGAATTTTCGATCCAATTAAAGCATCACGAATAGAAATCGAGGTATGAGTAAAAGCACCAGCGTTTATAAGAATACCTTGGATACTTTTTACAGACTCCTGAATTTTATCTACTATTTCTCCTTCGTGATTACTTTGAAAACACTCAAGATTAATACTTTTTTCTTTAGCAACTTCAGTTAAATCTTTTTCTATATCACTCAATGTTTTATTACCATATATTTCAGGTTCTCTAGTGCCCAAAAGATTTAGATTTGGTCCATTTATCAATAAAATATTCATCATCAATAAAGTCTTTTCTTTACAAATGCTATCTAGAAAGAAACAAAAAAACCAAAACAATTTCACACAAAGTGTCCATTAACTGATAAGTTCAAATAGTGGGGGTCGGTGCCCGAGTGGTTAAAGGGGGCGGACTGTAAATCCGCTGGCTCTGCCTACGTTGGTTCAAATCCAACCCGGCCCACTTTAAAATTGCCCTTGTAGCTCAGCGGTAGAGCACTCCCTTGGTAAGGGAGAGGTCTCGGGTTCAAGTCCCGACGAGGGCATGGCCAAAAGCATTGCTGCAAAAGAGTTTATAAGAAATAAGGTAAGATTGACTTATAACCAGATATATCTAGATATGTCGACAATATAGCAATTCTGCACTAATATTTGCACTAATTACACTTTTAAAATGACCAGTGCTAACAGCACTTCTTGGGAAAAGGAATTAAGAAAAAATATCTGCACTAATTTTGGTCGTGGAATTAGGGTTAATGGCGAAAATAGCGGTAGAACAAAACTTTTATATGTTTATAACGAAGGGCTTGGTTCTGCCAATAAAAGAACCTCTCAAACCTTACCCATCGAATGGAAGAAAACCTCAGGGATAGAGATACTAAAAGCTATCGAATTTATAAAACCATTAGTTGTTAAAAAAAACCTAACTCTCAAAGAAGCCACAAGGAGATGGAAAGCTCAATTCATTGGAGATGCAACGAAACAACCTAATAAAAGTTGGAATGATTTCTTATTAATAAGGCCTCTAAATAAAAATGATGCCAACTATGAAAAGGAGTTAAAAGCATATTTAAATGCTGCATCAAAAGTTGATCAGTTCATGCAAACTAAACAAGGTTTAACAAGTAAAACCGAAAAAGATTGGGCTAGGAGAATTAGTAGATTCTTAGTAGAAATGAATAATAATCCTTCTCCAAATACAGGAGTTGAGCTTATAAAGAAATTATCAGATAAATACCTCATTGATATAGAACCTGATGAGAGAAAAAGATATATCAATGCTTGGTGTGAGATTTTAAAATATGGAATCGAAAGACATTCACAAAATGAAAAAAGATGGCAACCGCCAAGCGATGACTATAGAAAAGAACTAATTGGAAAATCTAATAGAACTAAGCAAGATAAATTAACTCCATATATCGAGGAACATGATTTACAAAGATTATTAGATGATCTTGAATCAAGAGATTCTTCATTATTTCTAGCAGTTGGTTTGATATCTATTTTTGGCTTAAGGCTTTCTGAACTTGCAGTTCTTAGAGCTGTAGATGGCAAACTATATGTTGGTAATATCAAAAATAATATAAACACAAAAGCAAAAAAGGAAGATAGAAGAGTTTTTCCTATGGATCTTTTGGCGAGGAAAAACCTCGGCCAAAACCTTATAGAACTATTCGAATCAAAAAAGATTACATTACCTTTGCCAGTCCTTAATCAAATAGAAATGGTAAAAGATAAAAATAAATATGGTGATGTTGGTCAAGCACTAAGGCAATTAATCGAAAGAAATAAGGTATGGAGAGAAATAATTAAAACTAACCCTGAAATTACTCCTTACAGCTTGAGACATAGGTATGCACATCAATGTCATAAGGGCTCCACTATCCCAATATCAGTAAAAGATGCTGCTGCTGCAATGGGTCATTCTGTAGAAACTCATAATTCATTTTATGGTTCTTACACAACAGAACTTAGTTTAGAAAAAGCATTTGAAAGACATTTAAAAAATAGGATTGAGGTTTAGTTATGGCATACGCAAAACAGATTGATAATTATGGCGATACAAATTGGTATCTGATAGACAGAAAACCTTATCGTTGTCCCTCTTGTAATTCAAGAAAAATTGGTAAAGCTATTCTGGGATATCCAACCGAAGAAGATTTTTACGATGAATCACTATTTATTATTGGTTGCATACCAGATCCAACTCCTGTTCAATGTAAGTTTGGTTGTAGAGAGTGCGATAGTAAGTTTTGGAAGGATACTCCAGAAATGAGAGATCATGTAAAACAAATGGAAGAATGGAGAAAAGAAAACGACTAAAATTTTCAATATATATAGACATATCTCCCAGTCTTATTAATATATAAATAACAACGCTAAGGCACGCCCCTGTCCATTGGGTTCAGGCTCACCTGAATGTAAGTTCTAAGGATTTACAAGTCTCATTTTCTTACTCGAGGCAGGTGTTCGAATGTCTATCAAAATTAATAATCGAAGGTTTAGAAGCCCAAAAGGCAAAAAAGAGTCCAATTTAATACCTACTTCAAAATGGGTAATTAACTGTCGTGCTAATGGCACTGCACCAAAAGCATGGGATAAACGTTTACCTTCAAGTGTTAAGGCAGCCATTCGTGAGCTTGAAATAGAAAAAGAAAAGAAAGCTAAGAAATAAACACTAAAAACTAGGAAAAGTTTTCAAATGGAAAATTATTCTCGTTGGTTACCAACTAGAGAGGCCACTGCTTATTTAGGAGTTAGTTCTCAATTTCTCAAGAAGAATCGTGATATAAAAAATGGTTTTTTAATCGAAGAAAAACATTACATCTTAGGGGCAAATATCAATTCCAGCATCCTTTGGAATGTTTCTGAAATCCTTAAAGAATTTCATTACCGAGGTCGTCTAATTAGAAAAGGTCAGCAAATAATAAGTGAATTAAAAAAAGAGGTCAAAAAATGACATTAGAAGACTTTGGCTACGTAGACATTGAAAAAAAACAAAAGCTACAAAATCAAAATTACGAGAACCAAATGCATAAAAAATTTAAGATTGGATCGACACCATCCATTGATGTACAAAAACCTATTTCATCAAAAGATTTAAAATTAACTACTAAAAAAGTTGATTGGATAATTGACAAAATTATTGAAAAGAAAAATCTGATACTTCTAGCAGGTGAGTCCTCAAGCGGTAAAACATCTTTAATGTATGCAATGGCATCTTCTATAGGAGAAGGTAGTAAATTTCTAAATACTTTTTCTACAAAAAAGGGGAAAGTTTTATTTATTCAAGCTGATGAATCAAGAAGTAATTGTTCTCATAAGATAAAAATAATTGGAGTTTCAGATAATGTTGATTTTTTATTTAAAGATGGAGGTTTTGATAAATTAAATATTCAAAAGTTGAGTGAATTAATAGGAAATTATTATGACGTAGTTTTTTTAGATTCCATTACAACTCTTCTTACTGGTGGTAAGTATTCATACAAGGATGCTGAGTTTGCATTACCTCTTTATAAACTAAATGATTTAGCAAGCGAAAAAAATATTCCCATAATATTTTCTTCGCACTTAAAAAAACCAGAACATGGCGAAAGGATAAATGTAAACAAACATGATGTCATGGGAAATCAATCAATCTACTCTGCAGCAAGTGATATTTGGAGTATTCATAAATCTATTAAACCTAATTTTGAAGATCACTTCCTTTTTAGTTGCTTAAAGGGGAGAAATTGTGATGAAGGTTCTTTACTAAATATTCAAGGTGATCAAGAAACTTTTAAATGGTATTATCACTCCTCTGGTAAAAATCAGCTATCACCAAAAGAAGAAAATTTATGCCGTTCTAGAATCTTAGAATTATTAAAACAGAAAAACTATTATCTAGATGTAAAAGATATTTCAAAGAATATAGAATTTAGTGAACAACATACTCGAAGAGTATTGAGACACTTATTTTCAGAAGAGAAGATATTAAGAGAAGATCAAAAAATAGAAAATGGGCGGCCTATCCATTTATATGGATCCAAAGAATTTTAATTTGGTTTTTGTACATTGTGAGTTGCGTTGAAATATTCAAACTTTTTTAAGCATTCCCTTTTTAATTAATTTATCAAAATGATCCCAAGTCGCATCTGCAGAAAATTGACTTTCTATTTTTACTCCTAATTCAAAATTCTTTAACTGAGCCGAATCAGTTAGATTTGCACTTGTAACCAATAGTTCTCTATCCGAAACAACTGCCTTAACATGACAAACAGAACTTGAATTAATTTTTATTGATCTAGGATCAAAATACAATTCTGGATAAGGCAATTGACTCCATAATTTTGGCCAAGTTTCTCTCTTGAATTTGTGATGCAGTTCTTCTGGCAAAATATTACTCCCTTTAGGTCTATTAATATTGCAAACGAATCTCACAATTAACTTTGGATTTTTTATCATCTTTTCTCTAATTTGAGAAAATAAATCTTCAATAAATTGCCCTTTATAAAAGGTATATGTTGTTAATAAAATTCGATCTTTAGCACTATCGACAAGTTGTTTTATAAGAATAGATTGATCTCGCATTAAGGAACCTGAACCAGAATCTGGACCTGACCAAACAAGCTGAAGTTGATTCTCTAAATATATAAAACTTCTCTTTTGTTCAAGTAAAAGATTTAGTGTTTTTATAAGAGTTTCTCTATTGCCTCCAGTTGAGAACCAATTATCAATCCAATTAACAAGATCCAATTGTTTCTCATTATCCTCTGATTTAAAAAGACCAAGATTTGAAATAAAAGCTGCACTTGAATTTTTTAAGGGATCATCATCAGATTGGCAGTTAAAGTTATTAAGTGATTTTATTAATACATCAAGTTCAGAAATAGTAAAAAGCGTTAGGGGATTTTGCATTTTATTTAATTACTTTTAAAACATTAGTCAAAGAATGCTGCATCTTTTTCTTCTAAAGTTGGAACTAAAATAGACCTATCTAAAAACTCATTTTTTCTCTCACAGCTTGTTTCGGCAATTAATTCACAACTATGACAAGCAGCCCCATGAGAATATCTTTTTTCAAATTGATTATTTGGTTTATGTTGAGAGCAAAAAGGATCATTAGAACATAATTTACCTCTTTCAAGTGCCTTTTTGAGAAGGAGGTCAATATTGTCTGCTAAGCCAACTAGTCCTCCTAATGTCCCCTCTGAACCACTTCCACCTGTGTAAAGAAGTATCCCATAACCTAAACCAGAAAAAGAATAAATCCTTTCTTTTATAGAAGAAGCGCTATAACCACACTCTAATGCAGCTTGAGTTATTAATAGATGAGATAAGCTATGCAGCATAATGTAGACACCACCAGGCCAACCAAATTCGTCTTCACTCAATCCATGTTCTTTGTTCCAAATCTTAAATGCATCTCTATGGGTGGATAAATATTCTTCAACTTTGGCATCACTTAGCCATGCTTCTATTTTATTCGGATCAAAACCTATGAAGATTCCCTCTCCCATATTTTCTACAGCTGGCAACCATGTAATTTCTTTGTTGTCGATAGAAGCCCTTTTTACGCCAAGATCAAATGGATCTCCATCTATCTGATTAACAACCGGTTCTAACCTTGTAAAACCTAAAAGAGCAACAACTTCCCTAAGCTTGTGTACTTTTAAAACACGATTTATTCGCTCTTTAAACCATTTTGGCTTTGAAGATAAATCTACCTTTTCTGCTTCGAAACTATTTTTTCCATAATTCTCCTTTTGATTCTCAATTACTCCAATTAATGCTTTAAGCTCTTGAACCTTTAATGGCTCGATCTCTCCACTTTGTTCATTACCACCTTTTATAGATTCTAAGGCTTCAAAAGTCTCATTTAAATTAGTCTCTATTAGTTGTTCTTTAATATAATCAGGTGCTATTGAAAGATAAAATTTTAAATTTTCCAAGGTATTAATATTTTCAAATAACTTGAGATTTTTAATTAAAACTTCTCTAACTTTATCAATTGGTTTGGGTATTGAAATTGCCGATACTATCTCTGGAAAGTATGCGTTACTTGCTGATCTTACTAATAATCGATTTGGATAACTTCCACCATTATTACTAGCAGATTCACATCTCTCTTTACCATAAGATCCAAGCCATGGCCTCTCACCATTACAGTATCCCAATGCAGGGATTCCTTTATCTCCAAGGGCTAATTGTTTTGCATCTGATAAAGGCCTTCTTATATTGCATTTAGGACATCGAACGAAAATTTCTGCAAAATCATTTCCTGCTCCAGCTTCATCTAACCATAATGTTTCTCTACAATTTGTATTTTTTTTATGAACAAACTCTCTCCAACTAACATCACTTAAATGACCATTTGGACAACTCTGAACAAATCTGACTGGTACAACTCTATGTTTCTTTCTATTTATATCCATATATCTATTCCTTTCATCAAGCTGATTTGATTTAACTAATGGTCTAGTTCTGTATCTACGATCATTAAAGGTAATTGTTTCATCTAACTGAGCTACAAACCAATTTGGAAATTGTGGACTTTTTATAAAACCGCCCTTTTTAACACCCCCAGGTCCTGTTTCATCGATTGGAGGTTTTTGCAAAACTAGATTAGGAACTTGCAAAGTTTGTCTTAGCTTCTGAACAAGCCTTGGTTCATCAATTAATTCTGCAGTATTTTCTTTACCATAATTCCATAAATTCAATCCTCCAATAACGACAGAATGATCTGGTAAGTCCACCATGGCTCCAGGACCATAAGTTGTTATCAATTGACTTTGACGTACTTCTCCTTGTGACATTTTTAGGTCTCCTCCTCCAGTTCATGTATTCTTGCCATAATCAAGGCCGAAGTTGGCTCTACATCCCTCAAACTCCAGTTTGCAATAAACTCCCTATGAATTGGAGGAAGTTCCTCTAAATCAGGATCTAATGGAGTATGCAAAAGAGATGGGAATTCTCCTTCTTCTTTTCCATATTGCATTTGGTTATCTTTTTCAATAGCTAAACGACTCCATTTATCAAATATATTTCTCACTTGAGACTGAACTTTAATGGCTAATTCTTTATCTCCAGGACATGCTCTTTTTATCCTTTCCCCGAGTCTAACTTCTACTTCTTTAGCAGTCTTAGAAATAATTTGATCTAAACCAGCATTTTTTGCCCAACTCAATTCAGGATTAATATGACGAGCCATCGCAATGCAAATTGAAGGCAGCGATCTTTCTAGTGCGCGAACTGCATATGGAGTTACACTTGTCGCTTCTACATCTTTATAGAACGTAGAGTGCCAATATTTAAATCTTTCATAATAAGACTGATCTCTAGGCCTATTTGGATTTAATAAAACAATTACTAATCCTGGTCTTTTATCATCACGTCCAACCCTACTACTTGCTTGAATATATTCAGATGTTGTTTTTGGTTGTCCCAGAATTACCATTAATCCTAGTCTTGTTATATCCAAGCCTACAGAAATCATATTTGTTGCCAAGGCTGTGTCAACTTTTCTAGGTTCAGAAAATTTAAGTGCAAGACGAGCTTTTGTTTCACTTACTTCTGATGTAGGAACTCTAGATGTTAATTCCAATGGGATATTATCTATTTTTCTCTTAGCATATCTGGGGCTAATATCGCCTTTAAAACGTTTTCTTAAGTTATAAGTAGTAAGCTGAGATGTCACTTCTTCTTCAATTAAACGCCTTGTCACTCCAAGTTCTTTAATGGTATTAAAGTAACCTAATAATGTCATATAAGGATCAACTGGATTATCACCTAAATCAGATCCGGGTAATTGTTTTAATAGTTTTTCTTCTTCTTTATATAACTTTTGGCTTGTTGACATAACTGCCAAACTTACTCTTAACATTAAAGCTTTCAAATTGCGTCCCGGAGCTGAAACCCCAACATAAATCCTTCCATTTGCATCTGTAACTGGAACTGTTTTTGAGAAGAAAGAATCTTTTCTATCCGGACCAGGAGCTGGGAATACAGCAGGATTTGTGGATCTAGCAAATAATGATCTTAATTGTTGAGTAGCTCTTTTAACCGTTGCCGTTGATGCAATTATTTTTGGTCTATAAATAAGTTTATCTTTTCTTTTAGTAGAAAGTTCATCAATAATGCTCTCATAAAGGCCGCTTATTGAACCCAAAGGTCCAGATATCAAGTGCAATTCATCTTGAATAATTAAATCTGGAGGATCTAAGCCTTCAGTTAAAGGCATACCTGCATACTCTGATGGAGGATCACTTGGGCCGATAAATCCTTTTCCTTCTCTAAAAAAGCTAACTTGGCCAAATAATTTACCAGTAGAACCTATCCATGGCAAAGCAGCAAATTTATCCACCGTTGATATAACAAATGCAGGTAAACGTTTATACAACATTTCGTCAACAGCTACTAATGGCAAGAAGTTATCACCTGAGAATTCGCAGCTTCGATTTCTACAAGATACTCTTAATTCCTCTGGATTATCATTATTTGGCAATAACTTAAAAACACCCTGGATTTTTGCTGGTCTTTCATCTTGAAGTGAAGATTTGCCTAATTGAGTTCCACACCATGGGCAATCATCAATAGGAATAGGTTTATTTTTAGTTCCATCTAATTTTAAAACTCTTGATCTAGCAGTATATTGATCGCTATCACCTTTCTTACCAATTTTATTAGGTGTACCGCTTTGACCAACCCATAATCCAATTTCAAAAGGCCATTCACCTAAAGTTACAGGATCTTTTTTTCTCTCAATTTCGAGAGCACAAATTAACGTTGCAGAACGTCCTAATTGATCAAGAGTTAATAGACGCAATGTATATCTCATCAAAACGCTCATACCAGCAGATGATATTTCGCCTCTATGTCTTAGTCTTCTTAAAACAAGAGTAAATGCCGCCAATCCAAGATATGCCTCGGTTTTTCCTCCCCCAGTTGGGAAAAATAATAATTCTATAATCTCCCTATCAGGACTAATAGGGTCATTTGTTCCTACAAGATTCATTAGCAAAAAGGCAAGTTGAAATGGTCTCCATTTCGCTGTAATTTCCTTAGGATCTTTCCCTTGCATTTTTCCAAAACGTTGTTGGGCTGCTTTAGCCATAACTCTGTTTGTAATGGCAAATGCCAGCCGAACTTTTTCATCCCTAAGAAGATTTATTCCTTCTTGAATTCTTAATGAATGTTTTTTTGCTTCATCTAAAAGTTTTATTTTTGTTTCTTTTTGAATGCTATTTAAATCTGAAATATTCATTTGTTCCTCAATCCAGCTTTCATAAGAAACGACCATCGGCCTCAACACTTCTTGTACAAATTCAAAACCTTTATTCGCTAACTGATCCAGTTTTTCCATCGATAGTTCAACGCCTTTTATTTCAGTAGGACTTACTTTTTCAACTATTGCTTGAGGTAACCATTCTGTAGAGATTTGGAAACATCCCTCCTGCTCTTGATGAGCAGAAATAGAAATATTATGGCCAACACCATATTCTTTATCATCTCGATAGTGCAAAGAATTAACCCTTTGATCCCAATCAGCAGGATTAGATAAATTATTTAAGGTATTTGGATCCTTCCTCTCTAAAAATCCTCGATTACAAAAAATATTTAATTGAACTTGAAATGCAGAAACTAAATCACGAGCATCTGGATCCTGACCATCAAATGAACGCTTATTTCCAAGGAATAAACTAACTGCTCTTGATTCATTTGGATAACTTTGATCAAGCGGGGCCGGTTGAACATACCAGTATAAAAAAAGCCCCTTACTATCTGCTAATTCTCTGCTTTGAGTACCAATATTTCCTTTATTAAGATCATCTATACTCAGTTGGATTTCAGATGATTTTGGAACCCTTTGCCAAGCTTCAACGATAGTTTCTTCATCCTTTGGATAACTAATTAATTTATAGTCTGCCCATGAAATTTGAATTTTCAATTCTGATAATTCAGCAAGTAAAAAACTTACTCCAATCGAAGATGGGAAAAAAACTTTTCTTGCAGGACCTTTTTCAGATTCACCAGTATCATCAGCAGAAGCATTAGTTCTTGAAGCTTGATCTGATCTATTTAGATTTTGTCCATCAATCCCGGCCAATTCATCATCTGAAGTATCATCTGCCTTTGATTCAATATTTGTTTCGCTAGGAATTAGAAATCCAGTTTGGTACCAACGACTAGGTCCTCTATCAAGAATTTCTTCTCTTAATTCTGAAATTTCTTCTTCTTTCTTATCTAATTTATATTGGTTCATCAAATTTCCAGCTGGACCAATTAAATCAAGTACAAGTGAATCAATAATTTTTGAACGAATTTTGGCAGAATTTTCCATCAATTTACGAATCTAAATCCAAAGAAAATTGTTCACTTTCATTTATATATTGATTATTTTCTTCATATTTTTGTTTAATATTTTTTTTGATCTTTCTTTGATTAAAATGTAATCCTTCCTCAACTTCAATTTCAAAGAGGTTTTTATTGAGTTCAAGGAGACGACTTACTACTTCATTTTGTATGTTCTTTGGCCAACAATAACTTGTTTTAATACTGGAAGATTTAGTTAGGGAGCTTAGTAAATTTTTAAACTCGATAGCTTGTTTTTGTACAGAAAAAAATATTTCATCTAATTCAAGATATTTATCTAATTGATTTTGAGATCTAAGTTCATCACTAATTTCTGGCAAATCAAAACGATAACCAGAATCACAAATTAAATCATTCCACCCATATATACCTAAAACAAGGTTATCAATATTATCTTGTAATTGGCGAAGTGCAATTATTTCAGGTTCCAAGATAGTTGGATCATGGAATTTATTATAAAGAGATGTCATTCCTTCATTTGTATTAATTAATATTTTATTTCTTAAATTCTCATACTTAATTCCTAAAGCTTCAAGCTCAGAAATATCATCTGAATAATTATTATTTTTAATAATTTTTAAATTAATAGATTTTGGGAAAGGAAAAGTTTCAAAACAATCTGTTGGGCGATAACCTAAACCAACTCCACGTGATGAGGAGGCAAACTCCACGTATATTTGATGAACTCTTGAATGAAGTAGAGAAAATAAAATATCGGAGTCACTTGTTATTAAGACAGTATTATGAGAAGGCACATTACCTTTCAAAAGCCATCTAAAGGCTATGTATTTTGTAATCCCAGAGATAACAAGACCTCTTTTGATATTATTGAATTTCTCATATAAACCAGGGCGATGTTCTCCATGAATCCACCATCTTTCTGGCATTGGAGATCTCACTATAAATTCTCCCTTTTGATTTAAACGTCTTCTTTCGGGCTTAACTTTCTTCTCCAATATCTCCATTACTTTTGGAAAATTAATTAGACAATCATTATATTCCCTATTTCTTAAATCAATTACGAATGAAGTAGTTTTTAAATCTTTACTCCTATTAACATCATCACCTCTAATGAAAGGATGAATCACCTCTTTATAATTACTATCTTCGCTTATTATCTTTTCCATAACAGAAAGGGGAGAGGGCACACCTGGAGAATCAAAATCTGAGTTTTTTGAATCCTCGAATAAAAATCCCTGCCCATAAATTTTAGAGCCATTAAAACTAATTGAAGAATTATTCTTTAAGCATTTAGGATTATCATGACTACCTGAATCAAAGAGAAAGGCTGTAATCTTATTAACTTTTTTAGAATCTAAAAATTTCTCCCCACAATATGAGCCTTTCAAAATATGAACTACAGATATCTTTACCATAGCCACGCCAGGCCATGTTTTATTTCTAAGACTTGAAAAAATATCTCCATCATTTTTACAAATCCATCTTAATCCAGAAGATCTCGTATCACCTTGCGCGATCATATGAGTAGCGATAAGACCCATTACCCCATTAGTTTTTAAAAGATTGAAAGACCTTCTGAAAAAGTGTGCTGACAAATCACATTGACCGCCACTTTCTTGATGTATTTGTTTAAACCAATCAAGTATTCCCGAACGATATGCTTGTACAAAAGTATTATTTCCTGCAAAAGGAGGATTCCCTACAAAAACATCAAATCCATTATTTTTTTTTGCAAAAACTTCTGGGAATTCTAAATCCCAATGAAATGGCCTTATCCCTTTTGCTCCATGTCTTAATTGACAAAGAATATCCTGAAGAGACTTAGATTGTTCATCACAATTATTTGAAGATTTAAATAATGATAAATACTCTTGCTCTCTATTTACGCGATCTTTAGCTTTTTTTTCTTTGAAAAATGCTGCAATCATCAAATCTCCAATAGTTCGCAATTTTTCAAGCTGTCTATTTTGTTTACTGAGTAATTCTTTTTTAAAATCATAGTCATTATCTTTTCTACTATCTTTAGAAAAACCTGTTACTCTTTCATCACTGACCTTATAAACTATATGGTTTTTTTGATCCAAAAAACCTAACTGGACATTTTTATTTGCTTTTTCAATTTCATGAATTGATAATCCAATCAATGAATCTCCACATTTAAGTGCATGATCAACAAAAGTAAATGGTAAATCTTTACTTAAAGTGACTAGCCACAAGGAAAGTTTTGCTAAATTCACTGCAAATGGATTTTTGTCTACCCCATATAGACAGCATTGTGTTATTAAACGTCTTGCATAAATATCTTTGTCATAACTTTCGTTAAATTCTTCCGGCAATCCATCTTTATTCCAGGCTTCTACCAAATATTTCGAAAGAAAACGACAAGCAGCTACTAAAAATGCTCCAGATCCCATCGCAGGGTCACAAACTTTGAGATCTAATATTTCCTTTGCATTAGGAGAAAAATCAAGATTTTCTAACCAAGGACGAAATGTTTCTTCAACTATTGGTTCTGTAAGTATTCGAGGAGTGTAATGGCTTCCAGTTTTACGACGTTCTTCTGAAGGCTGCAAAATTAAACTTCCTCTTGGTAATCCTCTATTCGTATATGGTGAAAGCCTATTGCCTAATGCAAGGCATAGATCATCTAAATTATTTGCTATTTTCAAATCTTTTTTTATTTTATCGGGCAATTTGAGATCAATGCCTGCGATACTTTTTAACCAATTGTCTCTCTGTGAAGCTGCCTTTGATAAAAACTCTTCAGCATTAATAACGAAGGTGATTTTGATTCTTTGCCTAGGAGGAGAATAAAGAATTCCAAGACTAATTCCTCTGGCACGCTCGACCGAAAATCCCATTATCCCCTCATAAACAGAACCTATTTGTTCAACATCTAATGATCTGTAACTCAAAATTTGACCATCCAGAATTAATAACTTATTCAATATTTTTTCTACTACGTCATCACTTATCAAAGGTAATTTTTCAAGAATCCCATCTTGATAACATGAATTTATTTCTCTACCTTCTAAAAATGGATATGCATCAGGATCAAAAAGATCACCATGTCTAGCGGGAAGATAATGTTCATAAGGACCTCCTCCATCAAAAACGAGTCTAAACAAGCTTAATAAGCTACCCCATGCGCCATAACGATTTTCCATCGCATTCTGAAAAGTATTTCTCTCGTTTCTTAACTTGGCGGCAAGACCACTTACACTATAGTTCTGCACATATAAACTATCATTCGGCATAAGTTCTTCATCTTCTGAATATAGTAAAAAGACCAGACGAAGCAGGATAGTTATTAATCCTCCATAAATATGAGAAGGATCTTTTTCAGGCAAATCATTTAATAAGTTTTGACCTATTAGCTTCCCATTTTGTTCCGCCTCATCAAATCCTCGCAATAAAATCCATAAGGCTTCTAAAACCTGTTCAGACAACCTCGTACTAACTTCATTTTGTTCTTTACGACTTTTCTCCATTAGATTTTTTAAACGTAAATCACTAGATCCACCCTCAAACAAACGATCAGGTCCCAATAACATTTCCAAAGCTGCAATCATTGGTCGGCCATCTACCGTGAGCATTGGTTCTAAAGGGAATGTAATATGTCCGCTAGACTCACCACGAGGAGCATAAACCAAACGAAGAGCAACTCCATTCCAAAGGATTCCAATTGGATTTTCAGTCTCTTTCAACAAACGTTCAAAACGTTGCTGAGGGGTTGCTTCCCATTGTTTTTTATTTTCAGATTTCTTAAGTAACTTATCAAAAGGTGTCCCAACTTCTAGTTCTTTTACAAGTATTTGAATACTTGGATTATCTGTAGCTGTAAATTCTGGGACAATCCAATCAGGCTGAAGTATTTCATCATAATCTTCCAGAAAAATACTTGTTTCTTTACGTATTTTTTCTGAGGGGAAATCCTCTGTTTTTACAAGGTCGCCATCTTGCCAACTAAGAACTTCTTTAAAAAATTCTCTCAAATTAGTTACTGAACTATAAATAAAATCATCCTTTATTTGATCTTCAAATAATGGCTCAAGATGTCTCTGCAAATCTGTAATTACTTTTATGCTTCTCTCAGGAAATATTCCAAATCTATCAAGAACAATAGGTTCTACTACCAATCCAACAGGTTGTGTCATCCCTTTCCACTCTTCATGAATATATACTCCAGCCTCTTTAACTGACATTAATTAAACTCTCCCTCATTAATTGGCCAAAGTATAATTACCCCTGCTGGTTCAATTCTTGGAGAGGTTGCTACTTTAAAAGTTCTTTTAATTTTATCTGGTTCTACTTTTAAATCCCTTTGTATTTTTTCTAGACGTTTTTCCCAGTGCTTTCTATTCAATCGTAACTGGATAAGCTCTTGATTAGCAAACCCTAAGCTCAATTGATCAAATTCAGTATCATGTTTGCTTTGAGTTTTTAAAACACGCATTCGTTGTTCATTGAGTAATTTAATGAAATTTCGCGATTCATCATCAGCTCTTTTTATTAACATTTCCATAGCCTTCGAGGCTCTTTCTTCTGCAACTTGATCCAATCTGTCTTTTAAATTTTTTACATCTCCAATAACAAATTCTTTAAGTCTATTTTGTATTTTAAGATCCACCTCAGGAAGATTATCTTTTAAGCTAGTCGTTAAATCTTCTATGGCAAATCCAGACTTAGTTGAGTTAAGTACTCTCAATCTTCTATTAGGGTCCTGAGGATCCCATTCGGCAACAAGCTCAATCATTTCATCATGTAGACGAGATGCTCCATGACCATAAAGGGAAAGTCTTGCTAATAAAATAAGTTTTGCAGTATCATCACGAGTCCCAAGTACCGCTGCTTTACTCAAATTATTTGTTTGAAATCCACGTACTAAAAATCGACTTAGTAACCTTTGAACTAATGGATGCTCCAAATGTAAATGCACTGTTCCTGAATCAAGTGTTTCAGGATCTTTAAACACCACTGGTTGTGGACAAGTTTCTTTTCTCCATTGCCAGATTTTTTGACCAGGTTTGCGTGAAGGTCTTAAATAATCAAGAACATCTCCCCAAGACTGCTCGCCTCCAGGGAGACTATTTGCATCAGGGAAAATCCACTCTGCTCTTTCAATATCTTCATAATTTCTTGAAAAATCTTTTAACCGTATTTGTGGAGGACTATTAACTTCTAAAGCATTTATTTTGAGACTAGTGTTTAAAGCATCTCTAAAAAAGTCACTTCTAAAATTTAACCATTTTTCTGATTTAATCAATGCTTTTTCAAGTCTTGATATTTGCTCCTTCAGAGCCTCCTCTCTTTCACGACTATTATCTTCTAACTCTACTTTTATCAATTCTTGGCTACGTTTAATAGCTTCCTCTTCATCAACCCCTTGAATTTGAGAAATTGTTTCCCCAATAGAAGTAGGATTTATCCCTTTTTTTAAAAGCTCATTTAAACGATTAACTACTACGGGAGGGAGAGTTCCAAGGCTATTTCTAATCTCTTCCGTTTTTTTTACAAGAACATCAAGTACTTTATCTTCTTCTCTATCTGCAATAACAAAATAATGACAAAAAACTTCTTTTGCACGCTGCAAAGTTCTATCAATACGACCATTCCTTTGCTCCATACGACTTGGATTCCATGGAACATCAAAATGAAAAAGATATCTACAATGGTTTTGTAAGTTAACACCTTCTCGAGCTGCATCAGTAGCTATGAGAATTCTTAGTGGATTATCAACCGGATTACTATTAAAACTACTCTTAAGAAATTCTCTTTTTTCATCTCCAATTCCACCATGAAATGTTGCAATTCTTTTTTCTTCAAGATCACTATCAGCTATCAACGACCTTATTTGACTTTCTAACCAATGTTTTGTGGCAGCATATTCTGTAAAAATTAATAATCGTTCGTTATTCCATTTTGCTCCTTTCTCACCCAAAGAAGGGCAGAGATTATTTTTAATCCATTTTTTTAAATAACTTATTCTCTCATCATTTTTATATCGGGCATTAGAACTTATATTATTCATTTGTTCTAAAAGCTCCCATTCTTCTTTGCATATTGCTTGTCCAGTTGTTTTCATAGCAATTTGATGTTGATGAGCAGCCTCTTCTTCAACTTGTAATTCATCTGAATCTGCACGATCATCATCGCCATTTATTCCTCCTCTTAATAGGTCTAATTGATCAAGGTTTTTAGCAATTCTTATTTCTTCTTCTATATCTTTTTTATTTAAAGTATTAATATGAACATTCAAGGTTCTATGAAATGCTTCAACAGAACTCAATAAGCGTTTCTGCAAATTACCAACGACTAATAATTCAGCAGCTTTCTGTTTTACAGTTGCTTTCTTAAGACGCTCTTCTCTTTTTTCTTTATAGTTTTTTAGAAGAGAAGCCAATACGAGTTCAGGTGAATTTTTTTGTAATCCTTCAATTACTATTGGGACAACAATCCTTTTTGGCAAATCAACTCCAATTTTTCTCAAATCTTCTTTTAATCTTCTTACTAAAATGGGATCTAAATCAGTTTTATTACGTACAGGAACTCCTCTACAAAATCTGGAAGGGTCCAGTATTTCTAATAGTGCTGAGAAACTATTACTATGACCATTATGAGGGGTAGCCGACAAAAAAAGTTTATGTTCAAATCGCCAAGCTAAATCTCTTATTGATCTAGTAAGTTTTGAATCAATAGCATATTTTGAAGAGCTTGCTGGTGCAGCATTATGTGCCTCATCAAGAATAAGCATAGTTTTTAAACCATCTCCTAACCAATCTCGTAAAGAACTAGCATATTCTTCATTACGAACTAGAGACTGACTAAGAATAAATCTTGTATGAGTTGACCATGGATTTATTCCCCACCCTCTTTCACGTCTCATTCTAGAAATATATTTTCTGTCCATAACTTCAAATTCCAGGCCAAAACGAGACTCCATTTCACCTTTCCATTGAAGGACAACAGATGGAGGAGCAATTACTATAATTCTCTGTAATTTTTGTCTTAAAAGAAGTTCTCTTAAAATTAATCCAGCTTCAATGGTTTTTCCTAAACCAACATCATCTGCTATAAAAAGACTCACTCTGGGCATTCTAAGAGCTTTTCTTAATGGTTCTAATTGATATGGTTTTACATCTATACCGGCGCGAAGTGGGGCTTGAAAAAGATTTGGATCAGTTGCAGTTACACAATTCCATTTCAAGGTATTTAAGTAGCTTGAAAAAATCTTAGGATCATCAAACCCTCTATTACCAATAGTATCCCAAGTACTATCTCCGATAACACGAGCATCAACTTCCCTTTCCCAGAAAACCTCAGTTATTTTTCCATTCGCATCATCATCTAAGCAAGCTAGCTTGACAATAGTATCTCCAATTTCTGAAGAGGCTAGTTCTACTTTTTCAACCAAATGCCTATGAGATCGACATTCGACAACGCTTCCAACTTTTAATTCTGGCGTTTTATGAGAGGTCATTAATGGTACATAAAATGAATAAAATAACCTTACATAGAGGATTAATTTAATAATAGAGATTTATCATTTTTAAAGCACCATTTGAAGTTCTTAGAAATTTAAATCAATACAAAAAATAAAAAAAATACTTCTTGCAAAAGATTATTTCATTTGGCAATATTAGTAACCGACTTCAAAATTGGCACATTCAATTTAGATGTTCCTTAAATAATGCAAGAAAGAATTTAATGAAACGCTTGTTACTCCTAGGACTTCTATTATTTTCAAGTCCTGTATTGGCAGAAAAAAATCGTATTTATTATGTTCATGTAAGACCTCCTTCTTCTTACTCAGGCACGATAGGTGATGATGGGTTTTTCTACTATTTCACTAACTCTGCCGATAGAGTAAATGATGACATTTGTAAAATAAGAATAGATGGTGCTTGCTTTGTAAAAACTGATGTTCCTGCAAAAATTATTAGGAAAGGAATAATGAAAGCTGGTGGTAGGTATTGGTGTTCAGAAGATCATATACAAGCTCGAAAAAAAGCAGACCCAAAACCTGTACTTCGTCGTGGTGGTGGTTATATAGATTACGGATATGGAATCTGTACTGAAAATGGTTGGCTAACAAAAAGTCTGGACGAAATATAAATGAAACGGTTTTTACTTACATCTTTTTTATTAGGTTTAATTCCTTCAGCTAATGCAGCGGATACCTGTAGTTTTTTTAGTGAATATTATCCAGATGTAACTATTGAGGTTATTAATGGAGAATATAATTCTGTTGGTAGAGGAACAATTAATTATAAAGATAAGCCAGTTCTGAATTTCGAAACAGGAATAAGTAATGGATATGGAGGACAATACTTTCATATATCCAAAATAAAAAAAGACTCTTCTGAAAAGCAAGTTTCAATAGCTAGCGGTCCAGTAGTCAATATTATTGGAACACAATCGGGGAGAGGAACTCCAAAGGAATATCAAAAGAAGGGGAGGGATAAAATTATGTTTCCTAGATTTGGAGTCGGATACTATTACTCGTTATCTACAAATGACTCAAAAACAGATGGAAGATTCGGAGGTAGAACAACAGAGATGAATAAAATATTAGGAGCTGCTGAAGGTTTTTTTATACCTTCAAAAAAATGTGAAAGATTTATTTATTATGGGTGGGATTAAATGAAACTATTACTACTCACATCACTATTTTTCTCATTACCTATAACGGCTTTTGCAGTACCAACTAAACCAGAGCAATTTGAAAAATTAGAAAATGAATTTAGTTTGGAATGTCAGAAATATGGAGCAGAAAGTTGTGCTGCAAGATTCATTTCTATGGCTGCTTGTACTTATGTATTTGCTGTTAATCAAGGCAAACACCCAGATGAAGCGATGGATATATCAGACAAGTTATTTGTTGGAATTATGAGAGGTAATAAAATCAAACCTCAAATTATGTTTACTGAAGAAAAAAATATAAAACCAATTATTGTAAATGAGGTTGCAGAAAGAACTGCTCTTTGCAAAGAAGCAACTGAAAAAGCAGTACCTAAATTATTTGCTGCACGTGATCTTAAAGAGCCCTCTAAAGAAATACAAAAAAGATTAACTAATAGCTTTGGATATTGGTGGATATCAACTATAGAAACAATTTATAAAAAGGGTAAAAAATGAAAAACTTGTGGACTAAAAAAAACATTTTGGACTACCTAAGACATCCAGAAGAAAGCTTGGATAAGAACTATTCTCCTATAAGGCAAAAGTACAGAAAAGAGCTTAGAAGGATGGATCAAGAAACAAAAAAAGATGGAGGAGTTGTTGACTGGAATTATATTTTGAACGATTTAATGTGAACTTAAATTGATTGACAGTCGATCTAAAATAGGGGGCAATTAGCCACTTTAAAAATGGATGGAACAGTATATGTCTTAACTAATCCAGCGATGCCAGATTTAGTAAAGATTGGGAAAACCACTAGAGATGTATCTTTAAGACTTTCAGATTTATATACAACAGGCGTTCCATTACCTTTTGAATGTGAATATGCTGCAAAAGTTAAAGATGTAGATCAAACTGAAAAAGCTTTTCATCTTGGGTTTAAAAAAGACAGAGTGAATATAAAGAGAGAATTTTTTAAAATCGATCCTGAGCAAGCTATAGCTTTTTTAAAATTACTCGAAATAGAAGATATGACTCCTTCAGTGAGAAAAGAAGCTGATAGTGTCGATATTGAAGCTAAAGCATCGGTTGAAAAATTTAAGAAGGATAGATTACCAGTCGTTAACTATTTTGAGATGGGTTTAGAGATTGGAGATGTATTTACTTACGAACTGGATCAAAACATAACTTGCACTGTAAAAAATCAGAGGAAAGTTGAGTATCAAGGTGAGGATTATTATTTAAGTGGCTTAACTCAAAAATTAATGAATACGGATAGCAGAATTAGAGGTAGTAAATATTGGTATCACAAGGGAAGGAATCTTGTTGAAATTTATAATGCCACATACGCTAAGGATTAGTTAATAAAAGAACTCAAGGATTCGAACCTGCGACCTAGTGCTCCCAAAGCACTTAACAAACCTAGTATCGCACTATGTCTTAAGGCTATAACTTACCTTTTTCATGGATTTACTTGATTTGCCGGGACAAACTATGATGTATTTGACGGCAATTTGACGGCACTTTAAATAAGTGGATTTTAATTATGACCAATTTAATTGATAAGCTTCAAAGAGTTCCACTTAGAGAAGTTTGGAGACATGAGGCATATGACTTCACTCAGTGGCTACAAGAAAATCTTGACATCTTAAATGACACTCTTGATTTAGAACTGGCATCTGCGGAAAGAGAACAAGCTGCTGGCAGTTTTAGTATTGATTTGGTAGCAGAAAATAGTGATGGACAGACTTTAATAATCGAAAACCAACTAGAAAAAAGTGATCATGACCACTTAGGAAAAGTAATTACATATTTAACTTCCAGAGAAGCAAGTGGAGCTATTTGGATAGTAAAGGAACCTAGGCAAGAGCATATAAATGCGATGGCATGGTTGAATGAATCAAGTAATGCTGATTTTTATCTCGTAAAGGTTGAAGCTGTAAGGATTGGAAATTCAAACCCAGCCCCTCTATTGACTTTGATTGTTGGGCCTTCAATTGAAGCTAAAGTTTCAGGTAAAGCTAAACAAGAAAAAGCTGAAAGGCATTTTATAAGGAAAAGATGGTGGGGACAATTAGTTTCAAATCCACTTGCAAAATCCCATAATCACATAACTCCTAGTATGGCTACATGGATAGGAGTCTCTTCTGGAACAAGAGGTTTGAATTTCAATTATGTTGGCAAAAAAAATATTTGTGGAGCAGAATTATATATTGATCGTGGTGAAGATTCTCAAGATGAAAATAAATCAATTTTTGAGCAATTAAAGCTTCACCAAGAGATGATTAATAATCAAGTTAGTTTTCCTATTGATTGGCAAAGATTAGATAATAGAAGAGCTTCAAGAATAATAATTAATTTAGAAGGAGGTTACAGATCGACTGAAGAAGAATGGCCTCAATTGCAGGAAAAAATGATTGATGCAATGAATCAATTGGAAGCAGCTCTTAGACCAGAGATAAAAAAAATTAAGCTTTAGAGCAAAAAATTAAATGAACAATAAATATTGGTGGGTTAATCACAAAAAAACGTTTAAACAAGAAACTTCTGGGGGTTATATCTGGTCACCAAAGAAAAATAATGATGGATCTAAAAATCAAACTTACGAGAATTTAGAAAAATGTTTAAGTGGCGATATTGTTTTTAGTTATGCTCGTATGAAAATAAACTACATAGGTATTGTTGAGTCTTCAGCTATAACTTCTCCTAAACCAGAAGAATTTGGTAAAGAGGGCGTTAATTGGAATAAGCAAGGATGGATGGTAAAAGTAAACTGGCAGCCTTTAAAAAATTCATTTAAACCAAAAGATTTTTTTGATCAGATTAAAGGTTTTTTGCCTAAGAAGAATTCACCTTTGAATAAATTAGGAAATGGTTCTGAGAATTGTTATCTAGCAGATATTGATGAATCTCTTGGGGAATTAATTTTTTCTTTCATAAAAGAACAAAATGCAGATATCGAATTCGATATTAATTTTTTGGAGGAAGAGCTTGAGAGAACCAGAACTTTTGTTGAGGATATAAGGTTTTGCGAAAATATTGAAAGTATCACAGAAAGAGAGTCACTAATAAAATCAAGACTTGGTCATGGTCAATTCAGAAGAGAAGTTGAAATTATTGAACCAATTTGTAGGGTAACTGGCCTAGATAAGAAGGAATTCTTGATCGCAAGTCATATAAAATCTTGGAAAGAATCTAATAATCAAGAAAGATTAGATGGATCTAATGGACTTTTGTTATCTCCTCATATTGATAAGCTATTTGATAGACACTGGATATCCTTTAAAAAGGACGGCACTTTAATTTGGAAAAGTGCAAAGGCAAAATTTGCTTTAGATAAATGGGGAATAAAAGAATGCAAAATCGTGAAGCCTTTTTCTACAAAGCAAGATTTCTATATGAAGTATCATCGGTCTCTCTTAAGAGAGTAGGAATTTTAACGTAATGAAAGAAGCAGTAATTTTTTTACATGGAAAAGAAAGAATTTATCTCGCAGAAGATTTAGATAGGATTATTAAGGCTGATGAATTCAGTCTCTCTGGAGATGAGGAAAATTTAAGATATCGATTAGTTTGTGGTTCTTGTAATAGTCCAGCAATTTTTGTTTCTAAGAAAAACGGTCAAAAGTACTTTAGGCATCCAGCTAGAAAAACAAAAGAACTCAAAGAAAGAGACGAGAACTGCGAGAAAAGGTCTAATTCGATTTCACCGAAAACCATCAAAACTTATAACAGAATAGTTGAGCAAACAACTATGGGGGAATATTGCGATAACTTTAAAAGAATTTATTCGAATCTCTATAAATTTGATGAGATTTCCTATCAAGAATGGAATTTTTTATTTGAGAATAAAAGAGTTAAAAGTTTGTTTTCACTTATTAAGAAAGAGGGCAACAAAAATATCTCAAAAATAAAGTCAAGATACGCTAGCGAATTGTCTAAAAGGCAGAAATACATAAATCAAGATTATGCAGAGCGCTTCCAATTCTTTTATAAATTTCACTCGGAATTAGATGATCCTGAAAAAAATCTAGATTTTCCGCATCCGGTTGTTGTTGATATTTTGAATAATCCAGTAAATATTATTATCGAACGTCTTGCTTCGACCTTATTGCTTCACGATTTAAAAGATCCAAATTTTTCTTATTTAGATGAAAATACTAAAAAACTTTTCCCTCTCATTATTAAGGATCAATTAAGAGAACTTCCAAGAATATATCAAATGCTTCTACATGAAAATTCCCAAGAAATAAGAGAATGGTGTTTATTCGTTTATCTTATTATTGCTTATACAGAAGATTTCGAAAAAGGTTCAAAGAATCATTTATACAATACACCGGTTGAAAAAATATATACTTTCGAGGGACTAAAGTTTTTCTTAGGAGAGCTATTATTTTATATAACTAATAAAGAAAAACTAATACTCAAGATTGGAGAAGAAACTTATAAAAATAACTATTCTTTTGTTCTTGAGAAAGTAAAAGATATTTATAATCATGACATTCTTGAATCATATTTATTTATACCGCGAGTTATTGCCGAAACAATTCAGGGTAAATCTATTGACACTTGGTACAAAGCTGTAAATAAAGCTAATCAGACAAGAATTGAAAATGAAAAAGAAAACTCTGGATATATCTATATTGCAGTAAATAATGATGTTTATAGAGATGGTAAAGGAATGGATGACAGAGTGAAGATAGGTAAAACAAAGAAAATCCAAAAAAGGAGAGAGGATTACAAGACTTTTAGTGCTGAAGGATGGCTTTTTTTAAATGTATGGCATGTTACGAATAGACATAGAGCAGAAAATTTTATTCACAGTCGTCTAAAAAGATTTCAAATAAGTAAAGGAGCCGGGAAAGAATTTTTCGAATTGTCTTCTTCAGTCGCCACTCAAAAGGTTGAAAAATTAATATTGGAATTTCAATCTAAAAATGGATTCTTTACCAGTGAAATTACACCAAGCGGTAAAGGTTTCTAAAAATTATTGGAATTTTTCTGAGGGCAATTTGACGACAATTGCTACCTTAAGATTGCCCAATAAAAAAGCGAGTCTGGGTAAATCGCTAGTATGAATTGGTTTTTAAGAGTAGGGGCTAAAGAATTAGAACCTGCGACCTAGTGCTCCAAAACACTCGCTCTAACTTTTTATTTTGGTTTCTAGACCGATTAATTTCATAAGAACTTTTGCATTACTTGCAACTGCTGAATATTGTTTTTCTTGCATTGCTCTAAAAATTGCAGTTTCTAAAGTGCATACTAATTTTGCTGTCATTTCAGGGCGATTCAAGTCGCCTTCCTCAATATCATCTTTCAGCAAAAGATAAGCATTAGAAGTGATCTGCCTAGCTCTTCTTCTTGAGATTCCATATTTTGCGGCAACAAGGGAAGTAATAGATGAATAGGCTTGTCCTTCAGCAACTAATTCAGCAGCATGTGCAACTCTTAATTCAGTTTCTTGTTTAGTTGCTCTTTTATGCATAAATCAAACTAATTAACCTTATTATGCACTAATCTTTGCACTAATTAAGTAATATTTAACATATTTTACTCTTTAAACTACTGCAAATACTGGCTTTTACAAAGTATTTATTTCCCTTGGTAAGGGAGAGGTCTCGGGTTCAAGTCCCGACGAGGGCACTTGGGGAATTGATTAATATAACTGAGATCTCTTAGATCAGCATTTTAACTATAATTCAAATATATTTAAAATAGTTTGCCTTTAGTAATGCCACTATCGTCATACCGGATGCACAAAATATATATTGCAGCAACCATGAATTATGGTCTTGGTTCTGATGATCCAAAGGAGTTGGACTACTACAACAAAATCAGAAAAGAGATGGATGATATGAAAAAACAACCAATTAAAAAAGGAATTTCTCTCAATTGGGATAACTCTGAAGGGATGGATAAATGAACCTGAATACTTTTTTATTAATAGATGGGAGTTTAATGCTGATTGGTCTACCTTTATTGGTGATTCTTAAACGAAAAAATTAATCAAAATTTCATACATTTTATCCATATTTAAATTAAATTGTTGATCCTTTATCCGTATATGGGAGTACCTCAAACCGTACATATTTATTAGTCGAATGGCCTCTCTAACTAGTTAGAACATAGATGTAGTCGTCATGAGCAAATGTCTACGAAATCCACACTAAAAGAAGATTATAAATCTGAGATTGAAGAAAGATCAGAAGAAGAACTTCTTGAAGAAGAAATCAGGAACCAGCAAACATTGGATAGCTTTGTTGAATCTGATAAAAACTGGAGCTGATTAAATTTATTTTTTTAGGAGAAAGTTATGAACTTAAAAAGATCACCATTCTCAATTCTGGACAAAGACAAAAGAGAAATGGACTATATCAAAGGAGTTTACAAGAGAAAAATTCAAGCTGAAATTGAATCTTATAAAGACCCCGAAGATGAAGATAAGAAAGACACAATCCAAGCTCAAGATATATTGATGCTTGATAGGATTTCAATTTAGTTATTCTTTTTTTTCTTCTTCTTATCCTTTTTTTTCTTCTTTACCTTTTCATAAACCTCATCAGCCTTCTGTTCAATATTATCCAGCTTATTTGAAAGTACCTTTAAAGTTTCTGCTTTTCCTTCTTTAACTACGGAATTTTTTAACTCAATAATTTTAACAGGCTCTTCTTTAAATACATTATCTTTTGTCTCTTCAGTTTTAATTCCAAACTTACCTTTTATAAAATTGGCTATAAAGATAAGAACAGGTACATGAGCTAGGCCACCTATTACTATTCTTGTTTCTGAATAAGCCATTTAATAGTTAAAAATTCTGAGATATTTAAGCATAAATTTAATTTTTAAATTCGTTTTATTAAGACAATAAATATTAGTAATGATTTCTTGATTCGTAGATCAATAATCTTGCTATTAATTAAATAGAGACTTTTAAAAAAATGCCATTAGACGTATTTCTAATGAACATGTGTGTTGTGGTAATAGCGTTGCTTATCAGAAGAGAAATCAAACTTAAGAAGGCGAGATAAATTATGAAAACACAAATTTTAAAAGAGCATTACATTCCAAATATCCATGCTATTACTCTTTTACTAATGCTTCTTCTATGTCTATGGTTACCTCTAGCACTCAGATTCTTATTAATAATCTAATCGAATTAATTAGTTAATACTCTTATACTTAAACTCTTCTATACCCTAATTTTGTTTTAAAGATCTTATATGGAAATCGTGTTTAGAATTATTTGTATGGATTTAAATAGTTAGTATTTCGACTACTCAGAAACCCAACTTGTGATTTTCGTTGTGCTATAAATATGTCCTCCAGATTCTATATTCTTAATGGTTTCAGGATCTGAAAAAACATGCTTAGCCACACCTTCTTCAGCTTGATGAATAACAATAACTTCTTTTGGATCAATTAAACTTTTGCCACGATATAGAGGAGTAAGTCCTACCGTTTTATGAAATTCATCTATCTCTGGACTATCAAACATTTTTACCCACTCCTCAAATGTATTTGAAAGTTTAAACGTGAAAACAGTAGTTTCAATAGTCATAAAAAAAAGCTAATTGCTATTTATTTTAAATCGACTGTCAATAATCAAGAAAAAACTGGTGGATAAGGTGTTTGTCCATTCATTAATGATGTATCAATTGGTTTACAGATATTCATCAGAGCATCTTGTCCGAACCCAGGACCAGAGGGTCCATCTATAAACTCCTGAAAATCTTCAGCAGAAATACCCTCTTTTACTTCCCAAAAACAATATACAGGACCAGTTTTAGTTACGGCATTTGCAGAATGATTAAAAAATCCTTTTTCTTTATTAGCCGCTACCGCATCATCCCATCCACCACCTGGTGACATTGCCGCATAAGCTGTTTCCCACCATTTTTCAGCTTTTCCTGCCTTAAATTCATGATGAACAATATAAAAAGTTGATGCCATAAAAATAATATTTGTGCTGATAATAAAGTTACTTGATATAAGTAAAGGGAAGATTAATTTATTTTGAATTCCTAAATAAAAAAGGGGCTAAAAGCCCCAAGCGATCGACTGTCAATAAAAACAATCTACATCAGAATCCAGATATTGCTTCATAGAAATCAGCGTCTGGGAGTATTTCCTTCAAGGGTTCAATCTCCTTAGCGGGGCCTTGGACCTGCACAGTTATATCTGAAACTTCAAAAAGCTTGGGAATCATATGTCCCATATTTTTGAGATGAAATAAAGCAGCGGCACCATCTTTATATGCCTCTCTTACATAAGCCTTATCTGACCCGCATGTAGTGATATTAAAAAAAAGGCAGTCAGGTTCATTAGCTTTTGTCAGTACCAAAATTTCTTCTAAAAGAGCTATGCACTGGTCCATCTTCCCATCCTTGATTGTGAAGTGGGGATGGATAGAAACCATGGTTGTATCGAGAGACATGAATTTAAAGTTATTTCTCCTATCTTTTTAGCAACTAATATTGATGAACAAGTTAAAAATATGGATTATTTAAAAATTAAGAATTTTAATTTGGTAGCGCATGTACCGTTTATTCGTTTTTTGGAAGCTATTAATTGGATATGAGTTATTTTGCTGAACCAAACCATATTGAATATGATGCATGGTTCGATGAAAACATCGACCCAGTGGATCTTGTGAATTACTCAGATGAAAAGGAGTTCAGTGATTCGGTACACTTTAAGTTCCATAAGATGTCTACTAAAAATTTAACGATTGGTTCTTCTGATAATTTTCACTGGTAAGTAAAAGATTTTTCACTCCATAGATATTTATAAATCTTACGCAGAGTATGTTCCATCACTTTCTCTTCTTGCCTTAGCCAATACAATTTCATCTACAACTTTTTTAATCATGTAAGCACTTTTTTTACCAAAGCATTTTTCTTTTCTAATGCTCTCAAAATCATTTGGGATTAAATTATTATGTTCACAACAATCGCATTTAATATCAATTTTCATACCTCTGAAAACCTCCAAAGCCCTTGAGAAAATCCATTGCTGCACAGAAATACTTTCCCAACTATCAAAATTAGACCATTCATCAAAATCCCTATTAAGGACGCCTTTTAATCCATCAGCCTGATTTACATAGACTAAATGTGAATCTTTTCTTGGTTCATCATTTATACCAATTGTTTTGACAGAATCTTGATTCATCCCAAATACATTGATTAAGTAGCCCTATAAATGTAGAGGATAATTTCAAAAATATAAACAAAAAAATATCTCAAATAAGATCATTAATTGCTTTATCCAATCTAGAAGTATGATTTGTATTTCTGAGTAATTCAAAATCCTTAAAATCAAAGCCTGGGCCAACACAACAACTCACCAAAGTAAATTCGCCTGTACTTTTTGCAGCTTGCCAATATCCAGATGGAATCATTTCTACTGGATTATTGGAATCTAAAATTATATTTCTTATTAACTTATTATCATTATCTAGGCACCATAAATTCAGAGGATCGCCCCTTAAATAAATCCAAATTTCATCAGCATTTTTTACTCTGTGCCAAGCACTTTTTGCATCTTTCTCTAAAAGATAATAAATTCCCGTAATAAAGTTTCTACTTTGGCCATCTTCCCTTATTAGAGAATTCTCACTCCTTACTATCTCTCTAAACCATCCACCCTCAGGATGAGGAGACAAATTGAATTGTTTAATTATTTCTTTGTTTTTTTTCTTAGGATTCACATCACAATATATCTTTTAAATTTCTCTCATACTTAAAAACTTACTGAAAATAAATCAAAATAAACTATATTTTCAAAAAAATTAAGCACAAATAACTGACAAATCTACAAAATTTTTATTTTCATCTGCAAGCTCAGTAATGATTCTATTGAGCCATTCAGAGGTCGTTTCACAATAGCCTACATTTAAAATAGTTTTTTGCTTTGATGTTTCTTCTTTATTCATAGTTGAAGTATTTTTATATAAATTAGTCTTCAATTAAATCTATGTGAATAAGTCTTAATTACTATCTATTTTAAAAAGTTGTATTTAATACATATTTAAGAACTGCTAGTAAACAAATAAAATTAAATCGTTGACAAGAAAATGTATACAAGTAAGAGTAGAAAAAATTTATTATTTAACCTATGAATAACATCAAGATTGAGGAATTGATGAAAGTAAGGTTCGATGGTATTGCTAATAGAATTGGGCAATTAAGCAAAAGGGAAAGTGAGTCTTTATTACTTGAGCATCTTGAGTGGTTGGAGGGAGGATGGGAGACTGAAGAAATCTTATTTTTAAAAAAACCCTACAGAAAATGGTGGTTCTAACTCCACTTCTATAAATAATTAATGATGGCCTAAGGGACCAGGGCCAGAGCCCATTTTATAAGAATTCTCTAAAGATTTCTCAACAAATAATTTCGCTTTTTGTATGGAATCAAATAGATCAAAACCTAATGCCTTGTAACCACAAATAGCAGCACTCAAAGTACAGCCGCTTCCGTGGGTATTTTTTGTATTTATAAAATTATTAAATAGCCACTCTTTTCTACCATTTAAGTCAAGGAAAAAATCCTTCCCTTTCATATCTTTTAAACCGCCACCTTTTATAAGAACCGCTTTAGCTCCAAGACCAATAATTTTTCTTGCTGAATTTTCGATATCTTGTTTACTCCTTATTTCTAAACCAGAAAGTAGATTTGCTTCATAAATATTTGGAGTTACCAAATCAGAAATTGGTAATAAGAGTTTTTTATAAGCATTAATAGCAGAATCTTCCAGTAATTTAGAACCAGTTCTTGTAACCATTACTGGGTCAATAATTTTGGTTATTTTGTATGTATTTAATTTTGAAGCAGTATCATTTATTATCCTTTCATTTAATAGCATTCCAGTTTTCAAAGCATCAATACCAAAATCAGCAAATAAAGTATCTAACTGATTTAATAAAGTATTCTTCTCTACTGGTTGAACGCATGTAACCTCTATACTATTTTGTGCCGTAATACATGTAATAACAGAACATCCATGTACTTTAAGAGCCATGAAAGTTCTCAAGTCAGCCTGTATGCCTGCTCCACCTCCAGAGTCACTACCTCCTATTGAAAGTGCAATTTTTGAATACATAATTTATTAACTCGTTTTTGAAAGTACTATAAATGAATTTTAATTTAAATCAGAAATCTGAATATGCATTAAAAAAATCTAACTCCAATTCCATAGCTCTCCTGTATAAATATTTGGCCTGATTAATATCATATGTTTCTTTATTAGTCTCAATAAGATTTTCAAGTGAATCTGCTAGCTTTTCAAAGCTCTCATCAGAATAAGTAATTATCCATTCTTTATATTTAATGTCAAAATCCTCCTTATACAAACTTTTTCCTATCCAAGAATAAAGTCGCATACATGGAGTCATTGCAAACATTATTTCAACGGAGCTAAGTCTTTTGGAAGTATCATCAAGAAAATCTGTATAATTTTTAGTGGCTTTTTTTATATAGTTATTAGACAAATCAATATCCCATTCTTTTGCATACGTTTCATGAAGTATTAACTCCTCTGAAACACCCATTAACAGTTCACTTAACTTCCTTATTGAATACTTATCTTTTGATTTGGAAACAGCAAGACCATAAGCCTTAGCAAAAGTCTCTAAAAAGAAATAATCTTGAGCTAAATATTCTTGAAATATATTTTTAGGGAGACTTCCACTCTTTAAACCTTGAACAAATTTTGTATTTAAACTTAGTAAAGCAATCTCATAATTATCCTCCCAAAGTTTTTTTGTTATTTTCATTTTTTTGATTTTTAGTTATTCTAAAATTTTTTATATTTTTTACCTACAAACTTAATCTTAGTTTTCTAGGATTAAAACAAAAAATTATGAAAGAAATAAATATCTTATGGTTTAAGAAAGATTTAAGAATTTTTGATAACGAGGCTCTCTGTGAAGCTATAAAAGATAATGATATTTTACCTATTTATATTATTGAGTTAGATATTTGGAGTCAAAATACTCATTCAGATAGACAATGGCAATTTTGCAAAGAAAGTTTAATAGATTTAAGAAATGCACTTGCTGAGATTGGACAACCATTAATTATTAGGACTGGGAATGTTATTAATATTTTTGATGAAATTAGTACAAAATTTAAAATCAAAGGTATATATAGCCATCAAGAAACCGGAGATTGGCTTACTTATAAAAGAGATCAAAAAGTAAGAGAATGGGCTTTAAGCAAAAATATTATTTGGAAGGAATTTCTACAATTTTCAGTTTTTAGAGGAAATTTAGATAGGAATAAGTGGTCTAAAAAGTGGCAAAAAAATTCCGAAAAAAACTTACTCAAAGCTCCATTAAGAATTAATTCTATTAACTTTAATATTGGAGAAATACCCTCAGACGAAATTTTTACCTTTAAAAAAGAAACTTGTCCAGGAAAAATGCAAGGTGGAAGAAAGAAAGGTTTAGAGAGAATGCAATACTTCTTTAGTAATAAATTAGATTCTTATTCAAAAGATATATCTAGCCCAGAAAAATCATTTGATAGTTGTACAAGACTATCTCCATACATTTGTTGGGGATGCATTTCATTAAAAGAAATTTTTAAAAAGGCAAATATATCAAAAAACAATAATTCAAGGATGTTAAAAAGCAGATTAACTTGGCATTGTCATTTTATTCAGAAACTTGAAAGTGAGCCAGAACTAGAGTTTAGGGAATACCATCCTTTTTTTAAAAATATTAGAGAAAAAAATAATGAATTACTTTATTCATGGAGTTCAGGTAATACGGGCTTTCCTTTTGTAGATGCATGTATGCGTTCATTAAATTTCAATGGATGGATTAACTTCAGGATGCGTGCGATGTTAATGTCTTTTGCTAGCTATAATTTATGGCTACCATGGCAAGATTCAGGTTCTGAATTAGCAAATAAATTTGTAGATTATGAGCCTGGAATACATTGGAACCAATGCCAAATGCAATCTGGAACTACGTCTATAAATACGAATAGAATTTATAATCCTATCAAGCAGGGAAAAGATCATGATCCTCAAGGAAAATTTATAAAAAAATGGATACCAGAATTAAAAGATATATCACTTAATTTCATTCATGAACCATGGCTACTATCTAGAATTAATCAAGAAGAATATGAACAAATTAATTACATAAGACCAATAATTGACATCCCAATTAGCACTAAAACTGCAAAGAAGAAAATTCAGGAAATCACTAAAAAGGATGGATATTGGGATATCTCAAAAGAAATTTATTTAAAGCATGGCTCTAGAAAAAGGCCTAGAAAAAACATAAATAATAAAAAAAATGTTTCTAAGGTAAAGGAAAAACAATACGAACTGAATTTAGATTTCTAAATTTTATTGTCAGAAATTTCAAGATTACTTTTAGCGCCTAGAAAAGTTTTTTAAATTTTGAAATTAAAAATATAATTCCACGATGAACTAATGCAAGCTTTAATGTATTTATTAGATTTTATTAATTATGTCTGAAAGATTTGAATGGGACGATACCAATAGTTCTGGTATATGGTGGAGTACTAATGTAAGTATTAGAGACGAGTGCATTTTGCTCAAAGAAGATACTCAATGCGAAGATTCTGATATCGTCGAACTTCTTAGGAGTATTGCACAAAATATTGAAGATAATGGCCTTTAATTTTTAAAGGAATATTCTCTCTTTTAGAGATTTTGAATTCCTTTTACAGCTTTTATTAATTCTTTAGTAATGCCCTTTTCACTCATTGAATGACCAGCATCATTAACAATAATTAATTCAGAATTCTTTAATTTCTTATTTAGATCCCAAGCGCTCCTAACAGGGCAAACAACGTCATACCTACCTTGAATTATTTTTGTTGGAATCGATTCTATTGTTTTTATATTTTTCAAAATAAAATCATCTTCTAAGAAAATATTATTAATAAAATAATGACATTCGATCCTTGCAAATGCATCTGAAAAAGAATTAACTTCAGACTTATCAAAATCGAATTTTTTGTTTATTAAATGACTAGTTGAGAGTTCCCATTTTGTCCAAGCTGCTGCTGCTTTTGATCTAACATTTGCATCTGATGATGTTAGATATTTATAAAAAGAACTTATCAAATCATTTCTTTCTTCTTTTGGTATCACAGAAATATATTCTTCAAATTCATCTGGGAATATCTCACTTGCACCATATTGATAGAACCACAATAATTCAAACTTTCTACATAAAAATATTCCTCGCAAAGTTAAGCTTATAACTCTTGAGGGATTTTTTATTGCATATATAAGTGAGAGTGTTGAGCCCCAAGATCCACCAAACAAATGCCAACTATCTATCTTTAAAAGGATCCTTAATTTTTCAATATCATCAACTAAATGATTAGTCGAATTTTCTTTTAATTCTGAGAAAGGAGTTGAAGAACCGCAACCTCTTTGGTCAAATTGAATAATATCGAATTTATCTGGATCAAAGTATCTTCTATATCTTGGTTGACTTCCTCCTCCTGGGCCTCCATGAATAACTAGTATTTTTTTACCATTTGGATTGCCTGATCTTTCCCAATAAATCGTATGAATATCACTTACTTGTAAGTAACCTTTTTCACGAACTTCAATTTTAGGAAACAAGACTTGATCTTTCATTGTGAAATATTTTTAAACACTTAATAAATCTATATTATCCAAAAAGAAGTCTAGTTTAGAAGTAATTTGTAAAAAAAAAGGACTGGTGGTACAGTCCTTTTTGATATTTGATTTCCTTCTAACAGGATATAAAATTACATATTTTAAAGTCTATTTACTCATAAACCTAGAATACGTGAATTCGGGGATTTCTCTCAATAATTTCAGTCCCTGTTGTCGCTAGTAATTATAAAGCGAAGTCTTATCAGACTAATTGATTGAACTTGAATTTTCGAATAATCCCATTCTCAGGAATACGCTTCCTATATTTTGGAATTTGCTAAATTTCAGGCGGTATATCAATCATTTAGATTGCCTCCGAACTCAACATTTATAAATTACTCCTTTTTATATTTTCAGTAAATCCGTAAATATGCTGATTTACTTTTTTCTATATTTGTAAGAGGATTTAAATGATCCTTTGTTTTTTTAGATAAATATAAAAATTAAAGTATATAATTCCCTATTTATTAAGATTCATAGAGCAAAATAGATTCAATTATTCTTTTATCACTATCAGAAAGTTTAGAATCTTCTAATTTCCACTGAACAAATTTTACACACTTATCAATAGAAGGATTCTCATCCCGGCACTTACGCCACTCTCTAATCCAATCTGCCAAGGCAAAAGTTTTTTTTTAGTAAGCATATTTACCAATCAAGGTAATTAAAATCTCCTCCTATAGGTTCTTCATGAAATTCCCCTTCTTTTATACCTTTATCATATTTTTCAATTATCTTTTTATAAGAAGCTATTGAGGGAACTAAATCTCCTATATATATGGGTTCCATTGTAATTGATATAATATTTTTAATTATTTATTATTTTATATAAGAATTTAATAAATAGATTATTAATATGCATTATGGATTTCATCAAAAAGAACAAGATCTTAACACTAATGGCTGTTATTGCAGTTTTATCATTTGCATTAGAAAAAGTAGGTATCATACACCCTTAAATTAATTAAGTTTATTTTAAATACTTCCTAATGAAATAAGTAAACCGATACTATTACTGCAAAAATAAGGAATGGAGATAATAATGTAAAGACTAAAGTTGGAAGATTAATCAGCATAAATTTTAAATAAATATACAAATTTAATAAACATCACTTTTAAGCATTTGCAATAAGTAAAATTTAAATTATTACGATATAAAAAAATTTGAATAAAGAAAGATATAAAGAAGAATATGAAGAGGGCTCAGACTTACTATGGCCTAGTGATAAAGAAGATAAAATAACTCGGCAATTTTATAAAGATTTATCTAAACTTACAAAAAACATAAATTATAGTAAAAAGAAAAAGCTAAAACTTTTTGAACAAGTAGTTAGAATAATAAAAGGCAAAGGCTGGGGTTGACTAATATTCAAACTAAAATGAAAAATGTAATGATACTAATTAGAAGTTTTTTTCTTTTAAGACCAAGATTTTTATCTACTATATTTTTTATTCCAATTCTTTATGGAATTGGCTGGGCTTTATCTCAGCCACTTTTATTGTTTAATTTTGAAAAAGATAATTTATCCTTAATTGGTACTATTATTACTTTTTTACTTTTTATTTTTTTACTCCCATATTGGTTTTATATCAAAAGAAATAAATCAAGTGCTTGGATAATTCTTGGGATAACAAAAGACAAATTCTTGAAAAACTTTTTCAATTTTTCTCAAGGTATTTTATTTGCTTTAGTTTTAATAATTCTAATTCTGGTACCACTATTGCAAAAAAATTATATTTCTTGGATAGGTGAATTCTCGCCAACAATATTGTTAAATTCTATTTTACTGGGATTAGGTGTTGGATTCGCAGAGGAAATAATTTTTAGAGGCTGGTTACTAGAAGAATTAAAATTTGAATATGGTACAAAAATATCAATAGCTTTACAAGCTATAATTTTTAGCTTCGTTCATAATTTATCAAATGAGATCTTTTGGAACATAGTAGGATTACGTTTGGGTTTTATTTTACTTGGGATATTTCTATCATTAGTAAAAATTAGAAATAAAGGCTCTTTATGGAATTGCATAGGAATTCATGGAGGACTTGTGGGTATTTGGTTTTTATTAAATAATGGATTAATAGAATTCAAAGAAAATACACCTTCTTTTTTAGCAGGGCCTTTTACACAAAATATTCCAAACCCAATCGGAAGCTTTAGTGCAATTTTAATATTATTTTTGTTAAGTATTTTTTATACAGTAAAAACAAAAATAATTTTTACTAGACGTTTTAATTAGATATAAATACCGATTGATTTTTAATTAGTAATTGTCAGATTAGAATAAAGTTTAATACTCATATGAACTTCGAGGCAGGAATAAGATTTATTGTTTTTTTAATAATTTTTGGAGTTACTAACTATCTAATGATGTTGAGAAGATATGAAAACGACATCAAAAAAAAGAAATATTTACAGCAGAAAAAAATTTCCAGGCTATACCCTAAAGGTTCATTTATTTTCTGAAATTAAAAAAAGTTTTTGTAGACTTTCCTCACCATTTTTTATTAGTTTTTTGCCAACCTTCATTTAACAATTTTTGCCATAATATTCTTGCTTCTTCAATAACAATTTTTTTTCTAGTTTTCATTAATGGAGGATTTTCTCCATGAATTCCCATAATAATTCCTTCTTCAATAAAGATATAATCAATAGATTTATCAGAATTATCTCTATCTTTGTAGAAACGCATCACCCCTACAAAATTGGAGTCAATTAACCAGAAATCATTAGTTGTATTCAAAAATCCAAAATGAAATTAAATTAATAATATGCTTTATTACAATTTGCGAGAGAAATATTTATTTAGTTTATTCATATTTGATATGTTTTTTCTTTTTGTCTAATTTTTTTCAATTCGCCACGTTTTTTCTTAACCTCAACTCTTTTCTTTTGCGATGCTTTAGTGGGTTGGGTATATTTTCTTAATTTAAAAGGTTTATTTAAAGCATTTTTTATTATTGAACTAAATTTCATTAAAGCTAGCTGCCTATTTAAAAATTGATTTCTATGTTCTTGAACCGCTAAACGTAAGCTATTATTCACTAATTTGTTTTTCAAGTTTCTCTTAAGAATTTCTTTCTGATAATCATTTAATACTTTGGAATCTTCTAAATTAAAAATAATCTCTACTCTGCTTTCAATTTTATTTACATTTTGTCCTCCAGGACCGGAGGATCTAGAAAATCGCCACTTAATTTCGTTGGATGGGATTACTAATGTTTTAGTAATTTTTAAATCCATTTTTAGTTCTTTTTGATTTAGATCTTTAGAATCATCTCCTTAATACTTTAAAACATACCTTAAAATTCGATCGGTAAATACTGGGCGGTTAAGTTAGGTAAACCGAAATTCGGTGTATTTACCGTATCAATATCTTCGGTATTTATCCTTTCATATTCCAAAGAATTATCAGATATTGAGTTTGTACTAATTCAAAGGTCACTTATGTATTCAATGTTTGATCTTCTTTTTGAAACACCTTCATATCGCCCTGTATATGTTATTTCCGATAGTGAAATGAAGGAGTTAAAGAAAAACCAACATCAAGAAGAGCTTGATGAAATTACAACACAAAAAGTAAGACTTGAAGATGCTTTTAAAGCTCAACTAAAACATCTTGAAGAGAGAGAAAAAGAAGTAAAAAAAGAACTTAAAGTACTCTCAGCCTCAAAAGATAAATAATTTATTTTTAGAGAAATTACTTTTTCAAAGACGGTTTTAAACCGTCTTTTTTAATTCTTCTAGTTTTAAGGAATCTATAAAATCCACAGATTTTAAAAATATTTTCCATAATTAAAAAATGAATAATAATAAAGAAAAAATAAGAATGTTCTTACCCTTTAGTTGGTTAATTTGTGCAGCAATATCTTTTGCTTATATAAATTCACATTTAATAAGTACCTAAAATAAATGTCTTATCCCTCAAGAGACGAAATACTTGCATCTTCAAAAGGGTGGGTAGCATCTTTTTTAAACTTTCTTCCTGGTTTAGGATCGGGTTACTTATATCAAAGAAGATGGAAACCCTACTTTTATACCATCACTGCTAGTACTGCATGGTTCGCTTTAGGTTTTTTTTTACAAGGAGATTCAGAACCCTCTCAAAGTGAACAAATAATTGGAATTTCTGGTCTTTTTTTTATATCAATAGTTACAGTTATAGAAGCAAACTTGGCATACAAAAAAGCAAGTAATAAAACAAAAGCTGAAAAAGAGAAAATAATTTCCTCTAAAAAAAAAGGATGGTTTAAATAATTCAAAAAATTAGATCTAAAAAATATTTAATTAATTCTCAGTTTCTTAATTTAAATAAATAATTACCATAATTGATTTTTAAGATAATTAAAAAATTTTTTTAGTTATAAAAAAATAAAATTTCCTTTTCTTTAAGACCTTCCCATCCCGAATCTATTAATAATTGATTCAATGTTTCTTTATCAAAATGCTTAGAACCCGTTTTGACGCATCTATTTCTCATTGATTTTTTTACACCACTCCTTTGTCTTTTATTCTCCTCATCCATAATTCTATTGTATAAATCTAACATTTTTTGAGGTATTGGAGTACCGTCAAGATCCACTCCATTTTGAATAGCAAGATCAACAGCCTGCATTCCCATTTTCTTCATATATTAAAAAAAAAGCTGAAACCATAATAAAACAAAAGTTATTCTTCTCAAATTCTTTGAATAATAATTTATTGATTTTGAATTTCCTTAAGTACTCTAATAGCCTCTTTAATGTGTTCGGGACCATTCAATAAATCTCTAAAAATATGCCTAACCGTACCTTTGCGATCAATAACGTAAGTTACCCTACCATCCATAAAACCTAATACTTTAGGAACTTTAAAATTTTTCCTAAGAGAGTCATTTGTGTCGCAAAGTAGTGGATATTGTAATTTATTTTTATTAGCAAATGCCAAATGACTTGAGGCACTTCCATTACTTACTCCCCAAACTTGCGCACCTAATACTTTAAATAAGTCATATTTATCTCTAAATCCGCAAACTTCTATAGTGCAACCTGGGGTATCATCTTTTGGATAAAAAAACAAAACAAGGGGACTTTTTAATCCTTTATTTGATCTTTTAACTCCATTTTGATCCAGTAAAGAAAATTCTGGAATTTTATCTCCAATCTGCACAACAGTTCTTATAAAGTTCCATATTAGAGGTTAATGTGTTTTTATTGTGGCCTTCAAAGTAAATAACTAACATTAAAGTCAGTTTTTTTGTTTTAAAAGATACTAAAAAATTATTGAAATAAACTAAGGTGGATTTGTTAATTCAATAATATGGAATTAATAATTTATATTTTTTTATTTCTTCTTCTTTTTTTAGGAGTTATTTTTAATTTAAAAATAAATAATTTTAAAAAAGTTAAAGAAATACGAAACAAAGCTAAAGATTATTCAAAAAAGAATAATTAAATATTTATTGCTAAGATTAAAATTCAATTTTTTCATTTGGAGTAAATACTGAGCAATATTTTTTTACTAGGTCCTTTGGCTGACTAGTGGAAGAATTCGTTAATTTTAATTTTAGTTTTTCTATAGCCTCATTAGCATTAATCTCACCAAGTCGATATCTTGCACACGTATCCAATACTTTAAACATTTTTGTGGTAACAGCTTCAGCTGGATAAATTAGAAAAAAAAAGTAAAAAACAACAAAGAAGTATTTCATTTTTTTTTAATAGTAAATATTTAGCGAATAGTTTCAATAATTTAGAAAAAAATTAATTTAGAAAAAGATTAAAATTTAATAGAATAATCTAATTTAAGTAGAATCTATGATTGCTATAAAATAATAATAAAAGAAATTAAGATAAAATAAGTGATAGTAATAAATAATCTCGGTGAAAATGAGGAAATTAATTGATAGACATAAAACTCTTATAAATTGGTACCAAAAAAAATTCAAATTGAGTGATTATCAATTACTTTGGTTAGTTTTCTTTAAAGGAGTATTAATAACAATAATATTTTTCAAAATTTTTTAATATTAAAAAAAGCTCTTCCGAGAATGAAATATTCAGATGATTTGACTATATTTAATAGTAGATTTCCTAATTAGTTAAATAGTTATCAGTTATGAATATTTTTGGTGTAGGTTTGCCTGAAGTTACTGTAATACTTATCTTAGCTCTTTTAATTTTTGGTCCAAAAAAGCTTCCAGAATTAGGGAAACAGCTTGGTAAAACTTTGAAAAGTCTTAAAAACGCATCGAATGAATTTCAAAATGAAATCGACCAAGTTATGAACGAAGAAGATGAATCTCCTAAATCTATAGAAAGCAATCAAACCAATGAAATTAATCAAGAAAAAATAGATTCAGAAAACAGCAAAAAATAATATCTTGGATAGGCCCATAACCCCCATAGACGAATTTGAAAGAGCATTAGATAAAGCAGCTCTTACTAAAGAAGAATATGAATTAATAGACTACATTCGCTATACAAGTGTTTTTACACAACCTAGTCTTATTAAAGATTTAAAAAGGCCATCAAAACCTCCTCTTTTGTCAGTTCTATGTCAAATTTGTAGAAAAATTGGTTCGGAGATGCCAGATCATTTCAAAAAAGTAATTGAGTGGTCAATTGAAATAAGTGATCACAATACAAAATGGGATGCTCATTTAATTTGCGCAGAAGCATTAAATATAGACAAAATCCCATTAAGTCCTATTCATGGAACAACTTTATTTGATGTTCTTGTTGTACACAAAGAATTATTTCTAGGATTTGATTAAATTAATCATCTAAAGGCACAGAATCAGTATCTATAACTTCCGAATCATCATAATTATTTATTTTATTTTCAATCCAGTTATTTATATAACTAACTAAAGGTAATGAACCTCTAAAAATAAAAATAGAGGTAGGCAAAGCGCTTAATAATCCGACTACAGGACTTTTAAAAAGTAATCTTCCGGCTTTTATGTTAAATAAAATAATAAGCGCTGAGGGGACTATAACTTTAACTACTGTTTTGAGAGCCTCAAGCCAACCGACACGATATATCCACCATATTAAAATTATGCCAACTATATAGAGGAATAAGTAAGTCATAAAAATAGTATAATAATTATCTATTTATCTTGTTCTTGCTAAGAAAAAGATTTTATAAATTTCTTTAACATCAATCGATCAAATTCTAGTAATGAGTTTTTCTGAAATAAGAAAATTTTTAATTAAGATGCAATCTGATGAAGAATTAAAAAAGCAGGTTACGACATCCTCTACAGCAGATGATGTAGCGCTAATAGGTCAACGTTTAGGTTATGACTTTTCAGGAGATGATCTCTTAAGATTTAATGGACAAAAAGTTGATAAAGTTACCGTAAGAAAGGTAGATCATCCAGGAGAATACCACTAAATTAAGACTTAACCCATATTGCAAGCCCTCCGCCTCTGCCTCGAGCACACAACCAATTATCTTTAGTGCTAATTCCTACAAGTGAGAAAAACGGCATTTTTTTATCTTCTGGTTTTTTTAATTCCTTATTAAATATAGGAAAACTACTAATACTAATTTTTAATTCTTCAAAATAGAAAGCCAATAAAGGTCTAATCCCTTTTAATTCTGCGTTGCCTATAAAAGTGATATTTAATAATCCGAAATTAATTGAATTTTTTATTTCATAATTTATTTGATCCTCTTTATTTTTACTTATCAGTTCGAGTCTTGCCGACAATACTTGGAGAATCGAACTGGGTATATTTTTGATTTCATCTGACTCCTTTCCCCATACATACTTAAACTTCCATATTCCTAACAATTCCTTATATGCAATTCCGCTACCATTTTTTTGGGAATTTTTTTCTAATAGTTTTATCTCATTAATATCAGGAATTTGTTTCATAATAGATTTTAATCTAAGAATCAAATACTAAGATAACTCTATAAAAAATGTTCTTTGTGAAAAATATCTCCAAAAAGATTTCTTTATTTCAAAATATTTCCAAAAAAATAATTTTATGGCACACATAAGGAACAAGATCTCGTTATTATATTTACATAAAGTAACTAAATCAATGGATTTTATTTCTAAAAGCCAAGGATACATCCCTCTAAAAGCAGTCCCTTACATATTTTTCTTAGCTGTTGTACTAAGTATTACAACATCAACTAATACATTTGTCTAAAATTTATTAGTTTTGCGAGAAGAGTAAAGTAAATATTTAATGGAAAAGTACGATGTTGTAATAGTAGGTAGTGGAATAGGAGGTTTATGTTGTGGTTCGATTCTCGCTTTATCAGGCAAAAAAGTTCTTATATGTGAAGCCCATAGCCACCCAGGAGGTGTTGCCCACAGTTTCAAAAGAAATGGTTATACTTTCGAGTCAGGTCCTTCATTGTGGAGTGGAATAGGTAAATGGCCGACAACTAATCCCCTAGGGCAAATTCTTAAATTACTTGATGAAGAAGTTGAACTATTTCAATACAAAGGATGGCAAGTAATTGTCCCAGAGGGCAATTTTAATCTTGATGTGGGGGAAGAACCTTTTAAACAAACAATTAAAACTTTAAGAGGTGAGAAATCTGTTAAAGAATGGGAATCATTTATTGCCGGAATAAAACCTCTTAGCCAAATAATAAAAGAAATACCTTTACTCTCATTTTCTCCCGAATCAATAAATTTCTTAGATCTATTAAATTTAACCTCAAAATTTTTACCTAATATCAATCAAATACCAAAAATTAATAAAGACTTTGGGAATTTAGTAAATAATCATCTAGAGGATCCTTTTCTCAGAAATTGGGTTGATTTATTGAGCTTTTTGATAAGTGGTATGTCAATGCATGATACAAATACAGCTGCAATGGCTACTTTATTTAACGAATGGTTTGAACCAAATTCATACCTTGAATACCCTAAAGGAGGTAGTGAATCTATAGTAAAAGCCTTAATTAATGGATTTACAAAAAATGGAGGAGAATTAATTCTCTCTTCGAGAGTAAAGACAATCAACTTCAATAAAAATTTAGCAACAGGAATAACTCTAAGTAATGGTTCTAGCTATAGTTGTGAATCTGTTGTCACGAATACTGATATTTGGAATTTAAAAAAGTTAATTCCAAATGAAATTTCAAAAAAATGGAATACAAAAGTTTTGAACCCTAATAAATGTGATTCTTTCCTTCATATACATCTAGGTTTTGATTCTGATGGCCTTGAAGATTTGCCAATACATGCGATACATGTTGATGAGTGGGGAAAAGGTATAACTGCAGAAAGAAATATAGCTGTATTTTCAATCCCATCGGTTGTAGATAAAAATATGGCCCCTGAAGGAAAACATGTTCTTCATGGATATACTCCCGCAAATGAACCTTGGGAAATTTGGGAAAACCTAAATCCAAAGGAATTAGAATATAGAAATTTGAAAGAAGAAAGATGTTCAATTTTCCTTAATGCAGTGCGAAAATTCATCCCTGATATTGATGAAAGGATTGATTTAAAGATGCTAGGAACCCCAATCACTCATAAAAAATTCACAAATACCTATTGCGGTAGTTATGGCCCTGCATTATCTGCAGCAAAAGGTCTTTTCCCAGGCTGCAAAACTCCAGTGAAAAATTTATTTACTTGCGGTGCAAGTACATTTCCAGGCATTGGAATTCCTGCTGTTTCAGCAAGTGGTGCTTACGCAGCTGAAAAAATTATTGGTAAAAAAGAATTTAAAACTCTTCTTAAGAAAATAAATTTATGAATCAAGTTCTTTTTTATAACTCTACAAATACTTAGTTAAGAAATAAGAATAAAGAAAGCAAAAACGTTCAGTAATGATACTCTTTATCTGAACATAAACTTAACTTATAGCTCTTATATGTTTTTCTTATCAATTCCTCAAGCATGGCATTTAGTTGGCACTTGGTCAGAACAACTTCCAAGCGAGTCAAATCTTATAGGAATGGGCCAAACAGAATTAATGATGACTTTACATTCAATATTCGTTCCTCTCTTACTTGTAATTTCATATTACCTATTCAATAGACTTAATAAAAACGAATCAAAGAAAATTAAAGGATGATAGTTTAAGGTTTATTTAGCTGAACTTCTTCTCACTACTTTTCTACCTGTAGTAGTATCAACTCCGCTTGAATCTTGAGTTTGCGAATTAGTTCCAACATTATCAACATCACTCTTATCCATTTCTGCGCAAACACCTACTACCATGGCAGCTTGCATTTGATCTGGCAAATCTCCAATAGTTAATAAGGCCTTTAAAACTAATTGAAGTCGAGTTTGCCGATCAATTTCAGGTCTTAGTTTTTTTACGGTATTCCAAAGTTCTTGGGTAACTTCTTTTAAAAGTTCTCGATCTACAGCCAAATTAAATCCTTCTTGTATTTCTACCAATCTAACAAAAAATTGGATCTCGTAAAATAATATTCAATAAAAAGATTGTTAGTTAATATTTTTATCCGAATACAAGTTGCATTTGTTCATGCAATTCATACTTCTCTTGCAAAATTTCATCTTTTTTTAGAGTAAAAGTTCTATAAAATTTTTTTTGAATCTTTATTGGAGTATTTTCAAACTTTGAATTTTTGCTTATTAGATAATTCCACTCTTTTGAATTAAAAGGGGCATAAGGAGAAGATGAAATCACTTTCATATCTTAATAATACGTCTGTACTAATATTAGTACATTTTTACTATAGCGCAACAACTGTATCCACTTATCTTAAGTTTAAATTATCCTCATAAATGGATTGATTTTTATTATCTAATTTGTAGGAATTATAAGTTTGATAAATGAATAAACGTATTGTGCGTAACTTATTGATCCCTTTTTTTAGTGTCTTAAAACTTTTCTTGCTTAAAAACCTTTTAAGAGGGTTAATTTGTTGAAATTAACATTGACAAGATTTATTTAATAATCCTTCCTATAAAAAGAATAATGAATTTATTAAAAATGCTTCTTAGTAATTCAAAAAGACTAAAGATCCAGGGAATAATTAAAAGAATTGCTCAAGATAAATCAATTACATTAGAAGAAAGGATATATGTTGAGAAATTTGCACACCATAACTCTACAATTTCTCTTTGGCTGAAAAAAGCTAACAGCTTTAGAAGGAATGGTACAAAAAATGATGGGGGAATTGATAGCCTCTTGCAATCATTTGGGATAGATGGACTAGATAAAGAAAATCATTTCAACCCAAATGAAGATGATATATCGGATTGGTTTGGAGGTGCTCCTAGTTGGCTAAGAAGAAGCTAGTTTCTTTAATTATTCAATTTAACCAGGCTATTTTACATAAATATATACTCATAAAAGATATAAATACCCAAAAAACCCATGGTATAAATTTAATCGGAACTAAATATTTTTTTGAAAAGGTTTTCATATAGATTTTTCTTTTAGACTATTTCTTCCTTACCGTTTTTGAGAATAGGTTTAATTGCTCTATTTATAAACTAAACAATATTCGAAACCTGAAAGATATTCGATCACTTTAAGTAGATGAGTTAATCAGCCTTAATCATCAAAATCTAAGCAACTTTATTTATACTGTTGATATTGAAATTGACTATTTTGGCCTCATCACGTTCTGAATCATTCCAATATTTTATAAGTCTTTCTAATTCATCAATCCTCTTTTTGGCATTTGCAATTTTTTCAGTAGTTGTCATATAAAATTTTTATCTATCCAATTAACGCATGGAAAAAAAATATTTCAATGTAAGTAACAATTTTTAGAATATAAATATTAATTTTTGGTTAATTACTTCAATACATTATAGACCTAAAGTGGCTAAGTAATTATACTTAAAGAAAAAGGTATTTATGAAGAAATTAAATTCTTTGATTTTGAATAGTACTGTTAACTTCTTAGACTTCATATACTCTGGTAGATCTTTACAAAGATTTTGGGTTTTAGAAGTAATAGCTAGATCTCCTTATTTTGCATTTCTTTCGGTTCTTCATTTTAAAGAATCCTTAGGAATTAAAAATGAAAAAACAATGATTTTAATGAAAGAACATTTTTATCAAGCTATTAACGAAACTGAGCATCTTAAAGAAATGGAAAAAAGAGGAGGAGATAGGTTCTGGATTGATAGATTTTTTGCAAGACACCTTGTGCTTTTCTATTACTGGATTATGGTTTTTTATTATTTTTTCTCTCCAGCTAATGCTTATGACGTCAACATAAAAATCGAAGAACATGCATTTGAAACTTATTCCAAATATTTAATAGATAATCCAAATGATCAAAAAATAAAAGAAATTGCTCAAGATGAATTAAATCATGTACAAGAACTTAACCAAGCTTTGTCAATGCTTACAACAGTTTAGATTAGTGTTGAGAAATCTATTAGCAATATTGAGAGAATCACCGAAGAAGAAATTAATCCTAGGCTAATCATTAATGAGACATAACCTTTTTTTCTAGGCAATTTATAAAAAGATGTTCCAATAATTAATATCATTATTAATGAGAAAAAAATTATAATTTTTTCATTTACTAAATTGAGATGTATAACTAAATTTTTTTCTTCAAAAAATTTGAGAAATTCAGATAAAACTAATTCTTCTTCTATTTTCCTAAAATAGTCAAATGAGCTTATAAAAGCAGAACTTAATAAAGATAATGCAACCAGTGCAGTAACTGGTTTTGTTAACCTGTTAAGTGTTCTGTTAAAACTTGCCAATAAAATAAGAATAAATAAAGAGGTTACTAAAGGTATTAAAGGTATAAGAGTTGTTGAATTTATGAAATTTCCCACGGAAATAATATGTATCTAATTTAAAATTTTATATTATTTCGACGCGTTATTTTTTAAATAAGATTTTTTAAGATCTAAAATGTAATTAGTACCTATTGCATTTTGTGTAAATTGATACCAAAATTTAATTAGTATTGAAAAATAAAATGCTAGCCATTTCTGAAATTATTATTGCAAGTGCTATCTTCCTAGGAATTGTATATTGGGAAGTTAAATTCTTATATACCAAAACTACTGTAGCAAAATAAATTATCTCAAAACAGGAAAATTAAAAACATAGAAAATTTAAATAAAATTTAAGAATTTAAGTTGACAAAAAAAGCTCTAAATATGAGAGAATAAACACAAATTTCATTTCTCAATAATGAGCGAAGTCCAAAATTCTAATACTAACTCAACTCAGCAGCAGCAACAGCAACAGCAACAATCTTATTCAGAAAGCAAAATTAATTCTGCTGAGAGCGAGAGACTTTATCTTGAGATGAAAGAAGCTTGGCTTTAAATTTATTCGTGTTTGAAATAATTTTTCTATAAACTTTTAAAAATTTTTTTAATTTTGAAGTAACCAATACTTTTTTATTTCCTATACCCTCTAAATTTTATTTAACAGTAAGGGTAATTTTTGAGAAAACTAAAGCAGTTAGAAAAAATCAACGGAAGGCTTGCAATGGGAGGGTTGATATATTTAGTTTTTACAAAATTAGTTTCCAACCGTGCCGACATATTAGACCAGCTTAAATCTTATTTAATTTAAAAAATGAATGGAAATATTATCCAGGAATATTTCTTTCTATATAAGCGTCAGTTAAAGCAAGGATTAACCCAAATAATGTTGAAAATATAGCAATTTCAGTTGAGTCCATTTAATTTTTGAATTACCCCTAGTTTGCTAAATAATTCAAAGTTCAGCAACAAAACTAATAACTTACTATAGTATATATGTACTATTAGTTATTTATTGTGAGCTCAGCAACTCCTGAGTTTCTTTTCGTTAGGGCTGGTGATTATGTCGCAATTAAAAAAGAAAATTGCGAATATACTAAGGAAAAGGATGAAAATTATTGGGTCGGTCAAGTTATCGACTGTATTGGAGGAGCTAGAAATCCAAATTCATGGACCTTGTTTCAAGTTGCCAATATTGACAATGGAGAGATCACTATAATCAACGCCGATATTGTAGAAAAAATTTTGAAACCTTCTGGAAGTTAATCTTAATCAAACAAACTTCTTTCAGTATTACAGCAACAAAAGGGGAAATGAACGCTTTAAAGGAAATCAACCCAGTTCCAAGCAGGCAAGTCCATATACTTGATTCATAGGGCAGGGAGGTTGAATGCCTTTATACATTCTGAATGTTTTTGATATTTCCTCAAATCCCAAACTTGATAAAAGGTAATTTGCATAAGGGTTCAGATTAGAGCAATCCAATAAGATTTGAGCATCTAAATTACCAACTAACTCCCTTATTAATAATTCAGCAAGTGGTGGAGTATCCGCTAAAAGTGGGCCAATTCTCCAGCCTTGCTCATTATCCTCCAATACACAAGGTCTTATCCTGCCAAATCCATGGCACATCCCATTATTATCGACAATTGCACTGACATTACCATGAGAATTTTTCAACCAGTCATTAAGAAAATGTGGTCTGGGACTAGGTTCTCTTTGATCATCATAAATTAAGACTGCTTCAGAAGAAATTTTATTACCCGGGACAACTTTAAAAGAATGAAATTGATCTTTATAGAAATTTCTCAATGGCAAATCTTTAGAACCATTTAATTTCCATCGATTTGTAATGGAAGATTTTCTAAACCCCCACTTTGCGTAATCATTTAATCTATCTGGGGCAGCCTCAAGACCAATACAATCAACATTTTTCAAATATTCGAGGGCATGTTTCCATAATCTCACTCCATATCCATTATTTCGGAATTCTTTTTTAACGATAAATAAACCTATAAAACCATACGAGGAATTATATTTAATACACGCGATAGAGCCTATAGGATTATTGTCTAGACAAGCTACCCATACCCCTTGTTTATCTGTATTTCTATAAATTGATACGTCATCCATTCCTGGAGAAAATCCTTCTAACCTTGCCCAGTTTGTGACTTCTGTGATTTCATTTATAGATATCAATCTAATTGAAAAATTTTCCCTCATAGAAATATACTAACCAAGAAAAATTTGAATTTTTAAAGGCAATATTAATAAATTTGATTATTTCTCATAAATCATTCGCTTTGATTTAATTGCCTAAAAACCTTAGTTATTTACAATTTATCCTCTGATATATTTAATACTATTCAAAGGTAAAAAATGAAGATTTCTGATAAATTTCATTTGGAAGACATTTATAAATTAAAAAATACAGTTCTCACTGGTAAAACTGAAGATATAAATTGGCGGATCCATCATATCAATATAGTTTCTAAACTTTTGGATGAAAATACAAAAGAGATAATCAAATCACTTTTTGTTGATCTCGGCAAATCTGAAATTGAAGGGCTTTCAGAAATCCTTTTAGTGAAAGAAGAAATTTCACTCATAAAAAAGAAACTCAATTCTTGGATGCGACCAAAAAAGATTGATACACCTTTTTATCTATTTCCATCATCCTCCCAAGTTATTTATGAACCTCTTGGATGTGTCTTAATTCTTGGTCCTTATAATTATCCATTACTTTATGTTTTAAAGCCATTAGTAAATATTTTCTCAGCCGGAAATACTGCAGTCATAAAACCTTCAGAGAAATGTCCTGCTACCTCAAAACTTATTAAAAAGCTTACTTCCAAATATTTCCAAAAAGATGTCCTAGTGACAGTAGAGGGTGACTACAAACAATCTATAAAATTAATTGAACAAAATTTTGACCACATTTTTTTTACAGGAAGTACTGAAACTGGAAAATCTATAATGAAATTAGCTTCAAAAAACTTAACTCCATTGACTCTTGAGTTAAGCGGAACAAATCCTGTAATTGTTTTCAAGAATGCAAATTTAGAAGTGGCTGCAAAAAGAATTATTTGGGGCAAATTTTTTAATTCTGGGCAATCCTGCATGGCTCCGAATCATATCTTTGTAGATAAAGAAATTGAAAATATTTTTATAGAAAAATTAAAGAAATACATAGTAAGTTTTTACGGAGATAATCCAATTATTTCTGAAAACTTATCAAAATTAGAAAAAAAGCAATTTACATCAACTGTAGAAATTCTCAAACAATATAAAAAAGAAAAAAAAATTTTATTTGGGGGGAGTTTTAGTAAAAAAAAGTTGAAAATATCTCCTACAATCTTAAGAACTAAATTAAATGAAAAAGATATTTTGCAGAAAGAACTATTCAGTCCACTGCTTCCAGTAATTGGGATCAATGATAAGGAATCAGCTTTAAAACAGATTAGTCAAACATCAAAACCCTTAGCAATCTACTTATTTGGAGGCAATAAAAATATCCATAATCATATTTCAAAAGTAACCAGCTCAGGAACAATTTGTATAAATGATGTGATGTTACCAGTCCTTATTCCAAATTTACCGTTTGGAGGCGTTGGGCAAAGTGGTATTGGTAAATTTCATGGTGAAGAGGGATTTCGCAATTTTTCAAATCAAAAATCTATTACTTTTAAAGGTTTTTTATTTGATTTAAATCTACGGTATCCTCCCTACAAAAGAGTAAAGAAAATTTTAAAGTTTATTTTTCAGATTTAAATTACTTAAATTGTTTTCAAAAAGCTAGCGATTTAGAATTTAAAGATTATCTTTAAATAAATAGTGAGTTTTATGAAATTTGCATTTTTAGTAATTGCCATATTTATTAATTTTTTAAATCACTCATTGATAAAATCAGAAGAAATATTTTCAGCAAAAAATAAAATTGAGAATTTTGCTAAAAACGAATCAATTAATGAAGAAAAAACTGAAATAAAAAAAATTCATATTGTAAAAAGTGGAGATACATTATCGAGCATTTCAAAACTCTATTCGATAAATAAAGAATTAATTATTAAATTGAATAAATTAAAAGATGAAAATTATATCTTTATTGGCCAAAATCTTATTATTTCTGAATCTACTGAAAATCTTACAAAACAATCTGATTTGATAAATAATTATCATATTGTTCAAACTGGTGAAAATCTTACTGAGATATCAAACAAATATGATTTAAAAGTAATCGATCTGAAAGAGATTAATAATCTCAAGAATCCTGATTCAATAAAAGTTGGTCAAAAGCTCATAATAAGAAAAAAGAAGACAATTAATTCAGAAAATCATGAAACAACTGAAAATAAAAAAAATAATGTCTTACTTGAGTTAGATAAAAAAAATTATGGTCCTATAATTATCCAAAATAAATCATACAAAGATATTAAAGGTAGAAAAGTTTTTAACGTACTAAATCAAGAAAATAAAAAACTTATTCTCTCAATAAATTGTGATACAAATGAATTAGATGTAAGAATACCTGGTAGGAAATGGATGGGAAGTAAGCCTGCTAAAGAAGAATTCGAAAATAATTTAATAAATGATTTTTGTTAAAACTTTTAATTAATATGTGTGAATAATTTGTCTAAGAATATTAATGATGAGTTATTCTACAAAAAGTTAAATTAATAGTAATGGCAATTTCAAGAGGAGATCTCGTTAGAGTAAAAAGACCAGAATCATATTGGTACAATGAAATAGGTAAAGTTGCTTCAGTTGATACATCAGGTATTAAATATAACTGTGTAGTCAGATTCGATAAAGTTAATTACGCTGGGATAAGCGGAACTGATGGTGGAGCAAATACAAATAATTTCGCAGAAAGTGAATTAGAGAAAGCTTAAATAATTGCCTGAATTACCTGAAGTAGAAACTGTTCGCAGAGGTTTAGAGCAAAAACTTAATAACTTTATTATTAAAAAAGTAGAAGTCTGTAGGGATTCAACTGTTGCATTCCCATCAAACAAAGAAGAATTCATTAAAGGACTTCTGAACTCGCTTATTTATAAATGGGATAGAAGAGGAAAATATTTAATAGCTCAATTAAAAGAAGTTAAAAATGAGAATAGTCAATTTCCTCTAGAAAATTTACAAAATAACGGATTTCTTGTAGTTCATCTAAGGATGACTGGATATTTTAAATTTATTGAAAACTCAAGTCATCCCTGTAAGCATACAAGAATAAGATTTTTCGACAAAAATAATAATGAGCTTAGGTACATTGACGTAAGAAGTTTTGGTCAAATGTGGTGGATTAATAAACACCTATCGCTTAACAAAATAATTAAAGGATTAGGTTCATTAGGACCAGAGCCATTTTCTAAGGACTTTAATGCAAATTACCTTAAGAAAGTTATTACAAAAAGAACAAAATCTATAAAAGCTATTTTATTAGATCAAACAATAGTGGCAGGTATAGGTAATATTTATGCTGATGAAAGTTTATACTCTGCTGGCATTTCCCCTTTTAGGAAAGCTCGAACAATAAAAAAGAATGAATTAATCAAGCTTAAAGAATCAATTGTAACTGTATTAAAAAAAAGTATTGGTTCTGGGGGGACAACATTTAGCGATTTTAGGGACTTAGAAGGAGAGAATGGGAATTTTGGTTTACAGACAAATGTTTATAGAAGAACTGGAAAAGAATGTCGTAAATGCGGAAATTTAATTGAAAGACAAAAAATTACTGGTAGAAGTACCCATTGGTGTCCTAAATGCCAAAAATAAAAAAGGGCCTACTCAAGAAGAGCAAACCCTTTTAAATATTTTTACCTGGCATTGAGCTATTTTCTCAAGGGGCTACCCCCTAAATATTTTCGCCGCTGATGCGTTTCACAACCGAGTTCGAGATGGATCGGAGTGGTTCCACATCGCCATGAACACCAGGATAGTGTGAACCTTGAGAACTGCATAGAAAATTATATAAATTAAAAACAATAAATTAAGTTTATTTGGTCAAGCCCTCGGTCTATTAGTACTCCTCCGCTGCACTTGTTACCAAGCTTCCACGTAGAGCCTATCAACGGGTGTTCTTCCCGTGACCTTACTGGCTTAAGCCATGGCAATACTCATCTTGAGGTGGGCTTCCCACTTAGATGCTTTCAGCGGTTATCCACTCCGCACATGGCTACCCAGCGTTTACCGTTGGCACGATAACTGGCACACCAGAGGTGCGTTCCTCCCGGTCCTCTCGTACTAGGGAGAAATCCTCTCAATATTCCTGCGCATACACCGGATATGGACCGAACTGTCTCACGACGTTCTGAACCCAGCTCGCGTACCGCTTTAATGGGCGAACAGCCCAACCCTTGGGACCGACTTCAGCCCCAGGTTGCGATGAGCCGACATCGAGGTGCCAAACCTCCCCGTCGATGTGAACTCTTGGGGGAGATCAGCCTGTTATCCCTAGAGTAACTTTTATCCGTTGAGCGACGGCCCTTCCACGCAGAACCGTCGGATCACTAAAACCGACTTTCGTCCCTGTTCGACTTGTAGGTCTCACAGTCAAGCTCCCTTCTGCTTTTGCACTCAACGACTGATTTCCAACCAGCCTGAGGGAACCTTTGTGCGCCTCCGTTACCTTTTAGGAGGCGACCGCCCCAGTCAAACTGCCCATCAGATACTGTCCGCTTCCCGGATAACGGGTAAGCGTTAGAACCCTAGCTCTAAAAGAGTGGTATCTCACCGATGACTCAATAGTACCCACAAGCACTATTTCAACGTCTCCCACCTATTCTGCGCATTCAGAGCCCGAGCACAATATCAAACTACAGTAAAGCTTCATAGGGTCTTTCTGTCCGGGTGTATGTAGTCCGCATCTTCACAGACAATTCTATTTCGCCGAGCCTCTCTCCGAGACAGCGCGCAAATCGTTACACCTTTCGTGCGGGTCGGAACTTACCCGACAAGGAATTTCGCTACCTTAGGACCGTTATAGTTACGGCCGCCGTTCACCGGGGCTTCAGTCGCCAGCTTCACTAAAAGCTAACCAGCTTCCTTAACCTTCCGGCACTGGGCAGGTGTCAGCCCCCATACATCGTCTTGCGACTTAGCGGAGACCTGTGTTTTTGGTAAACAGTCGCTTGCGCCTCTTCACTGCGACCAGCTCTCGCTGGCACCCCTTCTCCCGAAGTTACGGGGCCATTTTGCCGAGTTCCTTAGAGAGAGTTATCTCGCGCCCCTCGGTATTCTCTACCACCCCACCTGTGTCGGTTTCGGGTACTGGCATTTGTGTCTTAACGAGTATAGGGCTTTTCTTGGAAGCATGACATCACCAACTTCGCTGCCGTAGCAGCTCGTACTCACGCCTCAGCTCAAGATGTTTTCTCCATCTCTCAAAGCCTCGAACGCTTGAACCAGTAACCAACATCTGGCCTGGTTAGCCTTCTCCGTCCCCCTTCTCAAAACACATCTGGTACAGGAATATTGACCTGTTATCCATCGACTACGCCTTTCGGCCTCGCCTTAGGTCCAGACTAACCCTCCGCGGACGAGCCTGCCGGAGGAACCCTTAGGGTTTCGGGGCATGGGATTCTCACCCATGTTTTCGCTACTCAAGCCGACATTCTCACTTCTATGCTGTCCACGTCCGCTTACGCTAACGCTTCACCCTACATAGAACGCTCCCCTACCATAAATAAATTTATCCGCAGCTTCGGTATAACGCTTAGCCCCGTTCATTTTCGGCGCAGGATCGCTCGACCAGTGAGCTATTACGCACTCCTTTGAGGATGGCTGCTTCTAGGCAAACCTCCTGGTTGTCTGGGCAATCCCACCTCCTTTATCACTTAGCGTTAATTTTGGGACCTTAGCTGGCGGTCTGGGCTGTTTCCCTCTTGACTATGGAGCTTATCCCCCACAGTCTGACTGCCTAGTTACACACAGGGTATTCAGAGTTCATATCGATTTGGTACCGCTTTCGCAGCCCGCACCGAAATGGTTGCTTTACCCCCCTGCTGGAGCACTAGACGCTACGCCTCAACGTATTTCGGGGAGAACCAGCTAGCTCCTGGTTCGATTGGCATTTCACCCCTAACCACAGCTCATCCGCTGAATTTTCAACTTCAGTCGGTTCGGACCTCCACTTGGTATCACCCAAGCTTCATCCTGGCCATGGTTAGATCACCAGGGTTCGGGTCTATAAACACTGACAAACGCCCTATTAAGACTCGCTTTCGCTGTGGCTCCACCATTTCCGGTTTAACCCGCCAGTGCCTATAAGTCGCCGGCTCATTCTTCAACAGGCACACGGTCACCCGATTAGTCGGGCTCCCATTGCTTGTAAGCTCACGGTTTCATGTTCTATTTCACTCCCCTCCCGGGGTTCTTTTCACCTTTCCCTCGCGGTACTGTTTCACTATCGGTCACACAGTAGTACTTAGCCTTACGAGGTGGTCCTCGCAGATTCACACGGAATTCCACGTGCTCCGTGCTACTCGGGATACAGCTAGGTCAACTTATCTTTCGATTACGGGGCTTTCACCCTCTATGGCACGCCATTCAAACGTTTCTTCTAGATTTGTTGATCCATATTGCTGTCCCACAACCCCGATAGTCAAGACTATCGGTTTGGGCTGTTCCCCGTTCGCTCGCCGCTACTGAGGGAGTCGTTATTTACTTTCTCTTCCTCCAGCTACTAAGATGTTTCAGTTCGCTGGGTTAGCTCGCACCAACCTATATATTCAGTTGGCCGTACATGGGGTTGCCCCATTCGGAAATTCCCGGATCAAAGTGTGCTTCCAACTCCCCGAGACTTATCGCAGGTAACCACGTCCTTCATCGCCTCTGTGTGCCTAGGTATCCTCCGTGAGCCCTTTGTAGCTTGACCAATAACTTCAAAAATTGAAGCATCAGCTTAATAGAATTGTTATTAATGCATTCGCACAAATAATAAATCTGCATCATTAAAGATGCTTATTGTCTTTAAAATAATCTATGCAGTTGTCAAGGTTCTCTGAAAACAATGAAATTAATTCAATGAGTCCAGCATCTTAATGATTCCATTAGGAAGCTAGATTCTTTCAGAATTTGATCACTACTCAAAACATTTTCCTTTCTACCGATTATGGAAGAGGTGGTAATCAGTGGAGGTAAGCGGACTCGAACCGCTGACATCCTGCTTGCAAAGCAGGCGCTCTACCAACTGAGCTATACCCCCAACATAGAGATATGGGCCATCCTGGACTTGAACCAGGGACCTCACCCTTATCAGGGGTGCGCTCTAACCACCTGAGCTAATGGCCCAGGAAAAATAATGGGTGTGACCTAGAAAAACTTAGGAAATGAAATTCTTAATAAATTAAAAACGTGAGATACCGATCGACCTAAGGTGACAAAATAATAATATTAAACATTTTGTTGTCTCCCTGTTAGGAGGTGATCCAGCCGCACCTTCCGGTACGGCTACCTTGTTACGACTTCACCCCAGTCATTAGCCCCACCTTCGGCGTCCTCCTCCACAAGGGTTGGAGTAACGACTTCGGGCATGGCCAACTTCCATGGTGTGACGGGCGGTGTGTACAAGGCCCGGGAACGTATTCACCGCAGTATGCTGACCTGCGATTACTAGCGATTCCTACTTCACGTAGGCGAGTTGCAGCCTACGATCTGAACTGAGCCACGGTTTATGGGATTTGCTAGCTCTCGCGAGTTTGCTGCCCTTTGTCCGTAGCATTGTAGTACGTGTGTAGCCCAGGGTGTAAGGGGCATGATGACTTGACGTCATCCACACCTTCCTCCGGTTTATCACCGGCGGTCTTTCTAGAGTGCCCAACTAAATGCTGGCAACTAAAAACGTGGGTTGCGCTCGTTGCGGGACTTAACCCAACATCTCACGACACGAGCTGACGACAGCCATGCACCACCTGTCACTGCATTCCCGAAGGCACCCTCAAATTTCTAAGAGGTTCGCAGGATGTCAAACCCTGGTAAGGTTCTTCGCGTTGCATCGAATTAAACCACATACTCCACCGCTTGTGCGGGCCCCCGTCAATTCCTTTGAGTTTCACACTTGCGTGCGTACTCCCCAGGCGGAACACTTAACGCGTTAGCTACGACACCGAAGGGGTCGATTCCCCCGACACCTAGTGTTCATCGTTTACGGCCAGGACTACAGGGGTATCTAATCCCTTTCGCTCCCCTGGCTTTCGTCCATGAGCGTCAGTAATGGCCCAGCAGAGCGCCTTCGCCACTGGTGTTCTTCCCGATATCTACGCATTTCACCGCTACACCGGGAATTCCCTCTGCCCCTACCATACTCAAGCCTTTCAGTTTCCACTGCCATGATGGAGTTAAGCTCCACGCTTTAACAGCAGACTTGAAAAGCCGCCTGCGGACGCTTTACGCCCAATAATTCCGGATAACGCTTGCCACTCCCGTATTACCGCGGCTGCTGGCACGGAATTAGCCGTGGCTTATTCCTCAAGTACCGTCATATCTTCTTCCTTGAGAAAAGAGGTTTACAGCCCAGAGGCCTTCGTCCCTCACGCGGCGTTGCTCCGTCAGGCTTTCGCCCATTGCGGAAAATTCCCCACTGCTGCCTCCCGTAGGAGTCTGGGCCGTGTCTCAGTCCCAGTGTGGCTGATCATCCTCTCAGACCAGCTACTGATCGAAGCCTTGGTGAGCCATTACCTCACCAACTAGCTAATCAGACGCGAGCTCATCCTCAGGCGAAATTCATTTCACCAGTAGGCATATGGGGTATTAGCGGTCGTTTCCAACCGTTATCCCCCTCCTGAGGGCAGATTCTCACGCGTTACTCACCCGTCCGCCACTAACCCGAAGGTTCGTTCGACTTGCATGTGTTAAGCACGCCGCCAGCGTTCATCCTGAGCCAGGATCAAACTCTCCGTTGTGTTCAAATCCTTTTGTAGATAAATCTACTCAAATTGAATTGCTTTATCCAAATAAAA
>QCDG01000007.1 GCA_003280995.1 Prochlorococcus sp. AG-355-A09 | reverse complement strand
ATTATTTTCAAATGTTGAGATTATAAGTTCATTATTATAAATATCTTCTAATTTATTGTTGCCTAGATCTATTCCTAAGTACTCTAATATGGAGTCTTTTATTAATATAAAGTTATCTTTATTTGTTGGATTTTTATCCTTTTCATTATTATTAACAATATTAAAACTATCTAAATTTGAAATAAATAATAATTTATTGTTTTCAGGTATGTATTTTAAGATATTTAGTTGCTCAATATTTGTACTTTGCTCCTTATTTTTATTAGCAGAAACTTTTTTAAAACCAAAAAAAAGTAATAAAGATAATAATAGTATTATTGTTACTACTCTAAGTTTCATTATCAATGTTTATTTTTATTTTTAACAATAAACTTCCTACTGCAAGTTAATTTATTAAATTGTAAATAACACATAATTTATCCTAATAAATTGGGAAGATATCCAAAATCTATAAATGCTTCTAGTCTCAATGATTGGTTTAATTCTGAGAAAAAAGATCCAGTTTTGATTGATGTAAGAGAACAGTCAGAGCTTGAACTAGCTCGTTTCTCAAAAGAATTTTTACATATACCAATTAGTAAAGTCACATCTGAATACGTCGAAGAAATATTTGCTGGTTTATTAGATAGAGAAATTGTAGTTACCTGTCATGCAGGAATAAGAAGTTATAACTTTTCTCAATGGTGCTTGGATAATAATATTGTGAGAGAAATATGGAATTTAGAGGAGGGTATTGATGGATGGAGTAGATATATTGACCCATCAATTCCAAGATATTGATTAAATATCTAATGAAGATGCAACAGTATTAACATCTTTATCGCCTCTACCAGAGCAATTGATAACTATATGAGTATCTTTTTCAAGAGTAGGGCATAATTTATCTAACCAAGCAAAGGCATGGGAAGTTTCTAGTGCAGGTATAATTCCTTCTAGTTCACTAACAAGTTTTAAAGCGTCTAAAGCTTCTTGATCTGTGACTGATCCATATTCTGCTCTTCCTATATCTTTTAAATGGCTATGTTCAGGTCCTACTCCAGGGTAATCTAACCCTGCACTTATTGAGTGAGCTTCTTGTACTTGACCATTATCATCTTGCAAGAGAAGACTCATTGATCCATGCAAAATTCCAACGGACCCTTTAGTGATAGTGGCAGCATGTTTGTCAGTATCAACTCCGCTTCCTGCGGCTTCAACTCCAATCAGACGCACAGAAGTTTCTTTAACAAAAGGATGGAAAAGCCCCATTGCATTTGATCCACCACCTACACAAGCAAGCAAAATATCGGGCAAAGATCCAAATGATTCCAAACATTGTTTTTTAGTTTCTTCACCTATAACTGCATGAAAATCTCGCACGATCTTTGGGAAAGGGTGTGGGCCTGCAACAGACCCTAAAATGTAGTGTGTGGTTTCGACATTAGAAACCCAATCTCTAATGGCCTCACTAGTAGCATCTTTAAGTGTTGCAGTTCCAGAATTTACAACTTTAACTTCAGCTCCTAAAAGTTTCATTCTAAAAACGTTAAGGGATTGCCTTTTTATGTCTTCAGCACCCATGTAGATAATACATTTCAAGCCAAATCTCGCACAAACAGTAGCAGTAGCAACTCCATGCTGACCTGCTCCAGTTTCTGCAATTATTCTTTTTTTGCCCATTCTTATTGCCAATAAAGCTTGTCCAAGAGCATTATTAATTTTGTGAGCCCCAGTATGATTTAAATCTTCTCTTTTAAGCCATATTCTAGGAGTTGCTTGTTTATTTTTGTAATGTTCAGTAAGTCTTTTGGCTTCATAAAGTGGTGTTTCTCTTCCTACATAAGTCTTAAGTAGATGATTTAATTCTTCTACAAATAGTTTATCTTTCCATGCATTAGATGCAGCTTCTTCAAGCTCAAAAAGAGCGGGCATTAGCGTTTCAGGAACATATTGACCACCATATTTTCCAAATCTTCCCTCTTTGGAAGGTTGACTTAAATCGTCATTTTTATAGTTTTGATCTTTGCGAGAAAATGTACTTACCACTTTTTCTATAGAATAAGTATTAACTAACTATAGATTATATTGAAAATAATGGGAAAAAAGAATTGGATCGAATTTGATAATCAAGAAAAGAAATCTGAAGAAACAGAAAAGGTAGATATTTTTAATAAAAGATCAAAAATAAATATTTCAAAACAAAAAAAAGGTAAAAAGGGAAAGACTATAACTTTAATTAAAGGTTTAGGCACTGAGGATGAAATCTTATTAAAAGAATTACTCAAAAAAATTAAAGTTTTTTGTGGGACTGGAGGAACATTAATTGATAGAAATATCCAGTTACAGGGTGATATGGTATCGAAATCAATTGAGTTTCTTCGTAAAGAGGGATTTCATAATTTATGAAGCAAGGGTTAGGATAGGTTTTTAATTTTGACGAAGTAAAAAATGAAAGAACAAAATCAAACAAAGTCAACCAATATAAAGTGGCACAACTTAACTATTGATAGAGAAAAGTTAGAGAAGATGAGAGGTCATAAAGGTATGGTTATCTGGTTTACAGGTTTATCTGGTTCTGGTAAAAGTACTTTGGCCAACGCTTTAAATGAAGTTTTACACTTGGATGGTTTTTCGACTTATGTGTTGGATGGAGATAATATTAGACACGGTTTATGTAAAGATCTTGGTTTTTCGGATGAAGATAGAGAAGAAAATATAAGAAGAATTGGCGAAGTTGCGAATTTATTTATGAATGCTGGGATAATAACTATTACGGCATTCGTTTCGCCATTTATTAGCGATAGAGATAAGGTGAGAAAAATTATTGGATCTAAGGATTTCATTGAAGTTTATTGTGCTGCTGATATCACAGTTTGCGAAAATAGGGATACTAAAGGTCTTTATAAGAAAGCTCGTTTGGGTGAAATTAAAGAATTCACAGGGATTTCTAGTCCATATGAAGCTCCTCTTAATCCCGAAATTGTTGTTGATACAGGTTCGTTAGATTTAAATGATTCCGTTGAAAAAATTATTAATTACCTTAAAAAAGAAAACTTTCTTAACAAGGCTTAATAGAAAAATATTAGTTCATTTATTTTGAAGATAATTGTCAGGTCCAATATTTGATAACTTACTATTTTTAGTTCTTACCTGTGAATGTAGATTTTCTCTGAATTCTTTCAAATTTTTCTTTATGGATTCATCAAATAAACTGATCATCTCTATTGCCAATAATCCAGCATTCTGACCTCCATTAATTGCAACTGTTGCAACTGGAATTCCAGCGGGCATTTGAACGATTGATAAAAGAGAGTCAATACCCTTAAGTGCCTTACTCTCTACTGGTACGCCAATTACGGGAATGCAAGTTATGGATGCCAGCATTCCTGGAAGATGAGCAGCCCCCCCAGCGCCGGCAATTATTACTTTTATGTTTTCTGATTCTGCATTTTTTGCATATTCCATCATTTCAATAGGTGTTCGATGTGCAGAAAGTATGCAAACTTCAGTTTTTATTCCAAATTCTCTTAAAATATCAACGGCTGGTTTCAATGTTTTTAGATCTGAATCACTACCCATTACGACAGCAATTTTATAAATATCTTTAGAATTCAATTCTGACAAAATAACAAATCAATTCTTTCCTATAATGGCGTGCAATTAATTTGACGCCAGTTAGTTAGTATAAAAAGAATAAATTTTCAAAGAATACAATGACATCAAATAAGATTATCGAAAAAAGTGAAGTAAGAGAGTATTTTAATGGTACTGGCTTTGAAAGATGGAATAAAATTTATAGCAAATCTGATGAAATTAATACAGTTCAGAAAAATATTAGGAAAGGACATCAAAAAACTGTAGATGATGTAGTCTCATACATCAAAAATTATCCTGAACTAACAAAAAAAAGTTATTGTGATGCAGGCTGTGGTGTAGGAAGTCTTTCCATACCTTTATTAAGACTCGGTATAAAAGAACTACAGGTGAGCGATATTTCTTCTGAAATGATTAAAGAAACAAAAAAACGCATTCATGAATTAGGTTTGAGTCAAGGTAAAATAAAATATGAAGTCTGTGATCTGGAAAAATTAAAAGGTTTATTTGATGTTGTAGTTTGTTTGGATGTATTTATTCATTATCCTCAACCGGTCGCAGAAGAAATGGTCCAACATCTATGCGATTTAAGCAAAGAAAAACTAATCGTTAGCTTTGCTCCTTATACGCCAGTTCTTGCTGTTCTAAAAAATATTGGAAAATTATTTCCTGGGCCAAGTAAAACTACAAGAGCATATACATTGAAAGAAAAGGGTATTATCAATGCTGCTAAAGAAAGAGGATTTAAAGTTGTTAAAAAGAAATTAAATCAAGCTCCTTTTTATTTTTCAAAACTAATTGAATTCGAAAAAATTAAATAATTTATTTTACTAAATGATTTTCAAGTGCATAACGAACTAATTCTGTTCGGCTAGATGTACCTGTTTTGATAAAAAGTCTACTTACATATTTCTCAACATTTCTAATAGATGTTTCAAGCTGTCTTGCAATTTCTTTGTTCATCAGTCCCTCTGCTACTAGTTGAAGCACACTTGCTTCTCTAGGAGTGAAACTAGGAAGATTTACTTTATTTTCTGGATTAGTTTGGTTTTGGTCTGTGAGCATAGATTTTATTTCAGTAATTTGTTTTGCCATTTTGCTTACGTCAATATCTGCGAATCTTGCCGCTTCTTTTAATAATCGTTCTTGTCTGTTGATTACATTTTTGACTCTTGCAGCTAATTCATCGGGATCGAAAGGTTTGGAAATATAATCATCAACTCCTGCAAGATAACCTTCTGTTCTGTCTAGGGTCATTCCTTTTGCAGTTAGAAAAATTACTGGAGTTCCTCCTAATTTTTCATCTTCTCTAATTTTTTCTAATAAAGCATAACCGTTGGCTCGAGGCATCATAACATCGCTAATTATCAAATCGGGGAAGACTGTTTGAGCTTTTTCCCAACCATCCTCTCCATCAACTGCAATAAATATTTCAAAGCCTTCATCTTCTAGAAATGTTTTAACAGCTGTTCTTAAACCAGGCTCATCATCAACTAATAAAATTCTTGATTTTCTTACCGATTCATTATTTATTTGATTAATTACATTCATTTTTTTAATTCTTTAATTTGATTTTCTAGTAATAAACAGAATTTTATATACTAAACATAATGCTATCAACTCCCATACTACTAGACTATCAATCTTCGACTCCTTGCTCTAAAGATGTCGTTGATTCTATGAAACCTTTTTGGAGTGAGATATTTTCTAACCCTGCAAATAAATCTAATTTGGCGGGGATTAATGCAAGCGCTATATTGGAAGCCTCAAGAGAAAAAATAGAACAAAGTTTATTTCTTAAGAATAAAAAAGTTATTTTTACAAGTGGGGCAACTGAATCTAATAACTTAGCCTTATTGGGTTTTGCTAGAAATTTCTATAAAAAAACAGGAAATTATGGACATATTATTACCTTAAAAACAGAGCATAAAGCTGTTTTGGAGCCCTTAAACCAACTAAAAAAAGAGGGATTTATGGTTACAGAAATTAATCCTGAGAAAGATGGCTTAATTTCAGAAGAACAATTCAAAAAAAAAATAAGAGAAGATACATTTCTGGTTAGTGTCATGTTGGCAAATAACGAAATAGGAGTTATTCAACCCATAGAAAATATTTCAAAGATATGTAAATCGAGAGAAATAACATTTCACTCTGATTTTGCACAATGTTTAGGTTATATGGCTTTAGACAATCTTTTATCAGATGTAAACATGATAACGATGAGTTCTCACAAAATATACGGCCCTAAAGGGATAGGACTTCTTTTGATTGATGAAGAAATTAATCTTGAGCCTTTAATTGTTGGAGGAGGTCAGGAATATGGTCTTAGGTCTGGCACATTACCTCTTCCTTTAGTAGTTGGCTTTGCTAAAGCAATAGAGATAGCAGTTGTTAATCAAAAAAATAATGCTGAGAAATTACTTTTTTATAGAAATAACCTTTTAGAGGGTTTGTTAAAAAATAATTCTGGTTTATTAATTAATGGCTCCATAGAAAAAAGATTACCTCACAATTTAAATTTGACTGTATTGGATTTAAACGGAGCAAAGTTTCATAAACTTTTAAAATCTAAAATAATTTGTTCTACTGGATCTGCATGTAGTAGTGGCGAACCATCTCATGTTTTACTAGCCTTAGGTCGATCTCTTAAAGAAGCAGAATCTTCAATAAGGTTAAGTATTGGATTAAGTACTAATTCAAAAGATATAAAACAAGCAATTCATATTCTTACAAATACAATCAGATCATTACGATAGAAATTATTGGCTTTTACTTTAATTGAGCAATTCTTAATTTTCCACTTCTAGCTCTTTTATTAAGTTCGACTTCTTGTTCGGAAGGCGTTATTGGCTTTTTTGTCAGGTTTTTTAGTCTTTGATCATTCTTAAAACAACTTTTAACTAACCTATCCTCAAGAGAATGAAAACTAATAACAGAAATAATACCCCCTGGCAAAAGCCATTCAGGTACAACTTGCAAAAATTTTTCTAATACTTCAATTTCTTTATTAACAGCAATTCTTAGTGCTTGAAATGTTCTTGTTGCTGGATGTATTTTTTTATATCTTTGTTTTGGTGGGAAGCAGCCTGCGATAGAGTAAGCTAACTCTTTTGTCCCAGAATATTTTCCATTTTCCTTCAAATCCAATTTTATTTTCCTAGCAATCTTTCTTGATAATCTCTCATCTCCATATTTATAGATTAGGTTAGCTAGATCTTTTTCATTTAAAACCTCAATTAATTTCTCTGCATCAATATCAAGCAAAGGATTCATGCGCATATCAAGCGGACCATCTTTTTGGAAACTAAATCCTCTTTTAGGGTCATCAAGTTGGTTACTATTTACTCCAAGATCTGCAATCACAAAAGAAACTTTTTCTTTTGGTACAAAATCCGCAAAATTTGAAGCCCTTATATCAATCCTACTTTTAAATTCATCAAGTTTTTTTAATGCTGATTTTCTTGCGAATGGATCTTGATCAAGTCCAATTATATTTAAATCCGAATATTTTCTCAATAAATGATAAGAGTGCCCGCCTCCGCCTAAAGTTGCGTCTATTCCCTTAAGTTGATTGTTATGTATAAGTGGGTAATGCTCTAATGAGGCCATAATCTCATCTGTCATAACTGATTGATGATTGAAAAAAGATGAATCAGATAGGTCAGTTTGCATAACTTTCGACTAAGATTTGTTTAGAAGTTAAATTTCGAATGGCTCAGCTAGAGACTAGAACAGAACCAATGGTGGTCAATTTTGGCCCTCACCATCCTTCAATGCATGGGGTTTTAAGGTTAGTTGTAACTCTTGATGGTGAGAATGTCATTGATTGTGAGCCAGTAATTGGATATTTACATAGAGGAATGGAAAAGATAGCTGAAAATAGAACAAATGTAATGTATGTCCCTTATGTAAGCAGAATGGATTATGCAGCAGGAATGTTTTATGAAGCTATTGTAGTAAATGCTCCTGAAAGATTAGCTAATATTCCAGTTCCCAAAAGAGCTAGTTACATCAGAGTTCTTATGCTCGAACTTAATCGTATTGCTAATCATCTTTTATGGCTTGGTCCCTTTTTAGCAGATGTAGGAGCTCAAACTCCATTTTTCTATATTTTTAGAGAAAGAGAGATGATCTATGATCTCTGGGAAGCTGCTACTGGACAAAGGCTAATAAATAATAATTTCTTTAGGATAGGCGGTGTCGCATGTGATCTCCCATACGGATGGTTAGAAAAATGTATAGACTTTTGCGATTGGTTTGGTCCTAAGATAGATGAATACGAAAAATTAATTACAAATAATCCAATTTTTAGAAAAAGAATTGAAGGTCTGGGAACAATACAAAGAGACCAGGCAATTAATTGGTCTTTGTCTGGGCCAATGCTTAGAGCTTCTGGAGTTTCCTGGGATTTAAGGAAAGTCGATAGTTATGAATGTTATGACGATTTTGATTGGCAGATCGCTTCGGAAAAAGAAGGAGATTGTTATGCGAGATATCGAGTAAGAGTTGAAGAGATGAGACAATCACTAAGCATCATTCGCCAAGCCTGCAAAATGATTCCAGGAGGTCCAACAGAAAATTTAGAAGCTCAAAGAATGGCGACTGAAGATAAGAAAAGTGAAATATTTGGTATCGACTATCAATATGTAGCTAAGAAGGTTGCTCCAACTTTTAAAATTCCTAACGGAGAATTATATACAAGATTAGAGTCCGGCAAAGGAGAAATAGGTGTATTTATTCAAGGAAATAATGAAGTTACCCCATGGAGATTTAAAATCAGAGCAGCTGATTTAAATAATCTGCAAATATTGCCTCATATTCTTAAAGGTGCCAAAATCGCTGATATTATGGCAATCCTTGGTTCAATAGATGTCATTATGGGATCTGTTGATAGATAATTTCTTTAAATGAAACCCTCTGACTGGTTAATATTGCAGAAGAAGGTAAGGTTTGGTGATTGTGATTCTGCAGGTGTAATTCATTTTCATAACTTATTAAAATGGTCGCATGAAGCTTGGGAAGAAAGTATTGAAATCTATGGGATCCCTTGTCATGATATTTTTCCAGATTTTTCTATACGTAAAAGTCAAATTATTTTTCCAATAGTAAATTGTGAAGCAAACTTTCATGCGCCTATAAAAATTGGAGATTTATTAAAAGTAAAAATTACCCCTCATAAAATTAATACTCATTTGTTCCAAGTAAATAGCTTTTTTATAAAAAATGGAAATAAAGTAGCCGAAGGGAAAATTATACACTGTTCTTTAAATGTTGATTCAAGAAATAAAATAGAAATTCCCGATCAGCTAGAAAGATGGATAGAGGCTTCTAATGTGAGTACAAATTTAAAAGAATGCTGATTATTATTTTTTAAATTTATAGTTCATTTTTTCTGTAATGCTATTTTTGTTTTTAACAATCCACTTTTCAGGCTTTTCATGTTTAGGCCAACTTTGAGAAAATTTTTTTAATAAATTTAAAGAAATTTCAATATTTTTATCATTTGTAAGTTCTCTAAATTCAACTATTACTTTAATTTTATTTCCCCATAATTTGTTAGATACTTGCAAAATATTGAATTTATTAATTGGGATATTTTCTTTCATAATGAAATCATTTAATCTAGATTCAATTACTTCAGGGAAAACAACTTCTCCTCCTGAATTAAAGGCATTATCACTTCTTCCAACAAATTTTAAATAGTAAGAATTATTGATTTGCTTAATTTCGCCTAAATCACTTGTTTGCCACCACCCATTTTTATTTTTGAAATTTTCAGTTTTTAAAGAATCGATTATTTCGATTCCAATTCTGGCTGATTTTATTTCGATTAATCCTTGTGCGTTAATTCTTATTTTTGTATCAGGTAGTATTTCTCCAACATTTTTAAAACCCATTAAAAATTCTTTTGGCTTTAAACTCGTAACCATTGCTGCTGTTTCAGTTGAGCCGTAACAAGGTGCTAATTTTATTTTTTCTTTTATACATTGTTCTGCAGTTTCGTCTGAAATTGAAGCTCCACCCACCCAAATTAGATCAAAAATTTTTAGCCAACTAATTCCATCTTTTTGAGCTAAAAGTCTTTGTAATTGGGTAGGTACTAATGACGTAATCAAGTGTTTTTTGTTCTTTTTAAATTTAATTGTGAAAAGTAAAAGTTCTCGAGTTTTTTTTATCAAATTTGGAGAAATATTAATATAATCACATCCCCAAGTTTGACTTCTAAAAATTGGCATTAATCCACTTATATGGTTCAGGGGTAAAGTATTTAAAATTAAGCAGTTTTGTAATTCAAATCCTTGCTCTATTAGCCATTGACCTGATGTAGTTGCAGATAATATAAGATTATTTAAATGGTGAAAACATTGTCTCGGTTTTCCAGAACTCCCACTACTGTTTAAGATAATTGCTGGCCCATTTTCAGTAATTGAATCTAATACATCTTTGTCTTCATAAAATTTGTTTTTTACATAAATAATTTTATTCTCTCTAATTTTTTCAATAATTTTTTCTACAGATTGAGTTTCGTTATTTTCAACTTCAATAGTATGAATTTTATTTTTCATAGTTGATCCCATATCTTGCTTGCTTCATTTAAAAATAGAAACGAATTAGGGAATTTATTCATTGCTAAACCAGGAACTTTTGGCGTTGGTCCTTGTAATTGTAGAGAAGATAAATGGTGGAGCCATCTCTTTCCTATTCCAGTTTCAAATGAGGTACTTATAGATATTAAAGCTTTTTTATTTTCTAATTCTCTTAAAAGTTTAACTGGATTATTTTCTTGAGAAGGCCTTCTAATTTGCCAACCCTTCCACTCATCAATCAAAGTTGGAAATTTTAAAAGTGATTCGTCTAAAGCTATTGGAATTTTTTTGTTTAGTTCTGTCAGCCCATCAATATCATCAACACATAGAGGTTGTTCTAACCAATCTATATTTTTATTATCTTTCAAAATATCAGCCCATCTATTAGCTATCTCTCTTCCCCAAGAACCATTAGCATCTATTCTTAACTTAATATTATTACCTATTAGGCTTAAAATTTCTTCTAAGCTTGCTTCTTCCTCATGATTATTTTTTAATGCTACTTTCCATTTTATAGTTACTGATTTCCCAATATTAGATTGTCTTTTTTTAATTTCATTTAGATCTGAAACTACATTTTCATGATTTAACAATATGGCTGTTTTACCAATTTCATCAAAGTAGTAGTTTTCTTTAAAAATTATTTTTCCATTTATTTCAGCTAGTGCAGAATTTATTGCAGATTGAATGCATGGGTGAAAAATATTTATTTGCTCAGATAAATTAAATACTTCTACATACTCAGGGATCATATCTAGTTGTTTCGCACACTTTTTTAAGTCTTTTTTATGTAGAGGTGAAACTTCTCCAAACCCTATTTTTTGATCATTACTTATTAATTTAATTATCCAACCCGATTTTGTATGGTAATTGGTTTTAGAATTTTCTACTTTGGCCGATAACTTAAAGCTATAAGATTTTTTTTGAAATATTAAGTTCATTTATTTAGCAAGTAATTAAATATTAATCCTGTGATTAAACCAATTCCATTAAGAGTTTGAAATTTTATTGCGATGAATTTGCAATTTTTTATTACAGAAGGTTTTGCATACGAAGATTTTAATAAATTTATAAGTCTTGTTGCTTGAGGGAAACTAATCAAATAAAGGATGCAAAAAACTGGAATAAATCCATAAACTATTGTGAAAAGTTGAAAAATATATATTGTAAAAATTATCCAAGGCACAAATTGAGAACCTTTTTTTGCCCCTAAGCGAACTAAAGGTGAATTTTTCCCATGCTTTTTATCTTCAGAAATTTGATGAAAATGAGAACAAAATAACACAAGAGTTGTTGCCAAGGAAGGTCCTGAACCAAGTAATAAAGAAACTTTCCATGGAATATCTTCGAAGTAAATATTAGACGGATTTAACGCAATTAAGACTGCAGAGTACGCAAAAGGTCCAAATGCTAGCCAGCATAATGGTTCTCCTAAACCTTGATAGCCTAATCTAAAAGGAGGACCTTGATATAAGTATCCTAAGAAGCAGCAAGCTGCCACCAAAATAAAAATGTTTATACTTGTTGATACTGAAATAATTAAAATTATTAATAAACCAATAACTAAAGATGTATATGCAATAAATGAAATTATTTTTTTATTTTTTACAAGATTTACAATTGAATGGAATTTAAATTCATCGATTCCTGTTTCTGCGTCGTATAAATCATTAGTAAGATTTTCCCAAAGTAATATCAAAATTGCAGCTAAAGTAAATGAAATTAAATTATAAATTTTTACCTCTTCATATTGATTGAGCAAGTAAGCCCCTGTTATTAAAACTGGAAGTATGGCCACAGAATAAAGAGGCCATTTTATTGCTTTTTTCCATAATTTTTTTTTATCTTCGTCCATTTTTAATTAACACGCAAAATTAGATAATTATTGGATGTAGTTTATAAATTGAGTTACATTTTTTACTTTATTGCATCATTTTTAGTTATTTTCAATAAGTAATGAAAAATGATTTAAACTTAACAGATTTTTTAAAAGATGTATTTTCCTCTTTCGATAAGAAAGTTGAAAATTCTGGATTAGTAAGTATTTGTGTTGAGATTCCTTGTATTGATTTATTTCAAGTTTATGAATTGTTAATAAATCAATATCCGTTTTCTTCATTTTGGGAGGAATCTGATGGCATTTCATATATAGCTTTCGAGAAGTGTAAATATGTTACTCTGGATGGCCCAAAAAGATTTGAGGTAGCAAAAGAGTTTAATTCTGAGAATTTTAAAAATTTAATTAACTTAACTAATGAATCGCATAATTCTGCACTTTCAAAAATAATTTATTTATTTTCTTTCTCTGAAAATTTGAATAATAAGAATTTACCTTCAGATATCCCAAGTTTGGAAGCAATTTTGCCAAAAATATTAATTACTAAAAGTGGCAAGAATTGCTGGTTAAGAATCAATGGTCATGTTGAAGGTAAATCATCATTAAGAACATTAATTGAAGAAATATGGACAATTAGAAATCAAGTTATTAATTCTGGCTCAGAATTAATAAAATCATCTGGCTTAAAAACTAGTTTTGATTCCTCTTTTATTGATGATTTCTCACGCTCCTTAGAAACTTCTAAAACAAATATGAAAAAAGTAGTAAATAGAGGAATTCAATTAGTAGAGAAAGATATCCTCGAAAAGATAGTTTTAGCGAATAGGATTAAAATAAAACTTAAAAATAAATTAGATTTAGTAGAAATTTTAAAAAGATTTAAAAAGAAGCAACCAAATACATGTAGATACGTTTGGAAAAGGAATAGTAAGGATATTTTGTTTGGAGCATCTCCAGAAAAATTATTTTCTTTCTCTAAACCAAATTTAACTTTAGAGGCTCTTGCTGGAACTATCTCTACTAATTCAAATTTTAAGAAACTCCTAAAAAGTACTAAAGACTTAAAGGAACATAATTATGTAATACAACATTTGATTAAATGTTTAGAAGTTTCAAAAATAACAAACTTTAAAAAAAGTGATATCAAGGTAAATTCATTTGGAGATATTTCTCATTTGCAAACACTCATTTTCTCTAAAGTTGAAAATATTTGTCCTTTTGAATTGCTTAAAAATTTACATCCATCTCCAGCTGTTTGTGGATACCCAAAAAATGCAGCATTGGACTGGATAAACACTCTTGAGTCTTTTCCTAGAGGAAATTATGCTTCTCCAATGGGTTGGGTTGATTCATCAGGCAATGCTTCATTTCTTTTGGCAATAAGAGGCGCAAGATGTATTGAAGAAAATATTGAATTTACTGCAGGTTCAGGTATAGTTTCTGGCTCCGTTTTAGAGAAAGAAATAGATGAGATTAAATTAAAATTTGAATCTATAGTAAAACAGATATTTTGCGCTAAAAACCCTAGATAATTTCTACTAATTTTTCAATAACTTCCTCTGAAACATTTTTATTGGATAAATTTTCTATTTCTCTTAAACCTGTTGGACTGGTTACATTAATCTCGCTAAGCATTCCATTTATTACATCAATACCTACAAAAAATAAACCCTCATCTTTGAAGTGTTGAGATAATTCTGAGCAGATACTTTTTTCTTTTTCTGTTAATAATGTGGGTTCGGCCTTGCCTCCCATCGCTAAATTACTCCTAAAATCGCCTCCTTGAGGAATCCTATTTATTGATCCAATTGCTTCTCCGTTTACGATAATTATTCTTTTATCACCCTCTATGACTTCAGGAATAAATTTTTGCATCATAACGGGTAATTCTTCTTGAGAAGTGATTAATTCAATGATTGATTTAATTCCTGGAGAATTTTTATTTATCCTTATAACACCTTGACCACCTTTTCCTCCTAGAGGTTTTATAACTACTTCATTATTTATATTTGCAAAATTAATAAGATCTTTTACCTTACTCGCAACTATTGTAGGTGCCATTAAGTGGCTGTATCTTAAAGCACCTAGCTTTTCATTCCACGCTCTTAACGATGAGGGTTTGTTTATTACTTTTACTCCTTTTCTTTCGGCAACTTCTAAAAGATGGGTTGCATATAAATAAGCCTCATTTACAGGAGGATCTTTTCTCATCCAAATGCAATTAAATTCGGCGAGAGGTATGCAATCATTCTCTTTGAAAGAAATCCATGGAATTACTTCAACTTTTACGGAAGATGCCCATACTTCATCACCTCTAGCTTCCAGGTCTTGAGGAGTACAACTCCAGATTTCAATATTTTTTTTTGATGATGCTTGCATTAAAGCAGCAGTTGAATCTTTTAAGGGATTTATATTTTTAATTGGATCTATTACGAATAGAAATTTCATAAGATCTAGTTTAATAATGCTTCTAATTTATTTTCATTTTCTAATGCGTAGAGATCATCGCAGCCTCCGATACCCTCATTATCTATAAATATTTGTGGTAATGTTCTTCTACCATCAGCTCTTTCAATCATCAATGCTCTGGCATCTTCGTCGCCATCTATTTTATATTCTGTAAAATTTACATTTTTTTTCTTGAGTAGTGATTTTGCTCGAATACAGAATGGGCAATATTGCCAAGTATAAATTTCAACTTTGGACATTTTTTTAAAATAATACTTAGTTTATACTATTAAACAAAAGTGCTTGTTAGATTATAAATAACGATTAAATTCTATTTTGATAGATATTACAGATTTCAAAAAAGATCTTTCGGAACTAACAGAGCGCCTGGGTAATGCTCAGGATTGTCTTTGACGTTCCAAGATTAAAATCGAAAAGGAAAGAGTTAGAGCAAATTTCTGCTCAGCCTAAATTTTGGGATAATCAAGAAGAAGCTAAAAAGCAAATGTTAATCCTTGATGATGTCAAAGCACAACTCGAATTGTTAGATAAATGGAAAACTTTTATTTCTGATGCTAATGCCTCTCTTGAGCTTTATTCTCTAGAACCAGAAGAGGAAATGATTTTAGAATCGCAGTTGGGATTAAAGAAATTAAGAGAGAATTTGGATAAATGGGAATTTGAAAGATTGTTATGTGGTGAATACGATAAGGAAGGGGCAGTAGTTTCTATTAACGCAGGTGCGGGTGGAACAGATGCGCAGGATTGGGTAGAGATATTATTAAGAATGTACTCTAGATGGGCCGATAATAATCAAATGAGCCTTGTCATTAATGAATTATCTCAAGGAGAAGAAGCAGGTATTAAAAGTGTAACGTTTGAAATTGATGGAAAATATGCATATGGCTATCTGCAACATGAAAAAGGAACTCATAGATTAGTAAGAATTTCTCCTTTTAATGCCAATGGCAAAAGACAAACCAGCTTTGCTGGGGTAGAGGTTATGCCAAAATTAGATAATAATATTTCACTTGATATACCTGAAAAAGATTTAGAAATTACAACGAGTAGATCCGGTGGAGCTGGAGGACAAAATGTTAATAAAGTAGAAACAGCAGTGAGAATTGTTCATTTGCCTTCAGGGATTTCAGTAAGATGTACTCAAGAAAGATCTCAATTACAAAATAAAGAAAAAGCTATGTTACTTTTAAAGTCTAAACTATTAGTGATTGCTAAAGAACAACGAGCTGCTGAAGTCGCTGATATTAAAGGTGATATTGTGGAAGCTGCATGGGGCAATCAAATAAGAAATTATGTTTTCCATCCCTATCAAATGGTAAAAGATCTTAGGACTATGCAGGAGACTAACGAGTTAGATAGTGTTTTAGATGGTGGACTTGACCCATTTATTCATGAATTATTACGTATGAATATTTCTTCTAATGAATCTATTGAATAACTAATGGAAAATAAAAACGAAATTTTAGAAAAAAAAGTTTCTCCTCCAAGCTTTATAAAGCTTGCTATGAGAAATATGGTAAGGAAAGGCTCAAAAAGTATTTCTCATTTTTCAATAACCTTTCTAGTTTTAATTGGGATATTAATACTTGTGGCCACAATAGGTAAGCCCAATATTCCAGTTTAAGAATGTATGAAAGAAAAAATTATTTCTGAAATAAATTTAGATTTGGTTTTTCAATGTAATGATTTCTCCCAATTTTCAAATAAGTTAAAAGATACTAAAACTCATCTTATTTTTGAATATATTTTTTGGGAGAAAGTTTTTTTATCTTGGATAAATACTATATTAAAAAAAGAGGATTATGAATTACCAAATTATATTTTTGAAAAAAAATCTTTTTCATTAGGCTTACAGATAATATCTAATCAAGAAATTGCTTCTTTGAATAAGAAATGGATGCAAAAAAATGGTCCAACTGATGTTCTATCTTTTCCAATTATTTCTGATCCATCTCTAAATAATTTAGATCATATAGAGTTGGGAGATATTTTTATATCATTAGAGATGGCACTTGAGCAATCTTATGAATATAAACATTCAATCTATAGAGAGATGATCTGGTTGGCTAGTCATGGATTTTTACATCTTTTGGGATGGGAACATAATAATGAGCATGATTTAGAAAATATGTTAAATTTCCAAGAATATTTAATTACTCGATTAGATTAAAAATAAATGGAAAAAAAAATAAACTATTTAGAAAATAGAAAAGAATCATACAAAACTTCTAGTAATGTATTTATAAGTTTTAAGTATGCTTTCAGTGGTATTAGTTATGTATTAAAAACTTCAAGAAATTTTAAAATTCAATTAATTTTTGCAGTTGCAAGTTTAATAATTGGTTTTTTACTAAAAATTAGTCTAAGTAATTATGTTATTTTGATTGCAACAATAATGTCTGTTTTAATATTAGAAATATTGAACACATCTATTGAATCAATTGTTGATTTAGTAGTGAAAAAAGAATTTAGTTTTTTGGCTAAAATTTCAAAAGATACTTCTGCAGGAGCAGTATTATTAGCTTCCATTAATTCTGTTATTATTGCTGTATATATCTTTGTTCCTAAAATAAAGTTGTTATTTTAAATCCATATAAATATGTTTCTTGTTATTGATAATTACGATAGTTTTACTTATAACCTTGTTCAATATTTAGGAGAACTTTCAGTTGAGCATGAAATAACTAAAGAATTAATAGTTAAAAGAAATGATGAAATTACTTTAGAAGAAATTATCAAACTAAATCCTGGTGGAATTCTCTTATCTCCAGGTCCAGGTAATCCAGATCAATCTGGAATTTGTCTGCCAATTCTAAAAAAATTATCTAAAAATATTCCGACCTTGGGAGTTTGTTTAGGTCATCAAGCTTTGGCCCAAGCTTTTGGAGGTAAGGTTATAGTTGGGAAAGAACTTATGCATGGCAAGACATCCAAAATATTTCATAATCAAAAAGGATTGTTTAAAGATATCGAGACTCCATTTGTGGCTACTAGATACCATAGTCTTATAGTTGATTCAAGTTCTTTACCATCTTGTTTCGACATAACTGCGACTTTAGAAGACTCAACAATTATGGCTATCTCTCATAAAGAATATAAACATTTACATGGGGTACAGTTCCATCCTGAAAGTGTGTTGACGCAATTTGGTCATAAATTAATTAGTAATTTTCTAAAAATGGCTGAACAAAAGTAAAATAAAAAAAAATAATATTATGATTTCTCAAATTAAAAACTTTTTATTTTTGATATTAGTTAGCTCTTTTTTACCTACCTCATTATTGGCAAGGAACTTAGGAATAAAAAGTTTGGGACATAGTAGTTTTTTAATTACTAATGCAGATAAATCTATTCTTATAAATCCCTTTAAAGCAATAGGTTGTGCAAGTAATTTAAAAGAGCCAAAAGAAGTCAACGTAGATTTTATTTTGGCTAGTTCTAGGCTTCCAGATGAAGGATATAACCCTAATGATCAATTAATGTTCGTTGAGCCAGGAATCTATCAATTTGAGGATATTTTATTAAATGGAATTTCTGTACCACATGACAGAGTAGATGGAAGAAGATTTGGGATGGCAACTGTTTGGAGTTGGGAGCAGAATGACCTTAAAATTGTTCATATGGGAGGAGCTGCTGGTGATATTGATATAAACAGTCAAATTATTTTGTCTGCTCCAGATATATTGTTTATTTCAATTGGAGGAGGAATAAAATCTTACAATGGTAAAGAAGCTTCAAAAATAGTTAAGCTTCTAAAACCTAATGTAGTTATTCCTGTTCACTTTGAACGCGGCAAAAAAATTAATAAAGAATGTGATTTCTCAAATGCTGATTTATTTATCGAAAATATGAAAGATTTTAAAGTAAAATATGTTGGAAAAGATTTTCAAATAAAACCTAAAAGAATCGATCAAAATACAATTTATATTTTCAGTAATTAATTTTTTAAATCTAATATCTTGTAATTGTCCCAGAAAAAAATCATTTGTTCTTTAGTTCCAATACTAACCCTTATAGAATTACCGATATCTTTTTTGTTTTCCATACTTCTAATAAGAATACCTTTTTCTCTCATCTGTTGTATTAAGATTTTAGGATCTTTTTTGGGCCAAATTAAGAAATAATTACCTCCACTAAAGTGAGTTCTGATTTTTGTTGATTTAAATTTATTTAAAATCCATTCCCTCGCCTTTTTTACTTCTAAAACATAATTATCAATATATGATTTGTCTTTAAGTGCTGCTAATGCAGCTGTTATAGCAAAGCTGTTTACATCATATGGTCCTGTAACTTTATTAATGTACTGAATTAAATTTTTATTGCCAAAAGTAAAACCTATTCTTAAACCAGCTAGACCTGCAGTTTTTGAAAGAGATTGGATTATTAGTATATTTTTATTCTTTTTAAAATCTATCGATTCAAGAAGACTATCTCCATTAAATTTTTCATATAGTTCATCAACAACTATTAATGAATCTTTATTGATATTGGCTAAATTAATTATTTCATGAGAGCTTAGAACAGTTCCTGTTGGATTATTTGGATTGCAAATAAATATTAACTTTGGATTATGCTTTATTATTTTTTCCCTAAATTCTTCGATGGGAAATAGAAAATTTTCTCCAACGTAAGAACAACTTATTTTTTTCATTCCTCGGATTTCTGCACAAGGAGAATAGTAACCAAAAGTTGGATTTGTTGTTAGAAATATTTGATCTTTTTCTCCAAAGCAATTGAAAATTGCATTTATTGCTGCATCTGCTCCATTGAAAATTCCGATTTCATCATTACCAAATTTTCTTGAATCAAGATATTTATCACATAAAAATTTTTTTAAAAAATTATATTCTGGATAAATTGAAATCTCATCTAATTTTATCGCTTGTAATGCCTCTAGAACCTTAGGACTTGGACCTAGAGTATTTTCATTAAAGTCTAAGCGGAGTAAATTTCTTCTATTTTCTAAAGGTGCAGAGTAAGACTGCATATTTATTATTTCTTCTCTTGGTTTTGGGAAAAGATTATTTAATGGATCAAAATCATTCATTACATTCTTTCTAAAGTTTCAATTCCTAAAAGCTCTAAGCTTAATTTTAGTGTTTTTGCAGTTAGGTCACATAAATTAAGCCTAGAAATTTTTATATTTTTTTCTTCTTTGAGGATTGGAACTTGATCATAGAATCTATTAAAAGTCTGACATAGCTCGAACAGATAATTGCATAATCTATTTGGCATTAAGTCTTTTTCAATAGAAATTATGACTTCATCGAACTTAAGTAATTTTCTGATAAGTTTCCACTCAGATTTATGTTCATAATTTATGTACTGAAAATCTTTAGAGTCATAAACAAAATTATTTTTTCTTTTAATTCCTAAAATTCTTACAAGTGTATATAACAAATAAGGAGCAGTATTACCATTTAGGGAAAGCATTTTATCAAAACTAAATTGATAATTGGTAATCCTATTTTGACTTAAATCTGCATACTTAACAGCTCCTAATCCAATAATTCTTGAAGTATTTGCTATAAACTCTTCAGTCTCATAACGATCTTCATCTTCTAATCTTTTCAATAAATCTTCTTTTGCTCTTCTAACTGCTTCATTTAATAAATCTTTTAGGCGTATTGTTTCACCTTCTCTTGTCTTTAGTTTTTTGCCATCAATTCCTTGAACTAACCCAAAAGGGACATGGTCTACTTGACAATTCGCTGGGATCCATTTTGCTTTTTTTGCAACTTGAAAAACTCCAGCAAAATGATTTGCTTGCCCATGATCAGTTACATAAATAATTCTTGAAGCATTATCGCCATTAGGAGGTTTATTGAATCTGTATCTTATAGCAGCAAGATCTGTAGTGGCATAATTAAAACCCCCATCTTTTTTTTGAATAATTAGCGGTAAAGGTTTCCCTTCTTTATTAGTCATCCCATCTAAAAATACACATTTTGCTCCTTGATCTTCTACTAATATTTTTTCTAAATTCAAATCATCAATAACTGATTTTAAGAAGGGATTATAAAAAGATTCACCTCTTTCTTCTATTTTTATTTTTAAATTTTTATAGATTTCATCAAATTCTTTCCTTGATTGATCACATAATAATTTCCAAGCTTTAATCGATTTAATATCTCCACTTTGTAACTTAACTACTTCCTCTCTAGATCTTTTTTGGAATTCAGATTCGTTATCAAATCTTTTTTTTGATTCTTTATAAAATTCAACTAAATCACTTATTTTGATCTTTCCTATTTCTTCTAGATCATTTGAATATAAATCTTTGAGCTGAGTAATAAGCATGCCAAATTGTGTTCCCCAATCTCCTACATGATTGAGTCTTAATACTTCATAACCTCTTAACTCGAAAATTCTAGATATTGAGTCACCTATTATTGTTGATCTTAAATGCCCTACATGCATTTCTTTAGCAATATTAGGACTAGAAAAATCTACAATAACTTTATTGGACAAACCACTATCTAAATTTTTTCTAATTAGAGGTATCCCAGCCCTATTGCATTGAATATTTGACTTTATTTCATTTATTAGAACCTCATCTTTTAATTTTATATTTATAAATCCAGGTCCAGCTATTTCTAGACTCTTACATAATTTTGATATGCTTATATTTTGATTTAAAAGGTTAATAAAATCATTAGAAATATCTCTTGGGTTCTTTTTATATATTTTAGATAAACTTAAACAAACATTACATTGATAATGACCAAATTCCTCTTTTGATGATTGTGTAATTATATTTTTTCGAAGAATTTCGAATTCTCCTTTTTTATCATTTTTTTCAAGACTATCTAAAAGAGATTGTTCAAATTGTTTTGTTAATTCTTTAAAAATGATTAGCATTAATTATTCAATTATTTATCTATATAATTAATTAATATAACGCATACTCAAATCAATCCAATTACTTTTGGTGATTGAAGAACTTGTTGAAATCAAATCAATACCTTTTATTAGATATTTACTAATTTCTTCAGGGTTAATTCCAGAAACTTCTATTATCAAATTTTTATTTACTTCTTTTTTTAAGCTATTCATTGATAAATCTCTTAATTCTTGAACGTTTTTTTTGATTATTTCAGGGCTAAGTTCATCCAATAAGACACTATCTGCTCCTGCTAATACTGCTTCTTTTGCCTGTTCGATATTCTCAGCTTCAATTATGATATGAGTTGTAAAAGGCGAATTTAGTCGAATTTTTTTTACTGCATTATTAAGATTATCTGTCCATGCAATGTGATTTTCTTTTATCATAGCTGCATCGTATAATCCCATTCTATGATTGACTCCACCTCCGCATTTGAATGCATATTTTTCAAATATTCTTAAGCCAGGAGTCGTTTTCCTAGTATCTGCTAATTTTATATTTGTACCTTCTAACTTATTTACGAGATTCTTTGTGTATGTTGATATTCCAGATAAATGCATTGCTATATTTAAGCTTATTCTTTCACTAGCTAGCAAACTTTTTGAAGGCCCATATATTTCTAAGAGTTTTTGATCTTTAACAAATTGATCTCCATCAGAGATATTAAATTTTGGACTGATTTTTAAATCAATTTTTCTAAAAATTTCTTTTATAATTTCAACCCCGCAGAATATACCCTCTTCTTTTGCAATCCAATATGCATTACCATTCTCTTCTGTAATAGAGGAACTTGTAAGATCTCCCCTACCTATATCTTCATCGATCCAATTATCAATGATTTTACTTATTATTGGAGTATTTAAATCCACTAAACTAAGAAATAATTAATTAATAAAAATTAAACTGAAGTTAGAGAATCAACTATATATCACTATGTAATTTAACTCAAATTTATTTACCAATACAAAACTTAGAAAAAATATTATCTAGAAGTTCCTCTGTTAATTCTTGACCAGTTATTTTAGATAAGTTTTGAATTCCATCTCTCAGCTCAATTGATAACAAATCAAATGGCAATTTATTTTCAATTATTTCATCAGTATCATTTAAATTAGATAAGCAAGCAGACAAATTTGTTAGATGTCTTTCGTTTAAAAATATATTGATATTTTCTAGTTGTTTTAATCCGCATTTTTTTATAATTGTGTCTATTAATAATCTTTCACCATCATTATTCTTAATACTCATAAGAATTGTGTTTTTTAACTCATTTGAATTAATATTTTTGCAATCAATTAAATCTTTTTTATTGCCCAAAATAGTAATTAATTTTTCTTTGGGAATTTCTTGTATTATTTTTTTGTCTTCTTCATTAAATCCTTCTTCAAGACTATAAATATAAATTATAAAATCTGACTCTTTTATTTTCCCAAAACTTTTTTTAATTCCAATACTTTCAATTTGTTCATGAGTTTCTCTTATGCCAGCAGTATCAATTATTTTCATTGGAATATCATTAATAGTTAAATTAACTTCAATAACATCTCTAGTTGTTCCAGGAATATTAGTTACGATTGCTTTCTCTTTTTTTGCAAGCAAATTTAATAAAGAGCTTTTGCCAACATTTGTTTTACCTATAAGCGCAATGGATATGCCATTGTGAATATATGAATTTCTTTTTGCATTTTCTATTAGTAATTCTATTTTTTCTTTGACTTTTTTAATGTTTTTTAGATATTTGGTGTAATCAAAATCTTTGAAGTCTTCTTCAAAATCAACTCTCGCTTCTATTTCGCAAAGTTGATTTATAAGGTCATTTTTAATATCATCAATTTTTTTCTTTATTTCTCCTTGAACCCCGCTAAAGGCTAACTCGGCTGATCTGGTATTGCTTGAATTAATTAATTGATTAATCGACTCAGCTTGAGTAAGGTCTATTTTCCCATTAAGAAAAGCTCTTTGACTAAATTCTCCTGGGTTTGCAAGTCTAACTCTAGAATTATTAGATAATAATATCTTTAAAACTTTGTTTACTATGATAATTCCGCCATGGCAATGAAGTTCAACCACATCCTCTCCTGTGAAGCTATTTGGGGATTTCATCACTAAAATTAAAACCTCATCTATAAATTTATTTTGTTTATTTTCTTGAATAAAACCACGAAAAACTCTGTGTGATTTCCATGCATATTTAGATTTAGTTTGAACAATCTTTTTGCAAGAATTTATTGCGTCTTTCCCTGATACTCTTATTATCGCAACTCCTCCCTTCCCAATACTTATAGCTGAAGCAATTGCGGCTATCGTATCTTCTGTAGTAACTATCGAATCCATCTCTCGCTTTGTTATGGATAATTAAGTAAGATTATCAAGAATTTAATTTTGAAATTTTCTTTCTGAATGAGATTTAAAAGAGATATTACCTATAAGAAAATTCTATCATTATTTAGGAGTCAGAATGGAAGTCCTTTCTTTAATGCTAAAGGTTTAGCTATAGGGGTATTTAGTGGTTGCTTTCCATTTTTTGGTTTTCAGACTTTAATGGGAGTATTTTTTGCGAAAATAGCTAAGGGAAATATTGTTCTAGCTGCAATTGGTACCTGGATCAGCAACCCTTTTACTTATATTCCACTTTATTATTTTAACTATAAAGTTGGTTCGATTTTTTTAAATAATCCTTCTAATAAAATTCTTGAAAAAAGTTTAGTTATTGATGACTTATGGAAACAAGGTAGAATTTTTTCCTTAAAATTACTCTTAGGTTCATCTTGTGTAGGTATTTTATTAGCTTTGATTTGCGGCAGTATTGTTTTCTTTATCTACAAGATAAAAAGTAAAAGATAGATTGATCTGATTTTAAAATTAACTTTGTCCAACTCTGGCAATATCTAAAACATCTGCCATTGATTTAATTTGTTCAATTGTTTTGTGAAGTTGATTATAACTTTCAAGACCTACACAAAGATTTATAATAGCTGGCTTACCATAAGCAGTTTTAACATTGGCATCACTAACGTTTATACCTTTATCAGATAACCGCATAAGAATATCTTTAAGAACTCCAACTCGATCAATTACTTCTATTCGTAGCTGAATTGGAAACTTATTATCGCTAGTTTTATTATCTTGATTCCAACCGACAGGTAATCTTCTCTCTATTGGAATTGGTATTACATTTTCACAATCTTCCCTATGTATAGTTATCCCATGGTTGCCGAGCGACACAGTTCCGATAATATCCTCGCCTGGGAGTGGGGAACAGCATTTACCTATTCTGTAATCAAGACCTTCTATCCCGGAAATTGGTGATTTAGCTGCTGTACTAGATTGATTAGTGGATAAATTATTATTACTTTTAAGAGATTTTGCTATTTCAGAGTCAGAATCATTTTTAACATCTTCTGTCTGTAATTTTATTTCTTCTCTTAGTCTGTTTAATACTTGATGCAAAGTTAAACCACCAAAACCAAGAGATGCAAGAAGGTCTTCAGTAGTTTTTAAATTGCATCGATTTGCAACTTTTTTCATGGCTTCACTAGAAAGTAATGCTTCAAAACCGTTTCTACCTACTTCTTTTTCAAGTAAATCTCTACCTCTTTTAATCGTTTCATCACGATGGCTTTTCTTATACCATTGGCGAATTCTATTTTTAGCAGTTGGCGTAACTACAAAGTTCAGCCAATCCAAGCTTGGAGTAGCATTATTACTTGTCAAAATTTCTATGAAGTCACCATTTTGAAGTGGTGTAGATAATGGAGAAAGCTTTTCATTAATTCTTATTCCATTACAGTGATTTCCAACTTCAGAATGGATTCTGTAGGCGAAATCTATCGCGGTAGATCCTTTCCTTAAACCAACAACATCTCCTTTTGGAGTTATTACAAATACTTCTTCATCAAATAAATCTTCTTTAATTGAAGCTAAATAATCATTATGATCCCTTTCATTACCTTCTTGTTGCCATTCTACTAATTGTCTTAGCCAATTAAATCTCTCGGCATTACTTTTAGCAGGAGAACCACCCTCTTTATATTGCCAATGAGCGGCAATACCATATTCAGCAATTTGATGCATAGAAGTAGTTCTAATTTGAACTTCAATAGGTCGATGTCTTCCAATCACAGAAGTGTGTAAGGACTGATATCCATTGGGTTTTGGTAATCCTATATAGTCTTTAAATCTTCCTGGAATTGGTTTGAAAGTATCATGAACAACTGCTAAAGCTCTATAACAACTATCTGAATTGTCCACGATAATTCTTAGGGCAGCAACATCGTAAATCTCGTGAAAATGCTTTTGTTGTCTTTCCATTTTGCTCCAGATGCCATAAAGATGTTTTGGCCTTCCTGTTATTTCAAAATTTTTCAAACCCGCTGAATTCAAGTTTTCCTTCATAAGATTCAAAGTTACTTTTAATCTTTTTTCTCTATCACTTCTTTTAACGGCGATTTGATCTTTAAGATCTAGATATTCTTTAGGCTCTAGGAATTTAAAAGCTAAATCTTCTAATTCCCATTTAAATCTGTTTATTCCTAGTCGATTAGCTAATGGTGCATAAATCTCTCTTGTTTCTCTCGCTATTCTTAGCTTTTTCTCATCATTTAGCCATTCAATTGTTCTCATGTTATGAAGTCGATCTGCAAGTTTAACTAAGACAACTCTGATATCGCTGGCCATAGCCAAAAACATTTTCCTAAGATTTTCAGCTTGTGCTTCAGTCCTGTTGTTAAAGTGAATGCCGCCTAATTTTGTTACACCCTCTACAAGTATTTTTACTTCTAATCCAAAATTTGTTTCTATTTCAGATAAATCAATGCCAGTATCTTCAACTACATCATGTAAAAGGCCTGCAGCAATAACAGATGAACTAGCACCTATTTCTTTAAGGAGATTTGCAACAGCAACTGGGTGGATAATGTATGGCTCGCCGCTCGCACGGAATTGTCCATCATGAGCTTTATAAGCAAGTTTAAAAGCCTTAACTATAAGATTTTGATTCTCATCATTTTCTTTATTTGATTTTTCAAAAATATGAATATCTTTAAGAAGCCAATCGGGAATGTTTATTTGATAATTCAAAGATTCACTTTCATATTTTTTATTTTCAGGCAAAATAGTTTTGGAAACTTCAATTTCGTTTTTTTCTTTTGAATTTGCAGTTGCCTCAGACATTTTATATTGCTTTAGATGTATTTTATTTATGTCTAGAAAAATTTGCTATAAATCATGGAAAAAAATAAAGAAAAAATTATTGTAGTTAAAAATCTCACTGTTAAATATGGTCTAAAACAGCAACCTATTATCAAAAATTTTAATTTGGAAATAGATAGTGGAGATCATTTGGCCATAATAGGACCTTCTGGATGTGGAAAGACCACTTTTGCAAAAACATTAGTAAATATATTGCCTGCAAAGGCCACTTCTAAAGGGTATCTATCGATTTCTAATGTAGATCCTAGGAAAATAAACAACAAAGATTCACAATTATTTAGAAGAAAGAATTTTGGATTTATTTATCAAGACTCTATAAAAAAACTTAATCCGCTAATGAGAGTTGGGGATCATTTATATGAATTATTTAAAACACATGATCAAACTAAATCATCTTTAGCTATTAAAAAATTAGTAAGAGAAGTTTTTCAAAAAGTCGGAATTGAAGAAAGTAGACTTGATTCTTTCCCACATCAATTTAGCGGCGGAATGAGACAGAGAGTTTCTATAGCAATGGCACTTGCTTTGAAACCTAAATTATTAATAGCTGATGAACCTACAACAAGCTTAGATACCAAAACAAGTTTTGAAATTATGCAAGAAATAATTCATCTATGTAATGAATTTGATACAACTTTAATTTTAATTAGTCATGATATTAATCTTGCAGCAAAGTGGTGTAAAAAAGTTGCAATAATCGAAGATGGATCGATTGTTGAAAAAGGGAATATATTAGATATTTTTCAATCACCAAATTCAGATATCGGGAAAAAGTTAGTAAATGCTTCAAAAATAGTATTAGAACCAAATACTAAAAATAATGCTCGAGATCAGGTTGTTCTAGAGGTAAATAACCTAAGACATTGGTATAAATTAAATTCTTCAATTTTCATCAATAAATGGAATAAGGCTTTAAATGAAGTTAGTTTCAAGTTATATGAGAATGAGACTCTTGGAATAGTTGGTTCTTCAGGGAGTGGTAAAAGTACATTATGTAGGGCTTTAATTGGACTTCTTAAAGTAAGAGGTGGTGAAATCAAAATTTATGATAAAAATCATGCATCGAAAAAAAATAAATCTTTTAAAAAGAATAATAAAGTGCAAATTATTTTTCAAGATCCTTTTTCAAGTTTGAACCCGAAAATGACAATTAAAAGTATTTTGGAAGATATATTTTTTATTCAAAAAATTTCAGATAAAAGAAAAATCGAAAAAGAAATAAAATTAATGTTTAGAAATTTGAATCTTCCCCTAAATAATGATTTTTTTAATTCTTATCCTAGCCAATTATCTGGTGGTCAATTGCAAAGAATTTCATTAGCCAGAGCGCTATTGTTGAAACCAAAAATTTTGATTTGTGATGAGAGCGTTAATATGTTGGATGCTTCAGTAAAAATAGAGATTCTTGAATTACTTAGAGTCTTGCAAGAAAAAATGAATTTAACGATTATCTTTATTACTCATGATTTGGGCATTGCTAAAAGATTTTGTGATAGGTTGCTAGTTATGAATCACGGAAAGATAGTTGATGAAGGAGAAAGTTCCACAATATTCACTAAAACTCAAAACACGTATACAAAATCGCTTCTAAATTCCTCTTTGAACCTTATTTAATTTTAAGAACACTTAGTAATTTTTGAAAATCTAATGGTAATTCTGATTCAAATATCATTTCTTTACCATTTATTGGATGTATAAGTCCAAGCTTAATGGCGTGTAAAGCTTGGCCATCTAATTTACATGGTAGTTTTTTACATCTTCCATATAACGGATCACCCACAATTGGATGATTAATGTGAGCGCAATGTACTCTTATTTGATGCGTTCGCCCCGTATCTAGTTTGAAACTCATTAATGAGTAATTGCCAAATCTTTCTTCTAATTTCCAATAGGTACAGGCATACCTTCCTGAAGTTTCTTCAACTACTTTATATTTCAATCTATTTAATTTATCTCTGCCAATGTTTCCCACTATTTGGCCTTCTTCACAATTCGGTGCTCCATGAATTACTGCAATATATTCGCGTGATGCTATTTTTTCTTTAATTTGTTTCTGGAGATTTACTAATGCCTCTTGGCTTTTTGCAACAACCATACATCCGGAGGTATCTTTATCTAATCTGTGAACAATCCCAGGTCTTAGTTTCCCATTAATTCCAGGTAGATCTTTACAGTGAAAAAGTAATCCATTTACTAAAGTTCCAGATTTGTGTCCAGGGGCTGGATGAACAATTAGTCCTGATTGTTTATTAATTACTATGATGTGCTCGTCTTCAAAAAGGATATTTAAATCCATTTTTTCAGGTTTCAAATAAATAAGAGGTTCTGGAGGAGGCATCCATATTTGAATATTGTCGCCATTTCTTAATGGGGTCTTTGCTTTCGCAGTCTTATAGTTTACAAGTACTAAACCTGAATTTATAAAATGTTGAATTCTTGCTCTACTTTGTTCTGGCCTTTTACTTACCAACCATCTGTCTAGCCTCATAGGAAGAGGTAGCTCATAAATAATTTCTATAAGCTCACCTTCTCCAATGCCGAAAGAATTTTGATTATTTAATTCCATAGTGGGACTTCTAAAGCAATTTTACCCAGCATTTGATTTCTATAATCTTCCAATAACTTATGAGACATTCTCCTTTTATCGCCAGAGGTATGTTTTGAAGCTGCTTCGTCGATCCAAGCAGAAGGACTCTTAAAGCCTTTAGTAATATCAACTCCATATCTATTAGATATTTGTTTAACTGAGATATTCGCATTCTTATCTTTGTTGAGAGTGGATATAATTTTGATAAATCCAATTGCGACACTCTCTATTTCATAAGCAGCTTCTCCAATATCGTCACAAAGTGCAAGATTAAGTGCTGATTTTTGATCTTCTAAATTTGGAGGTATAACACCAGGAGCATCTAGCAGATCTATACCACTTTCTAATTTTATCCATCTTAAATTACGAGTCACGCCTGCTTTCCTAGCGCTATCTACAACTCTTTTTTTTGCGATTCTATTAATTAATGCCGACTTTCCTACGTTTGGAAAACCAAGTGTAAGGGCTCTAATTGGCCTAATTCGCATTCCTCTAGAGAGTCTTCTATCGTCGATTGAAGACCTAGAATCTTTGGCTGACTTACAAATTTCTTTAATCCCTATTCCTCTTTTAGCATCACACCAAAGAGGATATTGATCTTTAGAATTAAACCATTTATTCCAACTATTGATTGTATTCGGGGAGATCATATCTGATCTGTTAATGACAAGAATATGTTTTTTATTATTTATCCATTTATTTAAGTGTGGATGTCCTGTTGACAAAGGAATTCGTGCATCTCTCACTTCGATAACTAAATCTACTTTATTGATAACTTCAGATAATTTCTTTTCTGCTTTTGCGATATGGCCTGGGTACCATTGGATTTTGGGTATGTCCACTTCAATAAATCAAATAAAATTTTGTATTCCTTTTAGTTTTATAAGTTTCAAAAGTATTTACTTCTAAATTTTAGTATAAATTTAATAACTAAAAATTTTTATAATCGTTAATTCTTAAAATTTATTAAGGCATAGGTAACAGTAACTACTTTTTAACCCAATAAGCCCAAATTAACGTTAGGGTCTTGAGATTATAAATATAGCTTGTTTAATGTCAAAATTATCTCTTTCCAGTCTTGATAAGACACATTTAGAAGGAAAAAAAGTTCTTGTAAGAGTAGATTTTAATGTTCCATTAAATGAAGACGGTCAAATAACCGACGATACGCGTATTCGTGCAGCGATCCCAACTATTGAATATCTTATTAATCATTCTGCAAAAGTTATTTTAGCTGCTCATTTTGGTAGACCGAAGGGTCAGGTAAATGAAAAAATGAGATTAACTCCAGTAGCAGCAAGATTAAGTGAATTGTTGGGGCAAAATGTTGCTCTTACTAACAGTTGTATTGGTGATGAAGCAGTTGCACAATCAAATAGCTTATCTAATGGAGATGTTCTTTTACTTGAGAATGTTCGTTTTTTTGGTGAAGAGGAAAAGAACGACATGGAGTTTGCTAAAAAATTAGCATCACATGCAGATATGTACGTAAATGATGCTTTCGGTGCTGCTCATAGAGCGCATGCTTCAACTCAGGGTGTTACAAATTATTTAAGTCCCTCAGTAGCTGGATTTCTTTTAGAAAAAGAATTGAAATACCTACAAGGAGCTGTAGATTCCCCAAATCGTCCATTGGCAGCAATAGTTGGAGGATCAAAGGTTAGTAGCAAAATTGGAGTACTTGATTCTTTACTAGATAAGTGTGACAAAATCATGATTGGTGGAGGTATGATTTTCACTTTTTATAAAGCTAGAGGTTTAGATGTCGGAAAGAGCCTTGTAGAAGAAGATAAACTCGAGCTTGCTAAAGATTTAGAAGCAAAAGCAAAAGCAAAAGGAGTAGAATTGCTATTACCCACTGATGTTGTTTTGGCTGATGAATTTTCTCCTGACGCCAATAGTAAAATATCTCAAATTGATGCAATTAGTGGGAATTGGATGGGTCTAGATATTGGTCCAGATTCCATTAAAGTTTTTCAGAATGCTCTTGCAGAATGTAAGACAATTATTTGGAATGGTCCAATGGGAGTTTTTGAATTTGATAAATTTGCAGACGGTACAAATGCAATAGCTACGACTCTTGCGGACTTAAGTGCTTTTTCTGAAGTTTGTACAATAATTGGTGGTGGAGATTCAGTCGCAGCAGTTGAAAAAGCAGGATTAGCTGAGAAAATGTCTCATATATCTACTGGAGGTGGGGCTAGTTTGGAACTTTTAGAGGGTAAAACTTTACCAGGTGTGGCTGCGTTAAACGACGCTTAGGCTATATCTTATCAACAATATCAATGCTCTTTGTGAAAGTAATCATTCCTTCAGGATGAGCTATGACTCCTGACCAAATTTGTGTCCCTGGTTTTGAAGGGGCTCTTGTTATTTTAAAAATTCCTCCAGACGCCAATGGCTCCAGTAATATTTCTTGTTCAAACAATGAATTAACTTGATGAGGTTTTATAGCTCCAGCAATAATCACTTCTTCAAGAGGCTTATTTAGAATTATATCGATATCGTATTTTGAACCAGTAAGAACTCTATCAGGAATATTAAAACTAATATCAATTTTTTTATTATCGTTTCTTATTGTGGTGAATAAATTTTTGATAATCCCTTCATGTATTTTTCCATTTACGTTTGAAAATAAATAATCAAATTTGGATTCGAGTATATATATTTCTCCATTAACTATTTTTTCCCCAAAAACTTTTATTCGCAAAATATCTTCATCTGGAATATTAGATTTTAACCTTTTGATCTTCCATTTGCTGTTAGGGAAATCATTAATAATCTCTGAAAATTGTTTTTGTATATTTTGGCTTTCTTCATTTCTAAAATTTTTTCTAATGAATTCTAAATCTTTTGCATTTAAGGATTTTTCTAGATTTCTTATAAAATCGACTTTCAAAGTTTGCGTTATTGCTGAATAGGGAAAAATAAGATAAACAAATAAGTAGAGAAGAAATCCTATATTTTTGAATAAGTTGAAATTAAACATATTAATCATTGGTTATTTTATTCTACTATTTTAGGTTTTTATGTATAAAAAAAATAATTTATTAGTTGCTGCAAGTGGGACAGGGGGGCATATTTTCCCAGCCTTAGCAGTTTCTAAAGAGGTGGAAGATGAATGGAATATTCATTGGTTAGGTGTTAGTCAAAGACTTGATGCAAATTTTATTCCCGAAAAATATAATTTGACTACTTTAAATATAAAGACACCAAGAAAAAATATTTTTTTGTTTTATCAATATATAGAAATTTTAATGTCAACTTTTCAAATAATTAGGATCTTAAAAGAAAAAAAAATTAATTTAGTTTTTGCGACTGGCGGTTATATATCAGCACCTACTATTGTTGCTTCAAAACTTCTAAGGATACCTATCATTATTCATGAATCAAATGTAATTCCAGGAATGGTCACAAAATATTTTGGTTTTTTATGTAACTATGTTCTTTTAGGATTTAAAGAAACAAATTCTTATTTAAAAAATTGTAAAACTATTTTCACTGGAACACCTTTAAGAGAGCAATTCTATAAATTTAATTTTTTGCCAGAATGGGTTCCAAAAGGAAATGGACCTCTTTTGATTGTTATGGGTGGTAGTCAAGGAGCAAAAGCTATAAATCAAATTCTTTATGAATCTCTAGAATTTTTAATAAAAAAACAATTTCGGATAGTTCATATTGTTGGCGAATCTAATCTAAAACCTTTTCATGTAAAAAACTCCAAAAATTATATTCAAAAGAAATTTACTAATGACATAGCAGCTTTAATTCAAAACTGTGATCTTGTAATATCGAGATCTGGTGCAGGAACAATCAATGAATTAATGGAGGCTGAAAAACCTTCAATTTTAATTCCATATCCAGATTCTAAAAATAATCATCAGGAGAAAAATGCCATGATTCTTGCTGCAAGTGGAGGCTCAGTTTTAATCAATCAGAATAAAATGTCCAAAGAAGTTTTTGAAGAAACTCTAGAAAGAATTTTTAAAATAAAATCTAAAAAGCAAAAAAATCATTATGAAATATTAGATCTTATGAAGAAGAATATGGAAAATAATAATAAAATTAAATCTAAAAATGAGATTAAAAAGTATATTAATTATTTTTTAAAGGAATTCTGAATTTCTTCACATAAAAGAGTGTTATTTTTTCTATTCTGCAGACTTATTCTTGCCCACTTTTCGTCAAGAAATCTAAATGAAGTGCATTCTCTAAGCAATATTCCCTTGTTTTCTAAGTATTTTATATTTGGCGACAAGGATGTTTCACTTTCTATTAAAAAAAAGTTGGTTGAAGAGTTATGAACTTTAAGGTTCTCTATTTTTAATAATTTTTCAAATACTCTCTTTTTTTCAATATTTATCCAGCTGTGAATCTGTTTTATCCACTGTTCATAGAATTTCTTATTACTTAGCAGATCAATTCCGGCTTTAATAGAAAATGAATTTAAAGGCCAAGGATCTCTATTTATTTCCCATTGTTTAAGTTTTTTCGAAGAGCCAATAACGTAACCTAATCTAAGACCAGGAATATTGAAGATTTTGGTCAAGCTTCTCAAGACTAATAAATTATCAAATCTTTTGGTTAATGGTATTAAAGATTCTTTGTCTCCATTAGGTGTTATCGATAAGAAAGCTTCATCGCAGATAACTAATTTATATTTTTTCACAACTTCCTCCAATGAATTCTTTTCCCATAATTGGCCTGTAGGGTTATGTGGATTTGTTATCCAAATAACATCACCTTTTGGATGAAGCGGAAATGATTGAGGAAAAATATCATTCCAGTTTTTTGGTAATTCGCAATGTATAAAATTGCTATTCCAACAATTTAAAGATCTTTCATAATCAACAAATGATGGAGAAGGAATACAACTTATTCCGAATTTGGATGCTTCATAACCTGCCCAGGTTATTAATTCAGAAGCTCCATTTCCAGGCAATATATTGTCTGGATTTATCCCATGAAATTTGCCGATTATTTCTTTCAGATCACTCAAGTTTCTTTCTGGGTAATATCTAAAGCCAAGATTCTTAATTTCCGCATTTATTGAATCTATTAGTATTTGAGGGGGATCAAAGGGTACTAATGATGCACTTGCATCAATGATTTCGGAGGGTAATAAATTTAATTTTTTCGCAGTTGCATATACATTTCCACCGTGCTTCAAGTTTGATCCTTGCATGGCTAACGTTGAGTAATCATGAGGTTCATTATTCATTCTCTAATTTTATTCAACCCATTTTAAATCTGATCCAATTGCATCTTTTATACTAGATAATTGATGGTTATTGAGTTGCTTTATAATTCCCTCAAGTATATCTGGAACTAATTGTGGACCCTTATATATCCATCCTGTATAAAGTTGAATTAATGATGCTCCAGAACAAATTCTTTCCCAAGCTGACTCAGGACTATCTATTCCACCAACGCCAATTAAAATAATCTTTTTATCAATATTATGTATATGTTTTATTATTTTATTTGCTTTTTTTTGAAGAGGCCTTCCACTTAATCCTCCATTCTCTTGAGAGAGTAATAATCCAGTTTGCCTGATCTTTCTATTCTCAAGACCTAATCTATCAATGCTAGTGTTTGTAGCAATTATTCCATCGATGTTTTCCTCGATTATTAATTGGCAAATATCTTCAATATCTTTAAGGCCTAAATCTGGTGCAATTTTTACAAATAATGGTGGACAATTAGGTAAGTTTTTAATTTCTCTAAGAAGTTCTTTTAGAAGAATGGGATCTTGTAATTTTCTTAGCCCTTCAGTATTTGGAGAACTAACGTTTATTGCTGCGTAATCACAATATGGAATTAATAATTTTAGAGAAGTTAAATAATCATCTTTTGCTTGAGATAAACTTGTAATTTTTGACTTCCCGAAATTTATCCCTAAACAAATATTCTCCCTGTCTTTTTTAAACTCAATACCTTGTTCGACAAAGTTTTTAACTAGATTTTCAGCACCATTATTATTGAAACCCATTCTATTTAATGCTGCTTCTTCTTCTGCCAATCTAAATAACCTTGGTTTGGGATTCCCATTCTGAGCAAATTTAGTTACCGTACCAAGCTCAGCAAATCCAAAACCAAAATCTTTCCATATATTTGCAGCATTTCCATTTTTGTCAAAACCCGCAGCTAAACCAATTGGATTACAAAAATTTATTCCACATATGTTCTGAGTTAACCTTTTATCAACTACAGAAAATTCTTCATTTAGATTTTTTAAGATAGAAGATACTATAGGCCAATTATATTTTCTTGAACTGAATGATAGGAGACTAAGGGATAAATTTGTTAAGTATTCTGCATCAATTCCAGAGTCTTTTTTTAATACAGGGGTAATCAAGTTTTTATAAAGATTCTTAAATCCCCCCTTATGTTCATTCATAAAAAATTAGGTTTCTTTTTTTTCTATTATCCAATATTTTTTATCTTTAGGAATCAATCTCCAATTACGCCATTCAAAAAGTGAATATTGTTTTATTTTTAAGTAGTTTTCATCACCTAATAAGATGTTTAGTTCAGGTGAACTTAACAGGTACTTTTTTTCTGCAAATTTTTGAATTAATTCATTGCGGGAAAATAATTCCTGAATTTCTGCAGGTGCATTTTTTTTAGAAAAATCAACTGAGGATTCTACTTTTTTTAAGTTACTTTCTATAGATATACCTTTGCTGTAATTAGTTGCAATTTTATCAACCCTATCATTTTGTTTATCCCCGCTATGACCTTTAACATATTCCATTATTAGACCATGAATTCTTAATTGATCAATTTTTTGCCATAGATCAAGATTTTGAACTGGTTTTCCTGAACTTGTTTTCCATCCATTTTTCTTCCAATTAATAATCCATTTTGTATAACCCTCTATGACATATTTACTATCAGTTCTTAGTTTAAAGTTCTCTTTTAATTTGTAGGTTTTTAATTTCTCAAGAGTTTTTATAGCCGCAGTGAGTTCCATTCTGTTATTAGTAGTATTTTGCTCGGAACCACCTATTTCTAATTCGCTGTTATCGTCAAAAATTATTAAACCGCCCCAACCACCTGGGCCTGGATTACCACTGCAGGCTCCATCTGTTGCGGCTTCAATCGCAATACTATCACTATTCATAATTTTTGAAGCCGATATTAAGGTTATCGGCTTGAAAAAATGTACTCTTACTTAAGTGTAACTTTACCGCCAGCTTCTTCAATCTCTTTCTTTAAAGATTCAGCATCTGCTTTGGCAATTCCTTCTTTTACTGTTTTTGGTGCAGATTCAACAAGTGCTTTTGCATCACCAAGACCTAGACCAGTTGCATTTCTTACAACCTTAAGTACTTTGATTTTTGCAGCTGCATCAAAGCTTTCGAGAACTACATCAAATTCAGTTTTTTCTTCAGCAGCGCCACCATCTGCGTCACCACCAGCTGCTCCTGGAGCTGCCATTACTACACCTGCAGAAGCTGCAGCAGATACACCAAAAGCCTCTTCAATTTGCTTTACGAGCTCAGATGCTTCTAAAAGTGATAAAGATTTTAATGATTCAAGAATTTCTTCAGTTTTTGCGGACATTTTCTTAAAATTTAATTAGGGTTTTGATTTAAGATTCTGATTTTTCAGAATGTTGTTTAAGTGATCTTGCAAGTCCAGAAGGCACTTCATTGATAGAGATCGCAATTTTTGTTGCTATGCCATTTAAAGCGCCAGCAATTTTTGCCATCAATACTTCTTTAGATGGAAGACTTGCAATTTCTTTTATTTCAGAATTGCTAAGAAGTCTGCCTTCAAATAAAGCTCCTTTGGTCTCGGATTTTTTGGTGTCTTTTTGAAAAGATTGGATTGCTTTTACAGCACCACCAACATCTTCTTTGATTAACACAAAAGCATTTGTTCCGGTCAGTAAAGATTCAAGATCGTTCCAATTACTATCTCCATCAATAGCTTTGCGCATTAATGAATTTTTAGTAACTTTGCAGATGCCGTTAGTTGTTTGCAATCTAGATCGCAAATCTGACATCTCTTTGATAGTTAAACCTTTATAGTCAAGAACTACAGCCATTTCCGAGTCGTCTAAAAGAGATTTAATCTCAGTAACGATTTTTTGCTTATTCTCTAGTGTTCGGCCCATTGATGTTTTTTGGATCGTAATTTAGGGAGAGCAGGAAATGCGGCAAAGTTCTTTTAAAGAGGCCGCTTTATTAGATCCAAAAAGAAATAATTTAAGACGAGTCCTCGGTAGGAATTAAAAATTTAGAATAACTAAATCAACCTACTTTCTTTGGCCGTATTATTGCAATTTAAATTATACTACAAAGCGTTAACCTTCAGGTTGGTAATCTTGTACGGCATTTATGTCTAATTGAACTGAAGGCCCCATAGTTGAAGTTATATAAAAAGTTTTCCAATACTTTCCCTTAGCTCCACTTGGTTTATTTTTATCAATTGATTCTTGTAAGGTTTTTAAGTTGTCAAATAGAGCCTCTTTTGTGAAACTTGCTTTTCCAAAGCGGACATGAACGATTCCAGCCTTATCTGCTCTAAATTCGAGCTTACCAGCTTTGAATTCTTTTATTGCATTAGCAATGTCATTAGTTACTGTCCCAGCTTTAGGATTAGGCATTAAACCTCTAGGTCCTAAAACTCTTCCTAATTTTGCAACCTTTGGCATCATATCGGGAGTTGCAATAAGTAGGTCAAACTCCATATTTCCTTTGTTGATACTTTCTACAAGATCTTCTTCGCCAAATAAATCTGCACCAGCAGCCTTAGCTTTCGATACATTCTCGCCGCTTGTAATTACTGCAATTTTGATGCTTTGGCCGGTACCATGTGGTAATGCAACAGTGGTCCTTAATTGTTGATCAGTATATTTTGGATCAATACCTAGACGTATATGTGCTTCAATAGTTTCATCAAATTTTGCATTAGCATTTTCCTTGATAATACTAAGAGCTTCAAGTGGTGCGTAAATGCGATCTTCTATCTTTGTTGATAGAACCGCCATTCTTTTAGATAGTTTTTTCATAATAATATTGGGTGCAAACGGTTATTAACTAACCTCCCCTAAATAGTGAGAAATTTTGTATTGAACTCAATCAGTGATAGAGACGCCCATATTACGAGCAGTGCCCTCAATTACTTTCATTGCTGATTCAACACTAGAACAGTTTAGATCAGGAAGCTTAGTTTTGGCTATTTCTTCTAATTGAGCTTTACTTATATTCCCAACAGAGCCTTTTGCGGATTCACCTGAACCTTTCTCTATTCCAGCTGCTTTTGTTATTAAGACGGAAGCAGGAGGTGTTTTTGTGATAAAAGTAAAGCTTCTATCTTCAAAAACAGAAATCTCGACTGGAATTACAAAACCTGCTTTATCTTGTGTCCTTGCATTGTATTCTTTGCAAAATGCCATGATATTTACACCATGTTGTCCTAAAGCTGGCCCTACAGGAGGAGCAGGGTTTGCTTTGCCTGCTTGTAGAGCAAGCTTGATAACTGCAACAATTTTTTTTGCCATTAGATTAGAGAATTTAAGCTGAAGTAGAAAATCATAATTTTACTCGATAAACAAGAACAATTAGAAATTAATTTTGTTTATTGATTTGGGAGAATTCTAATTCTACAGGAGTCTCGCGCCCAAATATTGAAAGTAATGCTTTTAATTTATTTCTTTCTCCGGAAACTTCTATAACTTCTCCCTGGAAGTCCTTGAATGGACCGCTAGTTACAATGATTCTATCTTTTTCTTCAATATCTAACTTGATTACAGCTTTTTTCTCTGAAGCGCGCTTAAATATTCTATTAACTTCTTGTCTTGATAATGGTCGGGGTTTGATATGACCTCGCGATCTTCCGCTGCCTCTCCCGTCTTCAGCACCGACAAAGTTAATTACATTTGGAGTACTTTTAACAGCCATCATTGTATCTTCATCCAAAATCATTCTTACGAGGACATAACCTGGGAACACTTTTTCTTCAGTAGTTTGTCTGCTTCCATCTTTTTTTAATTTAATTCCTGGAGTTTGGGGAATTTCAATTTCAATGATTCTATTATTAACACCTAAAGTTACTGATCTCTGCTCAAGAGTCGCTTTTACCTTTTTTTCACAGCTTGATGCTACTTGAACTGCATACCATCTTGCGATGCTTGTATTTGCTTTTGAAGAAGCAAGGTTTGTAGTTAATTCATTACTCATTTTTCTGGAAGCTTAATTAAGATCTTTATTAATGGATATTCGGGACATAATTCAACCAAAAATTTGCGAGGCTGCCCATCCATAGAATCTGCTAACAGAAGCAATGGCTGCAGCAGAAAAAGATACCATAATTATAACTGCTACTGATTCGCTAAAAAGTTGTTGTTTGTTAGGCCACACGACAAGCTTAAGTTCATCGTAGGTAGATCTAAAAAAATTATTCTTTTTTTTAGAGTCTTCAACTTCAGGAGAATCCTTTTTAAGAGGTTCTTTATTAGTAGTAGGACTTGTCACAAAATTTTTTTGAAATTAAGCTTTTTGCTTTAGTTTTTATTTTAGCTTATTGATTTACTCCTCAGCTAGGTTTGAAAATTATCTCATCTTTTTTAGCAGGGTTAAGTTGAATTGTTATATTTTTTTTATTTTTAAAGTTTTCCTCTAAAAGTTTTGCAGCCAAGGGATTTTCTATTTGTCTTCTAAGTTCCCTGCTAAGTGGCCTAGCACCATATTCAGGTTCGTAAGAATCGTTTGCAATTTTGTTTATAACTTTTTTGTCTATAGCGATATTTATTTTCTGCTCAAGTAGCAGGTTCTTTAAGTCTTCTGTTTGTAAAATGATTATTTTTTGAAGTTCATCAATAGATAATGGATCAAACTTTACCACTTCGTCAATTCTATTTAAAAATTCAGGTCTAAAAATTGAAGACAATGCATTACTAATTGAATCATCTAGAGTTTGTTGATCTTTTTCTAGCTTTCCCTCACTTTTAGAAATCTTTTGTGAATACTCAAGTATAGATTTACCAGCTAGGTTACTTGTCATAATGATTACCGTATTTTTGAAATCTACGGTCCTTCCTTGAGAATCCGTTAATCTTCCTTCATCTAAGACTTGCAAAAGGATATTAAATACTTCTGTATGTGCTTTTTCTATCTCATCAAGAAGTATTACTGAATAGGGTTTCCGTCTTACAGCTTCAGTTAATTGACCTCCCTCTTCATAACCAACATAACCTGGAGGAGCTCCCAAAAGTCTTGCTACGGCATTTTTCTCCATATATTCACTCATGTCTAATCTTAAAAGTGCGTCTTCTTCATCAAATAAAGCTGCTGCAAGAGATTTTGCTAATTCTGTTTTACCAACACCAGTAGGACCCATAAATAAAAAAGATCCAATAGGTCTTTTAGGACTTTTCATGCCAACTCGAGCTCTTCTAATCGCAGCAGATACAGCTTCTATGGCTTTTTCTTGTCCAATAACTTTTTCACTTAGTTCTGTTTCTAGATTGACTAATTTCTTACGCTCATTTGAAACTACTTTAGAAATTGGAATACCTGTGATTTTTGATATAACATCTGCAATATCATCAGGTTCAACTTGATATTTAAAAGGGAAATTTCTATTTTTCTTTATTTTATTAAAGTTCTCTTCAACTTTTTGTATGTCATTCTCTATTTCACTTAACTCTTCTTCAAGCTTTTCTAAATAATCTAGATCATTTTCAATTTCGCGATTTGATTTATCTTTAATTTGTTTGGTTAGCTTATCTTCTTCTTTCATTAAAATAGATAATTCCTCCATTTCCTCGCGTAGATTGTTCCAATTTTCCAAAAGAACATTCAATTTTGCCTCTGATTGTTTTCTATTATTCAATAGTTTTTCTTGAACTTCGATATTTTTTCCTTGCAAATTATTCAATTTCTCATCAATAGTATTAAGTTTGTTTTCTTGTTGGAGAATGATTTGAGGCATATTATTAGACTCGATTTTCAACTGTGCAGCTGCTTCATCAATTAAATCTATTGCACTATCAGGGAGACATTTATCGCTAATATATCTATCGGCCAATTTTGCAGAATAGTTTACAGCCTCTTCAGAAATTTTTATGCCATGATGTGATTCATATTTCTTTTTGATACCTTGTAGTATTTTTGCGCTTAATTCTACTGAAGGTTCATTAACAGTTATCTTTTGAAAGCAATTATTTAATGCCTGATCTTTTTCAATAGTTTCACGAAATTTCTCAGGCGTTGTTGTACCGATACATCTAAGTTCTCCTTCAGCTAGTAAAGGTTTTAAGATATTACTGATGTCGGTAGAAGATCTGTCAGAACTTAATATTGAGTGAATTTCATCAATAAATAGAATCATTCCTTGGTTTGGATTATTTAGTTCCTGCATTATTAAGCTTAGTCTTTCCTCTAGTTGCCCTCTAAATTTGGTCCCAGAAACTAATGCACCTAAGTCAAGTGAAATAATTTTTAAGTCATTTAAAGTATCAGGAACTTTTTTGTCTACAATTAATTGAGCAAGTAATTTTGCAATTGAGGTTTTACCAACTCCAGGATTGCCAATAAGTATAGGGTTATTTTTGTTTCTTCTGCAGAGTACCCTCATTAAATTATTGATCTCATTTTCTCTTCCTAAAACAGGATCCAGTAAGCCTTTTTTAGCGGATTCTGTTAAATCTTTTCCATAAATTGAAAGAGCATTTTCATCTTTTCCAACTTGTTTTTTAGTTTCAATGTGAAGTTCACTTTTCGGTAATGGAACAATAGCTTTTTTCAATTTTTCTTCTTTAACTAAAGTTTCTTTCTCTGATTCAAAATTAGATTGATTATTTATTTCAATTACATTCCCATAATTAAAGGAATCTTTTGATTGATTGATATTAGGGTAAAACTTTAATTCTTCCTCTAATTTTTCCATTGAAAGGTTTCCTTCTTCAAAAACATAATTTCCAATTCTTAAATCTCTTCCAAGAGCAATTAGTAAATGAGGGATTTCTATTAATCTCGATCCCCATTGAGTTTTAATCTGATTCGCGTTATCTAATAAAATTTCTAAATCTTCTCCGATAGTAAAAATATCTGACTCATTTGTTGGTGTCTCTTCTAAAAAATCTTCTGTTATGTCTAAAACTGTATCTTGGTCGATTGATAATTTTTCAATGAAGGCAAGGAATTCACTTGATGAGAATAATGTATGAATTATGTGTTCAATATTAAATTCGCTATGATCCCATTTTTTTGCGGTTTCTTCCCCTAATAAAAGAAGATTCCAACTAATATCGCTAAATAGTTCAGGACTGGATGTAAGTGTTTCTCTCATAAACTATAAAAACTATAGTTGATTATTAATTAATATTCTAAATAGGATCTGCATTAATAATCATCCAATAATTTTCAAATTGTAAGATGAATTTGAAAATTATTTAGATGGGAGTATTTGCGGGGACTTTAGAATGAAAAAAAACGCTAAATAATATCGAAGCTCTTATAAAATTTATAATTATAGTTGGTTAACAAATATATTTCAGATATTAGCCAAATAGTTCAGCTATTAATAGGATTTAAATAGTAATAATTAAATTGTGAAAGAAACTATTGATTTTCTTATTGATACTGTTGAAGCAAGGCAAGTCCTTGATTCAAGAGGTAATCCAACTGTAGAGGCAGAAGTATTTTTGGAATGTGGTGCAAGTGGTAGAGCAATTGTTCCCAGTGGAGCTAGCACTGGTGCTCATGAGGCACATGAATTAAGAGATGGTGGTTCCAAATATATGGGAAAAGGCGTTTTGAATGCTGTTAATAAAATTCATGAAACAATATCGCCGGCTTTATGTGGTTTGTCATCTTTAGATCAAACTGCAGTAGATAAATTAATGATTGAAATTGATGGAACTCCTAATAAGTCTAACCTTGGAGCAAATTCAATCCTTGCAGTAAGTCTTGCAACTGCTAGAGCATCAGCAAATGCTTTAGACATCCCCCTATATAGATATCTTGGAGATCCATTATCCAATCTTCTTCCAGTCCCATTGATGAATGTAATAAATGGTGGTGCTCATGCACCAAATAGTCTTGATTTTCAGGAATTTATGCTTGTTCCACATGGAGTTAATAATTTCAGTGAATCATTAAGAATGGGTACTGAAATCTTTCACTCATTAAAATCATTACTTGATCAAAAAGGTCTATCTACTGCTGTAGGCGATGAGGGTGGATTTGCCCCGAATTTGTCATCAAGCGAAGAAGCAGGGGACTTATTATTAGAAGCAATTCAAAAAGCCGGATTTAAGCCTGGTGAGCAGGTCTCTTTAGCTTTAGATGCTGCTAGCACTGAATTTTATAGTGATGGTATTTATAAATATGAAGGTAAAAGTTTAAATAGTTCTGAAATGATTTCATATCTTTCAAGATTAGTTTCTAATTATCCTATAGTTTCAATAGAGGACGGTTTAGCTGAGGATGATTGGGAGGGTTGGTCAGAATTAAACAAAGAATTAGGGAATAAAGTTCAGCTTGTAGGTGATGATTTATTCGTTACTAATACAAAAAGATTACGGAAAGGGATTATAGAAAAATCTGCCAATTCAATCCTAATAAAGGTAAATCAAATTGGAACATTAACTGAAACTTTGGAAGCTATTGAGTTAGCTAAAATGTCTGGTTTCACAAGTGTTATAAGTCATAGAAGTGGTGAGACTGAAGATACAACAATTGCAGATTTATCTGTCGCCACAAGATCGGGTCAGATCAAGACTGGCTCTTTGAGCAGAAGTGAAAGGATTGCAAAATATAATAGGCTTTTAAAAATTGAGGAGGAATTAGGAAATCAAGCAAGATTCGCTGGAGCTCTAGGTTTAGGTCCCAAAAATATATAATTTTTTTAGCGCTTAAGTTTTTCTAAACGTGAGCCTTTTCTCATACTTAATTGGCACTTTATCCAATCAATACTTATTGGTAGTGCAAAAAAAAGTGGCAACAATGCAAAATTATTTTGTTTATTGGTTACAAGTAAAGCAGATGCAATTGATAAGCTTCCTATGAGAATTGAATGGCCTAAAGTTTTTTGAGCCGTAAACATTTTTTTGAATTGCCTATCAGACTCTCCCATTCTTATTTGCAATTGTAAATCGCCCTGTTCTAATCTTTCTAAACTTTCATCTATTCTTTTGGGAATTCCAACAGCTTTCGATCCTAGTTCACCTACTTGCCTTCCAAATTGGTTAATTAAATCGTTGGGACTTTGATTATTTGAAGTCATAAGTTCTATTAAATAAGGCTTGGTAACTGATACAAGGTTAAACCCTGGATCAAGCATTCTACCAACTCCTTCGAAAGTTGATAAAGCTCTCATCACAAAGATTAAATCTACTGGCAGTTGAAATGGTGTTTCATAAACCAGTTCGTATAAATCTCCAGATAATTTTTCAATAATATTAGGACTAAATGGCGGAGTTAAGGCTTCTTTAAGCATTAATCTGACTAATCTTCTCACTGGTCCTACATCAATATCTTTTGAAATTAGCCCAGCTTGTTGTAATTGAATAACAAGTGATGAAGCGTCTCTAAGAGCAGCAGCCTTAACCATCCCCCCTAATCTTGTTTGAAGATTATTTGAGATGTTCCCCATCATTCCAAAATCATAAAAAATCAATTTACCTTCACTTGAAACTGCTAGATTCCCTGGATGAGGATCTGCATGAAAAAACCCGTAATTTACTAATTGTTTTAAGTAGCTGATTGCACCTATCTCTGCAATTTTAGATAAATCAATTTCTTGTGATTTTAATTTTTCTAAATCGCTTATTTTTGTCCCTTCTATATAACTTAAACAAAGTACTTTTTCACTGCTCATATCCCAAATTACTTCAGGAACTTCAACATTTTCATCATCAAGAAATTGCTGCCTAAATCTTGCTGCATATTGCGCTTCGCAATTAAAATCAAGCTCTTTCATCAGAACTTTCCTACACTCTTTAGCAATCTCAACCCAGTTTCTACCTCGACTCCAATTTTTATTTTTCTGCAATAATCCTGCTATTTGCTGCATTATGCCCAAATCGATAATAAACAATTCTTTTAAATTAGGTCTTTGAACTTTAAAAACTACTTTCTTACCATCTTTTAAAGTCGCCCTATGAACCTGAGCTAGTGATGCTGATCCAACCGGATCACATATTATTTGATCTATTTCATTAAACTTAGAACCTAGTTCATTTCTTATAGTCTCTTCAACTTGCGTAAATGAAAAATTAGGAACTTGATCCTGCAATTTAGACAATTCCTGTATCCAGGTATTAGGAATTAAATCAGGTCTCGCTGATAATAATTGTCCAATTTTAATAAATGCTGAACCAAGCTTTATTAATTGATTAGTAAAACATCTAGCTCTTTTAATTTGGACCCTACTTTTTTCATTCTTCTTAGCTTGGAAAATTGTAAATCTAATATTATCTATCCACAAATTTATTAAAAGTGAAATCAGAGTTATCCAAATAAGAATGGCCCTCTTCAACTTTTTTAAACGATAATGAAGAATGTGAAAACTCATTTCATTTGATTATTTATGGTTTTATTAAAGAGATCAATTTGTTTACTGATATCTTCAATTTCATTTAAAGCTTTTTGTATTTTGGAATCTTGATAAGTATTTGCAGACTCATTTTCTTGAATATTTTCGGCTTTTTCCATTCTTGAGGCTTCTTCGATTATGGATTCTTTTAAACTATCAAATTCTTTTTTGAGAATTTCAGGAGCATCCTGAGCTATATTTGTTGCTTCTTCAATTTTGCCAATCAATATCTCGTTTAATTTTTCGGTTACTTTCTTGATGGCAGCTTTTAAAAGGTAATCAGAGTTGGTCATAAAAAATATAATGTCTCAACGGCAATTGATTTGTCGATATGAACTAATAATAGATCAATACAGAACATTTCACGTAGCTGATCATTTTGATATTTAATTTTTTATGTTTTTCCTATGTAAGTTTGTTTCTATATTAAGCTTTTTTCTCTTTTTTCTTTTAACTTATATCTATATATAGGTTCAGGTATTTACTTTAAAAATATCTTCAAACCAAGAACTCATCTAATTAACTACTAAAAAAGGAGTTTTTTAAAATTGGAAATCATTGAGTCAGATGTAGTTATTATCGGAGGAGGGCCGGCCGGATGTACTTGCGCACTTTATACATCTCGTTCCAACTTAAAGACAGTAATTTTAGATAAAAATCCATCTGTTGGCGCCTTAGCAATAACTCATCAAATAGCTAATTATCCTGGTGTTCCAGTTGATATAAGTGGAGAGAAATTACTTACTCTAATGAGAGAACAGGCTGTGCAATATGGTACAGATTATAGAAGAGCGCAAGTGTTTGGAATAGACACTAGTGGAGAATGGAAAATGGTTTATACTCCCGAAGGCACTTTCAAAGCTAAAGCACTTGTACTTGCAAGTGGAGCCATGGGTAGGCCTGCATCATTTAAGGGCGAAGCGGATTTTCTTGGCAAAGGAGTAAGTTATTGTGCTACATGTGATGGTGCTTTTTATAAAAATAGAGAAGTTGCAGTTGTTGGAGTAAACAAGGAGGCAATTGAAGAGGCAACTGTTCTAACTAAATTTGCATCAACCGTTCATTGGATTACATCAAGTGATCCTAAATCAGATAACGAAGAAGCTATGGAATTGATGGATAATTCAAATATAAAACATTGGAGTAGAACAAGATTATTGGAAATATTAGGCGATGATATGGGTGTGAATGGAGTTGTTGTAAAAAATAAACAGGAAGAAAATCCTATCAACTTAAATTTAGATGGCGTGTTTGTCTATATGAGTGGTTCAAAGCCTATTACTGATTTTTTAGGGGATCAAATTGCTTTAAAAGAAGATGGAGGAGTTATTGTTGATGACTTTATGTCTACAAACTCAGATGGAGTATGGGCTATTGGAGATATAAGAAATACACCATTTAAGCAAGCCGTAGTTGCAGCTTCTGATGGTTGTATTGCTGCAATGTCAATTGATAGATACTTAAATAGTCGAAAAAATATAAGAGTGGATTGGATTCATTCTTAAAAATAAAATATTGCTTCTTTAACTTAAAGGGGTGTTGCTTCAGAAATATAAGCAACTCCTCCGTAGTAGCTTAAATCATCCCTTATGTTATCTCTCATTTTATCTATTAATTCTTGCTCACAAAAAACAATTACATGAGCATTTGCTCCTAATCCTGTAAATTCCATATCTTCAGTAACAACTCTTTCAGGCCCTCTGCCTGTGGCGTGTTTCATAACTGTATATCCAGGAACATTAGCTTTTTCTAATGTTTTGATGATTGCATCTAGTTCTCTTTCACTAAATATCAAGTCTAACCTTTTCATTTTTATAGGGGGGATAATGGGATAATGGTATTTACTAAACTCATATATATGGGAATGCCAAGAACTATATTGAATGGGAAAGTTAGACCTAGTGTAGTTGAAATATAATAACTAGATTTAGCTTCTGGTACCGTCATCCTCATCGCTGCAGGAACTGCTAAATAAGAGGCGCTAGCACATAAAACCACAAATAAAAGTGCGTTGCCAGGTCCTAATGATAAAAATCTTGCAACGAAAACACCAATAAATGCGTTAAATAAAGGCATAAAAATGGCAAAGCCAATTAAGAACGAACCCGCATTTTTCAGTCTCGGCAATCTTTGAGCAGCAACTATTCCCATATCTAACAAGAAGAAGCATTCTGCTCCATAGAATAATTGTCCAGTAAAAGGCTCCATTTTTTCAATTCCTGAGGGATTACTGGAAGCAGTGAGAAATCCTACAATCAAGCTTGAGAGCAATAAATAAACTGATCCATTCAAAAGTGATTCGTGTAATATTGCGCTTAGATGCATTTTTCTTGATTTTGGTCTATTTTTTGGAGCTGCAAATTTCACAAGTAATAATCCAACAATTATTGCAGGAGACTCCATTAAAGCTAAAGCGCCAACCATAAACCCATCAAAAGCTATTTTTTGACTTTCTAAAAAACTTTCTGCAGAGATAAATGTAACAGCACTAATTGAACCGTATGCTGCTGCTATCGCGGCTGAATTAAAGACATCAAACTTAAATCTTAAAATTAAAAATCCAATCAGCGGGATTACTAGTGACATCAGTATTGCAGCACTTAAAGTAGGCAATACTTGATCTGTAAAACCACTTTTCTGTATCTCTATACCTCCTTTAAAACCAATAGCTAGGAGTAGGTATAAGGAGAAGAGTTTAGGTAATGGAGCTGGTATCTCTAAATCAGATTTAAAGAGTACTGATATTGCTCCAATCAAAAAGAAAAGAACTGGCGGGGCTAATACATTTTGCAGAATTGGACTTATTTCCATAAATTATTAGGCTATTTCATTTAGAGCAGTTTCTAAAGCTTCTTTTCTTGTTTCAATAATCCCTTCAACTCCAAACTTAGCTAATCTATCTTTTACTTTTTCATTAGCACCTGCAACAAATGCTTTTCTGGAATTATTTTTTGCTTCTTGCATCATATCTTCTATTGCCAGAGTCGCGGTCACTCCAAGTCTTGGAACATCAGTGATATCTAATATCAAAACTTTGTAGTTTCTTACGAGCATCATTCTCTCAGATATACCTTTAGCTGCTCCAAAACTAAGTGGTCCTTTAAGTCTAAATAGCATTACTTCTCCTGAACATCTATCTAGTAGTGCTTTTTCATCAGCAGGTAATGCATTTTTAGCTTGATCATCTTTTGATAAAGGATTATCCTCATCCATACCTTCTAGTTGAGTTTCAGTTATTGAATCGATAGTGAGCATATTTGCTATGAATACACCTACTAGAACTGCCCAAATTAAATCCCAAAAAACTGTCATCAAAAGTACGCCATACATTACTACTGAAGTTTTTAAAGATAATTTGTGAGCCCTCCTTAAAAATCCCCAATCAATTATATCTAAACCTACTTTTATAAGGATTCCTGCTAGTAACGCAGTTGGTATTTGCTCAGCTAAAGGTCCAGCACCAACTAAAACTATCAACAATACAACTGAGTGAACCATACCAGAGATAGGAGTTGATCCTCCAGATTTAACATTTATGACTGTTCTCATTGTTGCTCCTGCTCCAGGTAAACCTGAAAACAGACCTGCAACTGCATTTCCTATCCCTTGACCAATAAGTTCTCTATCAGAATTATGTTTTGTTTGAGAGATATTGTCTGCTACTAGAGATGTCAGTAAGGAGTCAATTGCGCCAAGTACTGCTAGGACTAATCCTGCTTTGAAAATAATTGGGAAATATTGATTAAAACTTGGGAAATTTAAAGATGGAACTCCCCTAGGAATTTCTCCAATTCTATCAATTGCTCCATCTCCAAAAATTAATATTGATATTGGAGTAACTATCAATAGTGCCAAGAGAGGAGAAGGTATCCACTGACTTATTTTTCTAGGAGTAAGAAATACTATACCTAGTGTCATTATTGCAACTCCAATAGCAGCACCATTGGGCTGGAAATTTGAAAATACAGTAGTTAAAGATTCGACTACTCCACCTCGAGTGCTAATTCCAAGTAATGGTCCAATCTGAAGCGCAATGATTATTACTCCAATACCAGACATAAATCCTGAAACAACAGAATATGGAACTAAAGTAATGTATTTACCTAGTTTTAGAATCCCGAATAATATTTGCAGTAAGCCGCCAATGACTACCGCTGCCATAACTAAAGGTAAAATTTGTCCTGCAGAAAGATCTCTTGGAACCCCTACTGCGGCCAAGCCTGCTACTACACCTGCAACAGTTACACTCATGGGACCGGTAGGTCCACTAACTTGAGCAGGTGTTCCGCCGAATAATGCGGCTAAAAAACCAACTACTACTGCTCCATAAAGTCCATAAATTGCTCCGCCAGGTCCTAACGCAGCATTTCCAAAAGCAAGAGCGAGAGGTAAAGCCACTACTGCGGCTGTGATGCCTCCTAGAATATCGCCTCTTACATTTTTCAGATGAAATCCATTAATTATGTTCAAAGATGCTTTCCTCAAAATAAATACTTAACTAAAAGATATTATCTCTAAATGATGTAAATTTGTGAAAAATGAAGATTGTGCAAAATATTTTTGTAACTTTTTTTGCTCTTATTAAATAAATTTTAGTTAATTTTCCTGAACAAAAGTAGTCTCTGATTAATTTTTGTGCGAGGCAAGCGATTAATGTATTAGATAAATATTTTTCAATTTAAATAATATTCAAATGAATTCGATTATTCGTCCAAGAAGATTAAGAAGAAATGAGGCAATTAGAGAAATGGTTAGAGAAAACCATCTAACGGCATCGGACTTTATATATCCATTATTTATTCATGAAAAAGATTTTAAAGAGGACATTTCAGCAATGCCCGGAACTTATAGATGGGATATTAATGGCTTAATAAAGGAGGTTACTAGGGCATGGGAATTGGGAATAAGGTGTGTGGTTCTTTTCCCAAAAATTGACGATAGCTTAAAGACTGAAGATGGAGCAGAATGTTTTAATGAAGATGGTTTAATACCTAAAGCTATTCGAATATTAAAAAAAGAGATTCCAGAAATGGCAATAATGACAGATGTTGCCTTGGACCCATACTCTTGTGATGGTCATGATGGATTAGTTGATGAAACTGGCAAAATATTGAACGATGAAACAATCGAAATTTTAAAAAAACAAGCTTTAACTCAAGCTAGAGCTGGAGCAGATTTTATTGGCCCTAGTGACATGATGGATGGGAGAGTTGGAGCAATTAGAACTGCTCTTGATAGTGAAGGATTTAGTGATGTAGGTATTATTAGTTATACAGCTAAATATTCATCTGCTTATTATGGTCCGTTTAGAACTGCTTTGGATTCGGCTCCTAGAGAAAATAGTAAGAAAGTAATTCCAGACAATAAGTCTACATATCAAATGGACCCTGCCAATTCAAAAGAGGCTTTAATTGAATCTGCATTGGATCAGTATGAAGGAGCTGATATTTTGATGGTAAAACCAGGAATTTCATATTTGGATATTGTTTATAGACTAAGCACATTTTCAAATAAGCCCATAGCTGCATACAACGTTAGTGGGGAGTATTCCATGGTAAAGTCTGCTGCTATGAAGAACTGGATTAACGAAAAAGATATTGTTTTAGAGACATTGCTTAGTTTTAAAAGAGCAGGAGCAAAATTAATACTCACTTATCATGCTTGTGATGCATCTCAATGGTTGCAGGATACTTAAAAACTCATTATTAACAAAAATTTGTTTTATTCTTAGATAAATAATAAATTAATTGCTTTGTTTTGAAGTTTTCACAAGGAGTAAATAGGATTGGTCACATTGCACTTAGAGTAGAGGATCTCGAAAGGGCGAAATCTTTTTATATTAAGCTGGGTATGAAATTGGTTTGGGATGATAAAGATTGGTCTTATTTAGAGGCAGGTAAAGGGAAAGATGGACTTGCCTTGTTAGGCCCTAGCTACAAAGCTGCGGGACCTCACTTTGCTTTTCATTTTGAAAATAAAAAAGAAGTGGAAAATATTCAAAATGATTTAAAAAATTCTGGTGTAAAAGTTGGTCCTTTACATGAGCATAGAGATGGAACAGCATCTTTTTATATGAAGGATACTGAAGGAAACTGGCTTGAGATGCTTTATGTTCCTCCTGAGGGTATTCAATCGAATACTTGATTCTTTTTTTTGTATGCAAGAGAAAAGTTATTCTAAAAAATCATATTCAGATAACACCTTAGAAGAAGAATCTATAAACCTTTTAGAGTGGGATTCATTAAAAACCCATTTATCTTCCTTCGCCTCAACTGAAATGGGGAAACGATCAATTTTAAGTTTTGTTATACCTTCTGAATACGAGGCATCTAAAAGACTTTTGAATGAAACTGTTGAAATTAATGAGTTAGAAAAAAATTTAGATAAATCAATTAGTTTTTCTGGTGTTTTTGATATTAGTAGAAATATTGAAATTTGTTCGAAGGGAGGTGTAATTTTATCTTCTGAATTGTTAGAGATAGCGAAAACAATTGCTGCAGCAAGAAATTTAAAAAAAATCTTATTAGATTTTGAACAAAGGCCTTATATTTCATCATTCACAAAAAATTTAATTGACCATCAGAATATCGAAACGATTTTTAAGAAAGGCATTGAATCCAATGGAAGGATTTCAGACAATGCTAGTAATGAACTATCTATTCTTAGAAAAGAATTTTCATCTAAGAAACTTGAAAGAAAAATATTAGTTGAAAAATTTATTCAAAAGAATTTAGCTTATTTGCAAGATACTACTATTGGAGATCGATATGGAAGGCCTGTTTTAGCAGTGAAAGTTAATTATGTAGATAAATTTAAAGGAATAATTCATGACTCTTCATCTTCAGGAAATACAGTATATTTTGAGCCTGAAAGTGTAGTAACTAAAGGAAATAAGATTGCTTCTTTAGAGGCTAGGATCACAGCAGAAGAATTTAAATTACTTAAGAAATGGTCCCAGGTTGTTAGTGATAATTCAGAAAATCTTATTGAAATGGCATCCATTTTATTGAGATTAGAAAATGCCCTAACTCGTTCAAGATATTCGAAATGGATTGGAGGCAAAACTCCTACTTTTGAGAAAAGTCCTATTATTTCTTTAATTGGTTTTTCTCATCCGTTATTGATTTGGGAACATAAGAAAAAAGGAGCCCCTTCACCAGTAGCTGTCGATTTTTATATAAATAGGAATATTAAAGTTGTAGCTATTACAGGTCCAAATACTGGAGGTAAAACAGCAGCTTTAAAAGGTTTGGGCTTGTCTTTACTTATGGCTAGAGCAGGATTATTGATACCTTCAACTAATAATCCTATTATCCCTTTTTGTCCAAATATATATGTGGATATAGGAGATAATCAATCATTAGAAGAAAATTTATCTACCTTCAGTGGGCACATATCCCGCATAAAAGAAATATTAGATTCACTTGATTATAAGAAAGGATTGTCGGTTGTTTTGCTAGATGAGATTGGATCTGGCACAGATCCTCTTGAAGGAAGTGCTCTTGCGATGGCTTTATTAAAAGAATTTGCAAATAAATCTGATATCACTTTTGCAACTACACATTATGGAGATATTAAGGCTTTAAAATATAACGACTCAAGATTTGAAAACGTATCAGTTGCCTTTGATGAGGATTCTTTGAAGCCAAAATATATACTCAACTGGGGTATTCCTGGTAGAAGTAATGCTTTGTCAATTTCAAAGAGAATTGGTCTCGATGAAAGCATACTCAATGAAGCTGCAAATTATCTAAAGCCAAAAGAAGTTGACAATATTAACAGTATTATCAAAGGACTTGAGGAAGAGAAGATTAAACAACAAAATTCTGCAGAAGCTGCTGCAGAATTGATTGCAAGGACTGAAATATTACATGATGAACTGAAGAGAAATTATGAATATCAAAAAATAAATGCTGAAAAAATCCAGGAAATTGAAAGGTCTAAATTATCAAAACATATTGTATCCGCTAAAAAAGAGGTGATAGATTTGATTAAAAAATTAAGAGATAAAAATGTAAATGGAGAGGATACGAGAATTATTGGAAAAAGATTAAAGGAAATTGAAAAGGAACATTTAACCCAAAAAAAACCTCAAAAGTCAATATCTTGGAACCCTCAGGTAGGTGATTTTGTAAAAATTAAAAGTCTAAATAGTACGGGACAAATTGTAGATTTAGATAAAAAAGATGGTTTTTATGAAATTAAATGTGGTTCATTTAGAAGTACATTATCTGTAAATGACTTTGAAGGTATTAATGGAGAAAAGCCTAATTTCAAAAGTTCAAAAATTGAGATCAAGTCTATAAGAGAAGATTTTTCTTTTTCTAAAATTAGAACGAGTAAAAATACAATTGACGTAAGAGGGTTAAGAGTCCATGAAGCCGAAATAATTATTGAAGAGAAAATTAGAAAATTTCATGGCCCGCTATGGATTGTTCATGGAATTGGCACAGGAAAATTAAAAAAAGGACTAAGAAATTGGTTATCAGGTTTAAATTATGTTGATAAGATTGAAGATGCAGCCAACAACGAGGGTGGCCCTGGTTGCAGTATTGCGTGGATAAAATAAAATTTAAAATACCTAGAAAACAATTTAATAAGCGTATTAAGTGCAATTTATTGATCAAGCCAACATTATTCTTAAAGCAGGAAAAGGTGGAAATGGAATAGTTTCATTTAGAAGAGAAAAATTCGTTCCTGCTGGAGGACCTTCGGGGGGAAATGGTGGAAGAGGGGGTTCAGTTATTTTGATGGCTGATAATAACCTTCAAACATTATTAGATTTCAAATTCAAACGTGAAATAATTGCTGAAGATGGATGCAAAGGAGGTCCGAATAAGAGATCAGGTGCTTCAGGTGAGGATAGAATCCTTAAAGTCCCCTGCGGTACAGAAATAAGGGATATTAAATCCGGCATCATTTTAGGAGACTTAACTAAAGATAAACAAAGTTTAACTATTGCCATTGGAGGAAGAGGTGGACATGGTAATGCTTACTATTTAAGTAATCAAAATAGAGCCCCTGAATCATTCACTGAAGGAAAAGATGGTGAGATATGGGAGGTTCAATTAGAACTAAAACTTCTTGCAGAGGTTGGGATTATAGGCCTTCCAAATGCTGGAAAAAGTACTTTGATTTCAGTTGTATCATCTGCCCGTCCAAAAATCGCAAATTATCCTTTCACGACTCTAATACCTAACTTAGGTGTAGTAAGAAAAATTGATGGGAATGGTTGCCTTTTTGCGGATATTCCTGGATTAATATCAGGTGCAGCTGATGGCGTAGGTTTAGGCCATGATTTTTTAAGGCACATCCAAAGAACGAAGATACTTGTTCACTTAATTGATGCAATTGCAGAAAATCCTTTACATGATTTTGAGATTATTGAGCAGGAATTAAAAAAATATGGGAAAGGTCTTTTAGATAAAGAGAGGATAATAGTGTTAAATAAAATGGAGCTGGTAGATGATGATTATTTGAAAATAATTACAAAAAAGTTAGAAGATTTATCAAAAAAGAAAGTTTTAGTTATTTCTTCATCTTTAAAAAAAGGTTTATCCTCACTGCTTTCTGAAGTGTGGAAAAGGATCTAACTTAAATTAAAATTTTTTTTGTAAATAAATATACTTGATTTAATAATGAAAATTAGCCATAAATAAGATAATTCTTTAAACCTAATATGAATTTCTACAGTTGTTTTGATAAACAAGGAAAAATAATAGCTAGATGTCAAACCATACAAGATATTGAGGTTCTTAAGAAAATGGGAAGACCGATTGTAGAAGTTAAGGAAATGAAAAATGAAGAGTCTGTGGTATGTTCTCTGACAGGTAGCCCATCAGATTTCAATATGGATTACTAAAAGAATTCAGGCATAAAAAAAAGGGCTTTTTGAGCCCTTTTTTTTTGCATTATCTAATAATTAAATAAACTTAATCATCATAAACAAGACATTCTGGTTCGTCTGGGTTTGCGTCGCAAAATAATTCCAAAGCATTAGGATCATGTTTATCTTCTGGATGATGATCCTTATATTCTTCGAGTTCTTTTAGCTCTTCAGTTAAATGTCTGACCTTTGGAAGATTGCCCTCTGCTTTTGCAGATTCGATTTCCGATTGATCTTTTTGGATGTGTTCGTCAATGGATTTCATTTTAAGCTTTTCGTACTTTAGTAGACATACATAACATAGTTAATTTCTAATGAAATTGCATTATCTATGAACTAAATAAGTGTTCATTACAACATCATTATTTTTTGGAAATTGATTTTTATATTTTTTCGGACTCTAATCTCATTATTTTCTCTAGCGATGGTAAAACTGGGATTAGTTGATTTGGGTTTAAAGGGAATAAAGCTTTGTAGTAATCTTTTTTCCACTCATTGTCGAAGCATGTCCTATTTACATTAGATAATTTAAAAAAATTTAGTCTCCATTCAATAATTTTCTTGAAATTTGATAGTTCTTGTTCAGTACATTTGAAAAGTTTGCTATATATCAATTCCCATCTTATAAGCGTTGGAAAAAGGTAAATATCCGCGTAGGTTAACTCTTCTCCAAATATCCAGTCACCTTTATTTTTCTGTAGTAAATTTTCAACTTCATTTATAGCTGCAAAAAGATTTTGACTTGCTTTTTCATAAGCTAACTGGTTTCTGGCAAAACCACATTTATATACTCCATCATTAATGCGGTTATTAATTAAATCTAAAAATTTTTTATTACAGTCCTTAATAGTTAATATCTTAATTTCTGATTGAATTTTTATTGAATTGAGTAATCTTATAATTTGTGAACTTTCATTAGATAAAACATTTACTTCATCTTTTACAAAGCTAATTAAAAGAGGTAAAGTAGCTCTAAAAATAATCTTTTTATTAGCCTTTTTGTAAAAGTCTGAAAGTCTCAGGCATCCCTTATACTTTCTATTGAAAATCCATTCGCCATGCTCAAGATCTGCTTTTAAAAAAATAACTTTAACTTTTTTAGATAAATGTTTTATTGCGTGGACGAGTAAAGTTCTTTGACACCATGGACAAGAATTCCCTACCAATAAATAAATTTGTCCACTTTCATTATTAATATCGTATTCACTTTCAATTGTTATACCTTTAGGCCTTTTATAGTTACCATGTAAATCTGATGGTGCGAAGCCATTCATTAGTTGGGTCCAAAACCAAAACCAGAATTTTCTGGTTGCTTTTATAAGGTATTTATTTTGCATAAAATTTAATTTTTAATGAAAAAATGACTGTTCAAAGAATACTTATCGTTTCAGGAACTCATGGGAATGAAATTAATCCTGTTTGGGCGGTTAAACAATTTAATAGAGAGGAAAATATTTTAAATCATGGTATTGAGTATGAATACATCATAGGAAATCCTGTTGCCTATGAAAAAGGGTGCAGATATATAGATGTAGATTTAAATAGATCTTTTAAAGAAAGTGAGAATTGTGATCAACAAAAGAATAGCTTTTATGAAACAAATAGAGCCAATTTCTTGTTAGATGAATTTGGAATTGACGGATCTAAACCCTGTCAAATTGTAATTGATTTGCATACTACTACTGCAAATATGGGAACTAGTATTGTTTTGTATGGGAGGAGAATTAAAGATTTTTGTTTAGCTGCGTTACTGCAGAACAAATTTGGATTGCCTATTTATTTGCACGAAAAAGATAAAGCTCAAACTGGCTTTCTTGTAGAAGCTTGGCCATGTGGTCTAGTTATTGAAATAGGAGCTGTGGCACAAAATTTTTATGATCCAAAAATCATAGATAGATTCTCTCTAATAATTAGCTCCCTAAGGGAAGAGATAGATAAATTAAAAAATAACCTTATAGAACTCCCAAAGGAATTGGTTGTTTATGTTCATCAAGGAAGCATAGATTATCCAAGAGATAAAAAAGGAGATATTGATGGCCTAATTCATCCTGAGAGAATAAATCAAGATTGGAAAATGATTAAAAAAGGAGATCCATTATTTCTTGATAGCCAAGGAATAGTTCACAAATATGACGGAGACCAATTGATTTGGCCTGTTTTTATAGGAGAAGTTGCTTATAAGGAAAAAAAAATTGCCATGAGTTACACAAAAAAAGAAGTTATATGTTCCAAAAAACAATGGGTTCAAGATTTTGAAAGTCTTTAAATTAAGAAACCGGAACAATAAATCATTGAAAACTAATAAGGATTTTTTATTTAATAGATAAGTTTATTTAATGTTCAATACTTTAATTTTTTTTACTAACTCTAAAACCTTAAAAACCTAAATTCTTTCGCTCCAATAGATAACAGCTCCAAAACCCTCTAATTGCAGTCTTCTAAACCTAGCCTCTTTTAAGGAAACTACCTCTTTAGATCTTTTTCCGTTAAGAAGCCATTCGATTATTACCAAGTTTAATCACCAATTACAAAGAAAATATTAAGATACGAAGTCTCTTTTCTTAGTATTTCGCAAAAATAACTTTACCCACAGAAAAATAATTTACACATTTTTAGCGATTTTGGTCTAAAATCTTCGAAGCGGAATTTATTTTCCGTTTTTACTTACACGTCTCACTTTAGAGACATACTTTACGAACTCATGACAACTATTCAGCAGCAGCGTTCTTCGCTGTTAAAAGGTTGGCCACAGTTTTGTGAGTGGGTAACATCAACTAACAACAGAATTTATGTTGGTTGGTTCGGCGTCTTAATGATTCCATGCCTACTTACAGCAGCGGCTTGCTTCATCGTTGCATTCATCGCAGCACCACCAGTAGACATCGACGGAATTAGAGAGCCAGTTGCTGGTTCATTCCTCTACGGAAACAACATCATCTCAGGTGCAGTTGTTCCTTCATCTAACGCTATTGGTCTACACTTCTACCCAATTTGGGAAGCAGCTACTGTAGATGAGTGGTTATACAACGGTGGTCCTTACCAGCTTGTAATTTTCCACTTCCTAATTGGTATCTCAGCATACATGGGAAGACAGTGGGAGCTTTCATACCGTTTAGGTATGCGTCCTTGGATCTGTGTTGCATACTCTGCACCAGTTTCAGCAGCTTTCGCAGTATTTCTTGTATACCCATTCGGTCAAGGTTCATTCTCTGACGGAATGCCTCTAGGTATCTCTGGAACATTCAACTTCATGTTTGTTTTCCAGGCAGAGCACAACATTCTTATGCACCCATTCCACATGGCTGGTGTTGCTGGTATGTTCGGAGGATCTTTATTCTCAGCTATGCACGGTTCACTTGTTACTTCATCTCTAATCAGAGAAACAACTGAGACAGAGTCTCAGAACTATGGTTACAAGTTCGGACAAGAAGAAGAAACATATAACATCGTTGCAGCTCATGGCTACTTCGGTCGTTTGATCTTCCAATATGCTTCATTCAACAACAGCAGAAGTCTTCACTTCTTCCTAGCTGTATTCCCAGTTGTTTGTGTATGGTTAACTTCAATGGGTATCTGCACAATGGCATTCAACCTTAACGGTTTCAACTTCAACCAGTCAGTTGTTGATGCAAACGGTAAGATTGTTCCTACATGGGGAGATGTTCTTAACAGAGCAAACCTAGGTATGGAAGTAATGCACGAGCGTAACGCTCACAACTTCCCACTTGATCTAGCAGCAGCTGAGTCTACAACAGTAGCTCTTTCAGCTCCAGCTATCGGTTAAGCTTAAAGTTCTTAAATCTACAAGCCCCCTTTTTGGGGGCTTTTTTTTTGTTTAATTTTCAATTGGTTTCATATAATGTTTATATATAGATAAAACATTTGATATTTCTATGAGTAGTAGTTTTGGAAAAATTTTTCGTGTTAGTACTTTTGGAGAATCACATGGTGGTGCAGTAGGAGTTATCCTTGATGGATGTCCCCCTAAGTTAAAAGTAGATATAAATCTGATACAAAATGAATTAGATAGACGAAGGCCTGGCCAAAGTGACATTACAACGCCCAGAAATGAAGAAGATAAAATTGAAATATTAAGTGGGATAAAGGAAGGGTTCACACTTGGAACTCCAATAGCGATGTTGGTAAGAAACAAGGATCAAAGACCAGGAGACTATGATAATTTGGAACAAGTATTTAGACCTTCTCATGCAGATGGTACATATCATCTGAAATATGGAATTCAGGCAAGTTCTGGCGGTGGAAGAGCCTCTGCTAGAGAAACAATTGGGAGAGTAGCTGCTGGTGCTGTAGCAAAACAATTATTAAAAACCTTCTGTAACACTGAAATACTATCTTGGGTAAAGCGTATACATGATATTGATTCTGATATAAATAAAGAGAAGATTTCTCTCAAAAAAATAGATTCTAATATTGTTAGGTGTCCAGATGAAAATGTATCAACAGAAATGATCGAGAGAATTAAGGAATTAAAGCGTCAAGGAGACTCTTGCGGCGGTGTTATTGAATGTCTAGTAAGGAATGTTCCCTCGGGTCTTGGAATGCCAGTTTTTGATAAATTAGAAGCTGATTTAGCAAAGGCTTTGATGTCTTTGCCTGCAACGAAAGGCTTTGAAATAGGTTCAGGTTTCTCTGGAACTTATTTAAAAGGAAGCGAACATAATGATGCATTCATTAAGTCTGATGATATTAGTAAGTTAAGAACAACATCAAACAATTCAGGAGGTATTCAGGGCGGAATAAGTAATGGTGAAAATATCGAGATGAAGATAGCTTTTAAACCTACAGCAACTATCGGAAAAGAACAGAAAACAGTAAATGCTGAAGGTAAAGAAGTACTTATGAAAGCAAAAGGGAGGCACGATCCATGCGTTCTACCAAGAGCAGTTCCCATGGTTGATGCTATGGTAGCTCTAGTACTTGCTGATCATTTGCTTCTAAATCATGCTCAATGTGACTTAATAAATAAGTAGTATTTTTGTTGAATAAATTATATTTATCTTTGATTTAATTATTTTTGAGCCATTCAAATATTTTTGGATCAAATTTTTTATTTTTGATAGCTTTATCTCCAATTACGACTGCTTTATACCCTAAAGATTTATAAGTTTTTAAATCATTGATTGATAGTCCTCCAGCAGCAATGAAATCAATATTTGTATAGTTGAGTATATCTATCGAACTATCTTTACTGTTTATTGGGTAAATTTTGATAATTTTGCAATTTAAATCTATCGCTTCCTTAAGATCTTTTAAATTATTAATTCCAGGAATTAATAAATAACTTTTTGAATGCGCATAATTGAAAAGATCTTTATCCCAAAATTTCATCATCGAAAAATTTAATCCAATTTTTAAAGAATCTTATATTGATTGCTTATTAACTATGGAGGCGGAGGCTAAATTAATTCTTGGATATTTAATTTTGATATCGGATACAAAATCAAACCAATTTTCTTTGTTAGACCAACTTATTTCAATATTCTTTAATCCTAATTTTACTAAGTATTCTAATTCTTCAAAAAATGAATTTCTTATAGAGGTATTTGAGTAAATATTATCTTCAGGTTTTATAAGTAAAAAAAAGACTCAGTTTTCAGAAACTCCGAAAAAGAATCTTCTTTATTATTCATTTAAAATTTAAACTTTCGCGATTAAATATAGTTTGCGACTTTTACTTCTGAGCGGTTAAGCAAATCTTGGATATCTTCAGTATCTATAGTTTCTCTTTCAATTAGCATTTGAGCCATTTCGTCTAGAACTATTCTGTTATCTGATAAAACTTTTGTAGCTCTCTTATAGGCCACATCAACAAGTTCTGAAACCTCTACATCAATTGTTGCGGCCGTGTCTTCAGAAAAGTCTCTTGTAGAGCTCATATCTCTTCCGAGAAACATTCCACCTTGAGATTGACCTAGAGCGACAGGACCTATTTTGTCACTCATGCCGAATTTAGTGATCATTTGTCTTGCTACATTAGCAACTTGTTGTAAATCATTTGAAGCTCCAGTTGTTACTTCTTCTTCTCCATAAACAATTTCTTCAGCAACTCTTCCACCAAGAGCTACAGCCATTTGATTTTGAAGGTAAGAACGAGAGTAAAGACCAGATTCCATTCTTTCTTCACTTGGAGTAAAGAAGGTTAGACCTCCAGCTTGACCTCTTGGAATAATTGAAACTTTTGCTACTGGATCATAATCAGGCATTAATGCTCCAACGAGTGCATGACCAGCTTCGTGATAAGCAACTAATTCTTTTTTCTTATCACTGATTACTCTATCTTTCTTTTCTGGGCCAGCCATAACTCTTTCAATTGCATCACCTACTTCATCGTTACTTACTTTATCTAAATCTTTTCTAGCTGCTAATATCGCTGCTTCATTTAAGAGATTAGCTAAATCTGCACCAGTAAATCCTGGTGTTCTTCTAGCAACTTTATCTAAATCTACGTCTTTTGAAAGAGTTTTATCTTTCGCATGAACATTTAATATCTGCAATCTTCCAGCATAATCTGGTCTATCTACTGTTACCTGTCTATCGAATCTTCCAGGACGCATTAAAGCTGAATCTAAGACATCTGGTCTGTTGGTGGCAGCAACTATTATTATTCCTGAATTACCTTCGAAACCATCCATTTCAGTTAGGAGTTGATTTAATGTTTGCTCTCTTTCATCATTTCCTCCGCCCATACCAGCACCCCTTTGTCTTCCAACTGCATCTATTTCGTCAATAAAAACAATACAAGGAGCATTCTTTTTAGCTTGTTCAAAAAGATCTCTAACTCTACTAGCCCCAACTCCTACAAACATCTCTACAAATTCTGAACCAGATATTGAGAAAAAAGGTACACCTGCTTCTCCAGCTACTGCTTTTGCTAACAATGTTTTTCCTGTCCCAGGAGGGCCAACAAGAAGAACTCCTTTTGGAATTTTTGCTCCTACTGCAGTAAATCTATCTGGGCTCTTAAGAAAATCTACAACTTCTGTAAGTTCTAATTTTGCCCCTTCAACACCAGCAACATCTGAAAAGGTTACTTGTGTAGATGGTTCCATTTGCAATCTAGCTTTGCTTTTACCAAAACTCATGGCAGGGTTACCACCTCCAGCATTACCACTTTGGGATCTTCTGAAAAGAAAAAATAGGCCTCCGATCAAAAGTACTGGAAAAATTAAGCTACTTATAGCTTGTTGCCATGGATTGGCTAATTTTGTAGGAGTTACAGCTATATCTACATTATTCTCAGTCAGTATTTTTAATAAATCTTTGTCAGGGGCTAAATTGACCTCAGACCTGCTCCCATCATTTTCAACAACTTGAGCTGTGGCATTATCTGGAGATATTAGGACTCTACTGATTTCTTTATCTTGTACTGCCTCTATAAAATCACTATATCTCAAGGTCTTTGTAGAACTTTCAGTATTAGGTTTATCAAAAACTGAGGTACCAATGAAAATTACAGTAATAACAGCTAGGACATAAAGTCCTACGTTTCTCCAACGTTTGTTCACAATAAAAAATCTTTAATAAATCTATAATACTAATAATAAAACATTATTAAGAGCGTCTTAGAACATCTACTACACTTTTGAATGCAAACCATTCAGGAATTGGTTCGCCATTCCTTAATTTCTTTCTAAATTCAGTACCACTAAGTTTCATAATTTCATAATTTAATTCTTTGGCTTCTTCAGCTGTTATATATCCTTTTTCCTTCGTATAAACTAAATTTTTTGAAGGAACAGTTTGCATCATCAATTCATCTGCACACTTATTTGCAAAATTCTGGGCGTCATATGGACCATAAAAATCCTCACCAGTTGATGAAGACTTACAACCAGCCATATCTCTACCAATAATAAAGTGGGTGCAGCCATAATTTCTTCTTATTATCATATGTTGCAGAGCTTCTCTTGGCCCCGCCATATGCATTGAATAAGGTAAAAAAGCCCATTTTATTCTTTCATCAGATATTTCCTCTTCTAATTCTTTATAGGTCAAATATCTAACTTTGCCCGGGATATCATCTTGTTGAGTTGGTCCACAAGTTGGATGAACTAAAACAACTGATTTAGAGGAGACATTTTCTGAAAGTAAGGCATTAGTAAATAATTCATAATGTGCTCTATGAATTGGATTTCTGCATTGAAATGCAACTACATCATGATTTGATGGCAGTGTAGATCTAACTTCTTCTGGGGTTTTGCAGGGGAATTCTCTAGTTGGTAGTTCGAAACCATAAACTCTTCCTCCTATATAGAATCTCCCTCTCTCGTTAAAAATCATCTTAACAGCTGGATGATCTAAAGAATTAGTACCATAACAAAGTTCAGCTTCTAAGGATTTGTCAGGCTCCCATTTAGAGCTAACTTCTAAAACTGCTATTTTTTGCTTTTTATAAGTAAGCAATATTGTCTCTCCAGCTTTTACTTTTTCATTATTTGAATCAAATACAATAGGCAAGCCAAAAAGAAATCCGTTTGTATTTCTATTATTTTTAATTACCGAATTGTAGTTATTTTCATCCATAAAACCTTCCAATGGAGAAAAAGCTCCAACCATCAAAAGTTCTACATCGCATGCATTTCTTTCGCTACATTCAAACTCATAGGTAGCTTTAGAGATAAGATCATTTTTAAGTTTTTCATCTTTGATAATTAGATTTTTTAGTTCCCCTCCATAAGGAGGGATTAGTCCATTAGTATCTGTTTTAGTTTTTTGTTGTAATTCCATTTTTTTAAATTAATAAAGAAAAATTTTGAAAAAAAAAGAGGGGTTTAACCCCCTTTTTCTATTGAGTAGGATTTATGCCTTTCTTCCGTAAAGCTCCCCAATTATTTTTACATCAAGTGGATCCTTTGAACCCATGTCTGTATCTGAAGGTTGGATAGCTTCAAAAGTACCAGCAAATTCGTCTGTGTCAGAATCTACATAGTTGATTGAAAGAGTTATAACGCCAGTACCATTTACATCAACTTTAATATTTTCTTTTGCAAGTTCTTCATCATCTCCTCCTAATGCAACTAAACCTTGAGCATATTCAACACCAGTATTTTTAGCTCTTGCCTTCGGATCTAGAAAGTCACCAGTTCTGTAGTTAGGTGTAAATGTTGAACCACTAACCTCAGTTCCTGGCTCAATAGATGAAGGTAAATCAGCTGTAAGATCTTTTGCTGAGAATGCAAATGGCACCTCTAAACCACCAGGAGTTAATACAGTAATAAGTTGAAAATCAATACCACCCTTTTCAGTGAAGGTTCCTGAATCTATATCGCCATAAACTTCTGTCACTGTGGTGTTATTTCTAGGACTAATAATTTTTGTAGAAACAAATTCTGCAGCTTTTCGTTTTGTCCCTGGCACTTTTACATAAACTTCTGTTGGATGCATGCATATTCCTTTAAGGCTATCTCCATTCCCTAGAGATATTGATCCGACAAGAGATGAGTCTAATGTAGGGCAATCATTAGCTTTTCCTGTGTTAACAACATCTGTAAATTGTGCATTTCCTCTTTCAGAAAAAGCAAATGTTTTAACAGGTACGAAAGCAAAAGTTATACAAATTGAAATAACAAAAGCTAAGAAAGAACGAATTCTCATAATTAAAGTTGCAGTAAAGTTCTGTGACGATAGATTAAAGGTCATCTAATAAGTTCAGTACGGATAATACAAGGGAAAGGACCATAAAAGATAGGACTATTAAATCCTCGAAACAACCCGTAGCTTTTTAGATTTTAAAAAACTGGAATTATTGTAAGCTATCACATTATTTTTAATGATTAAGATTACAAAAAAATACAAATTAAAAAATTTTTTTTTTATTTTTTTTATGAAATAATTTGGGTTATTAATTTATTTGCTAAATCAATTTTTGATGTTTTGTTAATGTAGTGTTCCATATTGTTCGTATCGAATAGCCAACCTTCATTTTGTGCCAAAAAGCCAAATCCTTGGCCTTCAAGATCAATTGGATTTGCGAATAGATAATCACAACCCTTTTGGATAATCTTTTCTTTAATTGTCATTCGTGCCTCATCGATGGATCCTGTAAAAGCACAAAAGCCTACAAAAACTTGGTTATCTTTTTTTGATTTACTAATTGTTTTTAAAATATCAGGGACTAGCTCAAAGTTTTGATTCAAATGATCATTAATTTGATTTTTTGGAATTTTAGCTGAAGTATCAGAGGTTATTTTGAAATCAGATACTGCTGCATTCATGAAAAAATAATCGCAATTTGATATTTCATCATTAAGAGCCTTAATTAAATCAATACTAGTTTCAATTTCATATCTTTTTATTCCATCAGTAAGATTCTTATCGATTCTCAGAGGACCATGAACATATTTTACGTGTGCTCCCCTGAACCTCGCTACTTGAGAAAGAAGCAGGCCCATGGCTCCAGAACTTTTGTTAGTAATGTGTCTTGCCGCGTCAATTTTTTCTGAGGTACACCCTCCAGTTATTAAAATTTCTTTATTAAGTAAATCTTTGCGATATTCATTTTGTTTATGTGAAGCTATAAATTCAAGAGCTAATTGGATTAGATCATTAGAAGGTATCTTACCCATGCCTATAGCATCACATGCTAAGAGGCCTTCACTTGGTTGCAAAGACAAAACATTTTCGTAATTCTGTAAATTCTCATAATTTTTTTGGACAGCTTTATTTAGCCACATTTGTGTATTCATTGCTGGTGCAACAATAATGGGCTTTATATTTGCTATTAAGATGCTTGGGATCAATCCCTCTGCATTTCCAGTTACCCATTTTGCTAATGTTGTCGCTGTTAAAGGGGCGATGATTAAAATATCAGCCCAATTACTTAGTTCTATGTGAAGAGGTGTTGATTGACCATCAGACCATTGATCATTTTCTAAAATGCATGGGTTTCTACTTAAAATAGAAAGAGAAAGCGGCTTTATTAATTTTTCTGCATTTTTTGATAAAACGCATCTTATTTCATAATTTTCTTTCGCTAATTGGCTAACTAATAATGGAATTCTTACAGCTGCAATACTTCCAGTTATTAATAAAAGAACCTTTATTTTTGAGTCCTTACTTTTAGTTTTCATCGAAAGGTTCCTGATCGAGGAGATGGGTATAATTAGTCGTTAATTCAGGCCTATTGATTGCAAGAGCCCTCAGTAAGTGCCAGTCTTTTAAACCATCAAATGGAGTATTATAATTATCTTCCTCTAGCCTTTTAGCGAGCTCAAAGGTCATTTCTTCATCAAAAGAATTTACTAGCTCCTCACTTATTTTATTTTCAGAAATGAATTTCATATTGAGTAAAGTCAATATATTCTAATAATAAAGCCTCAAGTAATTATTTAAAATTGATATAAGAATTAAGTACATATTTTCAAGGATATGATAATTTTCAATTTTCATAATCTTTTCAAATTGTTGTTAGGTCATTTATCTTCATTCTCAGTCATAAATATGCAAACTCTCCTTTTCAAAAATATTCTTTCTTAAAATATTCAAAAATTCATATCATGTCGCAAACTAAAAGAGAGCAAGTCATTAGTCACATACGCTATTTAAGGCAAGAGCTCAGAGAAATGCATTTAGGAATCAAAGAAGATGACCTTTTCCCTGAGCCAGGCGAATTAAGAGGGTTAATGGCTCAGTTGGAAGCATTACTTGAATTAACTGAAGGAAATACTAAAATTCAATCAAACTCAGAAGCGGCTTAGTTTAATGCAAAATGGCTGTTAACCCTCAAAAGACAAAATTTCAGCTAAAAATTGTGGAAAATATTCAGACAATAAGTATTTGGGCTAATAATCCATGGCGAAGATATTCAATATCATTAATTACACTTTTAATCGGATACTTTTTTGGAAGTTCTCTTGGTATGGTAAGTGCCGTTGTGGAACTCATGGATCCTATAGCCGCTTTTTTATCAGTAGTTTTTATTGAGTTTTTAATAGTTTTGAGAAGAAATTTCAGATTTGAAAGGAAAAAGAAATTTTTAGTACTCTTATTAGATTCTTTAAGATTAGGATTATTTTATGGTTTCTTTACAGAAAGTCTTAAGTTGCTATAAATTTACTTGTTGTGTTTCTGTAATAGATAAAGCAAAGCCATTCTTATAGGGATACCATTTGCAACTTGATTATTAATTAAGCAATTAGGATATTGATCTACCACTTTGCTGCTAATTTCAATATCTCTGTTAATGGGACCGGGATGTAGGATTGGAATTTCTTTTTTATTTAAAGATAATTTCTCTGGGGTTAAGCCATAATCCAAACTATATGAATCAATGCTACTTAGTAAATTTTCCATCATTCTCTCTTTCTGGAGTCTTAAAACAATAATTGCATCTACAATTTTTATTGATTCTTCCAATGATCTAGAAATTGTTACGGAACCTCTTGATTTAATAGGATCTTCTGTTTGATTTGGCGCGGGGGTTTTTAAAAAATTTATAAATTCATCAGGTATTAATGTCTTAGGACCACATAATATTATATCGGCGCCGAATGCACTCAAAGCCCAAAGATTTGACCTGGCAACCCTTGAATGATTAACGTCGCCAACTATTAAAATTTTTTTGGAATTTAAAACCTCTGGATTCAGTGTTTTTTGGGAAAAGAATTTTATCAATGTATAGATGTCAAGCAATCCTTGGCTGGGGTGACTATGTAATCCATCTCCTGCATTAAGAACCGAAGTCTTGGCATTTATTGCATCAAGTTTTTTTGCGATCTCAAAGGTTATGTAACTTGATGAATGTCTGATAACTAATGTATCTGCCCCCATAGCAGAATAAGTTATGGCTGTATCAATTATTGTTTCGCCTTTTGTTAAAGAGCTGGAGGATGGCGCAAACGTTTGGACATCAGCAGAAAGTCTTTTTGCTGCAAGCTCAAAACTATTTTTTGTTCTTGTACTAGCTTCAAAAAATAAAGACGTTACCAAAGTCCCTTGTAAGGCCGGTATCTTTTTTGTTCCTGCATTCTTTAGTGCATCAAATCTATTAGCTAATTCAAATACTGACTCATAATCTTTAATTGAAAAATTAGCGAGTGTGTGGATATGTTTATGAGGCCAAATTTGCATTACGCTTAAAAAGATAAATGATTATTGAAATTTAGGTGTTCTGTCACCTTTTAATCTTTTACTTACACTCCTACTATTTTTGAGATACCAACGCCATTTTATATTTTTTGCCTTTGATATGCCAATTCTCGTAGTTTGAATCAGATCTTTTTCTTCTAGAGTGGAGTCTCGTGGAGAAATCCATAAAGATTTGTTATTAAGAACTTCAAGTGAGTTAAATGAAATGTCTATACTGAATGTTTTTGTTACTAGGCCAGGTCCAGAAGCTAATCTTTCATTCTTATTAGAGATAAAAACTGATCTTATCAAAACACCACTCGCAAAATTTTCTTTATCAGTAACTATGTTTAAACAATGATGAATGCCATATGATTTGTAAATATAAAATGTGCCAGGTCTGCCAAATAATGATTTGTTTGATTCAGTCATTTTGCGGTAGCCATGACAGGCCTCTTCTTCCTGTGAATAAGCTTCAGTTTCAACAATTATCCCTTTAACTTGATCTATCTCATTATTTTTTTTTATGAGGTAACAGCCTATTAAATCAGGAGCAACAAGTTTGGAGTGCCGATAAAAAAAATTTTTTGGAAAGAATTCTTCTTCTATTTTTCAAAATCTATCTAATAACATATTTAGCTGAGAAAGATAATTAAGGCTATTAATTGATATTGATTTTCAAAAAGATGTGATTATTTTTTTAAATTATTTGAAATTCAAAGGATATGTAAATAAGTTGTTCTTAATAAACTATTATTTAATAAGAAAGATATTAAATGTATGACAAAAATAACTAAAGAGGAAGTAAAAAAAGTTGCTCATTTAGCGAGATTAGAACTTAACGAGAATGAAATCAATAATCATGCACAACAATTAGAAAAGATATTGGATTATATAAGACAACTTGAAAAAATTGATACTGATGATGTCCCCTGTACAACGAGAGCTATAGAGGTTGTAAATGTATTTAGAAAAGACGAAAAGAAAAATTCTGGTTGCAATGAAGAACTTTTAGAATTGGGTCCATCGAGAGAAGATAAATATTTTAAAGTACCAAAAATTATTAATGAATGATTAAGTTAGTTGCTTCCAATAAATGTTTTGTTGACTAGCTTTAATAAAATTTTTTTTATCTTAAAGCCTGGATATAAATTTATGATTTTTCTTATTTTCCCCCTCTTTTTGCTATGACTCCTTACACCTATTAATAAATCATAAATAAAGTTAAAAATGTCTTCTTTGCTTTCAAATATCCCAACCCTTTGAGGGGAGCCTTTTTTATCCAATAAAGGCTTAGTTTTTTCATAAGCTATTTTGTATTCAAACCAAGGAATCGAAGGCCATAGATGATGAATGAGATGGTAATTTTGTCCCATTATTAATAAATTCATAAATTTGCTTGGATAAACTCGAGAATTTATCCATTTATTTCTTGATCGAAATGGTCTATGGGGTAAATAATCAAAAAATATTCCTAAAGTGACTCCTACCATTAATGCTGGGCCGAACCATAAATTATAAATTAAATTCATAAAGTCAAATTTCAAACCTGCCAAGATAATTGTCAGGAATATGGATCTTTCAATTCCCCATTGTAGTAATTCATATCTTCGCCAGAGTTTTCTTTGAAAGAAAAATACCTCATGATAAAAAAATCTTGGAGCAATTAGCCAAATTGGACCAAAAGTACTGACAATATGATCCGGATCATTTTTGGGGTGATTTACGTGAATATGATGTTGTAGATGAACTCTCGTAAAAACTGGGAAGCTAAACCCTAATAGAATAGCTGAGCCATGGCCCATTGCTTGATTTATCCAAGGAACTGGATGAGCAGCTTTATGACAGGCATCATGAATAACAGTACCTTCAATATGTAAAGCCAAAAAAGCAGTAGCTACAAGTAAAGGTAAAGGCCAAACACCTCTATACCATTGCCATATGCTAAGAAACGCAAGAAAATAACCGCCCAAAAATAAACCTAATGTTGGATTCCAAAAACTTGGCGGGTCTACGTAATTTTTAATCTCTTTTTGCCAATTAAATGTTTTTGAAGAATTAGTATTTTTCGTTGTATTTTTACTGGTTAAGTTTGAAATAGTTTCTTTTATTCTTCAAATAATATAACCAATATTTTACTAGGATTGCATGATTAAACATATAAAATTTCTTTTAGGAGATTTTTAATTCAATTTTAATGTGTCAAATTAATCATCTTAAGAAAAAAAATTTTTAAAATAAACCTCTTTCAATTATTATTTTATTTGAGCGGTCGTGGCGGAATTGGTAGACGCGCGAGTTTTAGGTACTCGTATCTTCGGGTGTGGGAGTTCAAGTCTCCCCGACCGCACTTAAGGAAATTCTGATAGATAGTTTGTTTCTTGATATCAACTCTTATAATTTAATTAAGCAGTTAATTTAATGAATAGTTTGATATTTTATTTGGGTACTTTTTATATTTTGGTTGGGACTATTTTTCTAACTGTACCGATAATTTATCTTGAGCTCGGTAAACCAAAAGACTTAATAAAAGCTTTTTTAAATTTATTAATAGGTTTGATATTAATAATTAAACATAAAACACTAGATGAATCATTTTTTGTAATTTTCCTTTTTTTAACATTACTAGTTGTTTTTTATCTAGTAGAGCTTTTTTTATCTAGGTGGTACCAATTGACAGATAACGAAAAGAAAAAATTAATTACCTTTTTGGAGTTTAAAAATAACTTTTTGAAAATATTAGAATCCATAAATCTGGTATTTTCTGATTTCACTAAACCTTCAAATTTTTTTAATTTTGGTAGCAATAATAAAAATACAACCCAAAAAAAGTGGGTAAGAAATGATAAAAATGATAATATAAAAGTCTGAAATAAAAAAATTGGTTATTTGAAACATCCCAAAAAAACTACAGGTCAATTAAGAAAGAATATAATGAATTAGATTTATTTAAATAATTCTTTTGATCACCAATATTTCTTATATCGTCGAATGAAATCTCAAAATAGCAAAGAACAAAAATCAGACTTTTCTTATAAAGAAACTTTAAATTTATTAAAAACTGACTTCTCAATGCGCGCCAATTCAGTTGTAAGAGAACCTGAGATACAGGATTTTTGGGCTAATAATGATATTGACTTCCAATTAGGTTCAAACAATTCAGGCGAAATATTTACATTACATGATGGCCCTCCTTATGCAAATGGAGCTCTTCACATGGGTCATGCCCTTAATAAAGTTTTAAAAGACATAATTAATAAGTACAAAACCTTAAGAGGATTTAGGGTTCATTTCGTACCTGGTTGGGACTGTCATGGATTACCTATTGAATTAAAAGTTCTTCAGAATTTAAAATCTGATGAAAGAAAGAATCTTGACACTCTAAATTTAAGAAAAAAAGCAACAGATTATGCCCATATCCAAATTAATAATCAAAAGGAAGGTTTCAAAAGGTGGGGCATATGGGGAAATTGGGATAACCCTTACTTAACTCTTAAGAAAAGTTATGAATCTGCTCAGATTGGAGTATTTGGGAAAATGTTTTTAAATGGTTATATATATCGAGGTCTTAAACCTGTTCATTGGAGTCCAAGTTCGAGGACTGCACTTGCAGAAGCAGAATTAGAATATCCGGATGAACATTATTCAAAAAGTATTTATGTTTCATTAAAAATTACGAATATATCTAAGCAAATTCTATTAAATTTTAACCAAGAAAATCTTAATATCAAAAAAGATTTTTTTCAAAATAATTTTTTCATAACTATTTGGACCACAACTCCTTGGACCATTCCTGCAAATGAAGCAGTTGCAGTAAATCCAAAAATAAAGTACGTTTTTGCTATCGATGAAGAGAAAAGAATTTACCTTTTTGCAAAGGATTTATCTTCTGAAATAAGTAAGAAATTTAATAAAGATTTCAAGCTGCTTTTAGAGGTTAGAGGCTCTGAATTGGAAAATATTGAATATCAACATCCTACTAAGGACAAAAATTGCAGAATCTTGATTGGGGGGGATTACATTACGACAGAATCAGGTACTGGAATTGTTCATACTGCACCCGGTCATGGGATAGATGACTTTAATGTAGGGCAAAAATATAATTTACCTATTACATGTGTTGTTGATGAAAAAGGGAACTTAAATGAATCTTCTGGACAATTTCAAGGATCCAATGTCCTGAAAGATGCCAATGATTTAATTATTGAATATTTAAAACGAAATAATTTGCTTCTATTACAAGAAAATTATAAACATAGATATCCTTATGATTGGAGAACCAAAAAACCAACTATTTTTAGGGCAACAGAACAATGGTTTGCATCTGTAAATGGCTTTAGATCATCTGCTTTAAAGGCAATCGAAGATGTTGAATGGATGCCAGAGACTGGAAAGAAAAGAATTTATTCTATGGTTGTTGGTAGAGGAGATTGGTGTATTTCTAGACAGAGGTCATGGGGTTTACCTATTCCAGTTTTTTATAAAAAAAATGGTAATGATATCCTACTTAACAACGAGATAATTAATCATATTCAAGAACTTTTTAGTGAACATGGAGCAGATATTTGGTGGGATTGGGATGTTAAGAATCTTTTGCCTGAAAGTTATGCAAAAGAATCGGATCAATGGAAAAAAGGTACAGATACAATGGATGTTTGGTTCGATTCGGGATCTAGCTGGGCCGCGGTATGTGAACTGAGAAGTGAATTAAAGTATCCAGCAGATCTTTATTTAGAGGGCTCAGATCAACATCGAGGATGGTTTCAGTCTTCTTTGCTAACATCTGTTGCAGTCAATAATAAACCTCCCTATAAGAAAGTTTTAACTCATGGTTTTGCACTTGATGAAAATGGAAGAAAAATGAGTAAATCTTTAGGAAATGTTGTTGACCCAAATATAATTATTAATGGAGGTAATAATAAAAAAACTGACCCTGCTTATGGTGCTGATGTTTTAAGGCTATGGGTAAGCTCTGTAGATTATTCAGTTGATGTTCCAATTGGTTCAAATATACTCAAGCAACTTTCAGACGTTTACAGAAAAGTTCGTAATACTGCAAGATATCTTCTAGGTAATATTCATGATTATGATCCTAATGTTGATAGTTTTGAAATTGATCAATTGCCTCTCTTAGATCAATGGATGTTAGGAAGACTAGTTGAGGTTACAGATGAAATATCAAATGCTTATGAAAATTATGAATTTTCAAAATTTTTCCAAATCTTGCAAAGTTTTTGCGTTGTAGATCTATCAAATTTTTATTTGGATATTGCGAAGGATAGGCTGTATGTAAGTTCTAAATCACAATTTAGGAGAAGATCATGTCAGTTCGTCATGTCAAAAGTTGTTGAGAATTTAGCGGTACTTATTTCTCCAGTGCTTTGTCATATGGCTGAAGATATTTGGCATAATATACCATATTCAACTAAAGAAAAATCAGTCTTTCAAAGAGGATGGCCAATATTTTCGCAGTCATGGAAAAATCAAATACTTAATGAACACATTGCAAATTTAAGAAATTTGAGAGTTGAAATTAACAAGGCTATAGAAGGATGTAGAAACAAACAAATAATTGGAGCAGCTTTGGAAACTGAAGTTAATTATTTACCTGAAAATAAAGTTTTAAAAGATTCACTTACTTGGCTAAAAGAATATGGCAATCAAGATGTAGATTTATTTAGGGATTGGCTTATAGTATCAAACTTCCAAGTGGTATCTGATTTAGTGGAAAATTCTCTAATTATTGATAACAATGCACTCGGAAAAATACAAATATTAAAAGCTCAAGGTCAAAAATGTGATAGATGTTGGCATTATCAAAAAGAAACTTTTATTGGAATTCAAAATACAAAATTATGCAAAAGATGTTCAAATATTATTAATTCTGAATTTATTTAAATCCAGTTTTTTTGATTCAAAAAGAAAACTGAGTTTTCATTTTCTCTTATAAAATTTTCTCCGGTCTCTGTTAACGGTGCTTTATAAAGTTTAAAATTCTTAATTTCATAATTAAGTGCTATTACTTTTTTTTCTGAATCTATTTCAATTGGATGAGTTGTTGAGCTACTGAAACCTCTGAAAATAATTATTTCTAATTGTTCTTTTTGAATGAAACCCTCTAGTTTGAGTATCCTATCAGGTATCTCGGAACTGATTTTTTCAAGACAATTTATTAAATCAATTTTTGCCATTTTCTGAGAAGTAAGAGTTTCTTCCATTTTTAGGTAATTTGATTATTGACCATTGAATGAGGCCTAAAATATAGATTAATAATGAAAATAATCCTAAGAATTTTGCTATCGGCTGAGTAAAGTTAGCTCCAAAGAAAAAATTAAATAAATTTTTTAAAATTAGATATAAATTTGAAGAAGGTTGAAGCCATATTGCACACGCATCCGAATTAATAAAAGAAAAGCAGTTAAAGTTTTGTAAACTCTGAATAAAGAAATTGAGAGATATAAAAGTTATCGTCCATCTCCAAATTTTTGTCGTTGTGGTGAGAGAGTAAGAAAAATCATATTCTCTTAACTCATCATTAATATCGTTCCAAAACCAAACTGAAACTGTCATTAGTATTGTTGATATATTTGTTATCACGAGAGCATAATTATATTTACCTATTAAAAGAAGAAGGCTTATAAAAAATAAAATGGACATTTTCCAATAAATTGAAAGAAGTTTATTAACTGCTTTATTTCTTTTTTTAATTGACCACAAGGATAGAGTAACGGGAATACCAATAAGGAAAATTATTGAAAGTTGAAAGGACAGCCAAATAGAAAGTTGATTAATAACGTTCAAAACTTTTTCTTTTTAAGTACATAATAATTAAACATCAAACTGTTACTTTTGGACTTACTATTGTCATAGTTATGAATATTATGCATCCTTATATTATTGCCTAATATATATTAATAATTGAATGAGACAGCATGTTAATCCGCTTAGTAAAAATTTTAATCAGATTGAGAGAATTCCTTCTTTGAGCGACATGTATGGAAATTCTAAATCGAATCTTCATTTGGATATAGGTTGTGCTGCTGGTGAGTTTCTATTTGATTTAGCTTTAGTTAATACCAGGTGGAATTATTTAGGAATTGAAATTCGTGAGAAATTAGTCAAAAATGCCAAATTAAAAGCTATCGAAAGAGAAATCAAAAATCTATATTTTATATTTGGTAATGCAAACAATATTTTGAATGATGTCCAAAATAAATTTATTATCAAAAATCTAAAAAGTATTTCTTTTAATTTCCCTGATCCTTGGTTTAAAAAGAGACATTATAAAAGGCGTGTAATTCAGCCAGGATTTATTAATATGCTCTCAAATTCATTGCAAAAAGACACCCTTATTTTTATAAAAACAGATGTAAAGGATTTGTTCGATTATATGGATTGCACTATATCAAGTAATTTTCATTTTAAAACAATAGATAAAAAAGATTTTAATTGTTCCGAAAGTTTTAATCCTATTAAAGTTAAAACTGATAGGGAAAAGTATGCAATTGTTAACCAACTTGATATTTATGAAAAAATTTATATAAAAAATTGATTAATTGTTAGTTAATTATTTTATCAATTTCTAAAAAGAGTTTTTTTGTTATTTCGCTTGATAAAGAATTAACTTCCTTATTATTTTGGGCCTCAACTAGAATTCTTATTACAGGTTCTGTACCGCTAGGCCTTATATAAACTCTACAATTATCCGAATATAATGCCTGAAAATTTTCTATAGTTTGATCGATTAAGATTTTGGTTTTTGGATTTAATTTTTTAATATTAAAATCTAATTTGATATTGGTTAGTTTTTGAGGAAGAGGTTCGAAACTACTTTTAAGCCAGTCATTTAAATTAATATTTTTCACTTTACAATATTTAGAAATTTGAAGTGCAGTCAATATCCCATCTCCGGAAAAGTTATTAATTTTTGAAAGTATATGACCTGACTGCTCCCCTCCTAAATCAGCTATTTTTTCCTTAATTGCGTCATGTACATATTTATCTCCTACTTTAGTTCTATGTAAAATTCCTCCAATTTTCTTCCAAGCACTTTCAAAACCTAAGTTTGCCATTTGCGTTGATATTAATAAATTATTTGCCAGCATTTTTTGTTCCATTAGCTCTCTGCCCCAAAGAAAAAGAATGTGATCTCCATCTAACACATTACCTTTGGAGTCCATTCCAATTACTCTATCGGCATCTCCATCAAAGCTAAAACCCATATCTGCAGGATTCTCTCTTAATGCTTTTTTTAATGGTTCGAGGTTAGTAGAACCACAATTCATATTAATTTTCAAACCATTATTAGAGTTATTGATAACTCTTACTTCAGCACCAAGAGCCTGAAAAATTTTTTTTGCGCAGGTTGTCGCTGATCCATAGCATGTGTCTAAAATTATTTTTAACCCACTTAGATTTTCTCCACCCATTGTTTGGATAAGGCTTTTAATATAAATATCGATGAGATCTTTATTTGTATCTAGTGGAATCACTTGTTTAGGAACTGATATATTTTGATTCGACTCTTCAATTAATTTTTGGATTTTATTTTCAAAATTTTTGGTAATTTTTTGACCATTATGATCAAAAATTTTTATGCCATTGTATTCTGGCGGATTATGACTCGCAGATATCATGATTCCACTGCCCAGGTTCTCTTGTTTGATTAATAAAGGTATAGCTGGAGTAGGGCAGATTCCCAGATTTATAAATTTTTGACCACTTGCATTTATACCTTGTGTTATGGCTTGAAGCAGAGTATCTCCACTAATTCTTGTATCTCTTCCAATTATTATTGGACTTTTCTTTTTTAAAGTTGCACCTAGAGCATATCCCACTTTGTAGGCTAGTGAATAAGTTATCTCTTCATTAAATCGCCCTCTTATTCCATCAGTTCCAAAGATTGATTGCATAATTAGATTTCAGGAATCAAAGAAATTTTGATAATATTTAGTTTTTATTTTATCAGTTGATTAAAAGCTTATAGATTTTAATTCTCTTTATTTGTTTAACTTATTTAAGATATTTTAAGTTAGTAATTTCCTTATAGTGCAATCAGAGAGTCGAGAGCAAATTTTAAAAACAAATTCAATAACAATTCTTATTTTGATTATATCTATTGTTATGATTTCGCTGCTTTTGTTTAGAAATTTCTTTTTTAAATCAACTTATCTTCTAAAGAGTTTTGGAGAATTATCTGTTGACCCTGAAATAGCTTTTACAAATAATAAACCAACATTTCTGGAATTTTATGCTGAGTGGTGTGAAGTTTGCAAAGAAATGGCTCCACAAGTTTCTAATTTAAAAGATGAATATGAAAAAGATATTAATTTTGTTTTTTTAAATGTTGATAATCAAAAATGGGGTAATTATATTCAGAAGTTTTCCGTCAACGGGATTCCTCAAGTTAATCTTTTTGATAAAAAGGGCAATGTAGTATCTACTTTTATTGGTAAACAGGATGAAATAAAAATAAGAGAATCTATAAATAATTTAGAAAAAGAAGAGAAATCTCATCAGAAAATTATTAATGTTGAATTTTCAACAATTCAAGAAAATAAAAATAATGAGGTTAGTCCTCGTAGTCATCGATAACTTTTACCATTCTAGGGATTTTGAAACAATCGGAAAACTTTTTTTAAAAATAGACTTGCAATTTTGGGCGATAGATTTGTGTTCTTGTTGGGTACCGTGAGCTGATCTTAAATGAATGTAATGGATCCACGATCTGCATGATCCAGACATGTAGATTCTTGTTGGAGTTGCTAATGGTAAAACAAATCTCGCACATTCTTTAGCTACCCCTTCAGCAAGTAAATCTTCATATAATTCTGAAGCAGCCTGAAAATGTAAACCAATTTTTTCATTAAATCTTTTTTTTAACTCATCTGGAAGGTCAGGGATTGAATTTTGTCTATTTTTAAAATCTTGACGCCTCAACTCTGGCAAGGGGATATTACCCAATTGAGAACTATCTGCATATCTCTGTGAAAATTCCTGAAAAGTAAATGATCTATGTCTTAAAATTTGGGCAGCGATTCCTCTATTAGTTTCTATTTGTAAGGTCATAAATGACTGTTCAAAAACACTCCAATGTTCATTTTTTATGCAATAACTTAATAATTTTGAATAATCCTCATTTTCCTGGTTTTTTGGGTTACTTACTCTTGCAATGTAAGCCATTGTTTTTTCTGCATCAGGAGTCAGCGAGATTAATTCAACTTTACTCATTTTAGATTTTTGCTAAAGTAACTTTCTCAGGTTGATTTTGATATTTACCTCTTCTATCTTCATAGGTTGTAGAGCATGGATCACCTTCAAAAAAGAGTAGTTGGCAAATACCCTCTTCAGCATAAATTCTGCAATCTGCACCTGAACTATTACTAAACTCTAAAGTTAGATGACCTTCCCATCCAGCCTCTGCAGGCGTTGTATTAACAATAATTCCTAGCCGTGCATAAGTACTTTTGCCTATGCAGATTACAGTTATATTCTCTGGTACTTTCATCTTTTCTAAAGCGACTCCTAAACCATAGGAGTGAGCGGGAAGAATAAAAAAATCTCCATCATCATCGTGGTGAAGAACAGTTTTTTCTAAATTATTAGGATTAAACTTTTTAGGATTCATTACTGTACCAGGAATATGTCTGAAAATTAGGAATTCTTTTGATGAAAGTCTTAAATCATAGCCATAAGAGGAACATCCGTAACTCAAAACTGGCTTTTGTTTATTGTCAGGCTCAAGGTGCCTCACTAAATTTGATTGAAAAGGCTTTATCATCCCTTCCGAGGCTTTTTGATTTATCCAGAGATCATTTTTTAGCATTGTTTTATGAGCGAAGTTCGGTAATTTGATTGGCCATTAATAATAGATCTTTAGGAATATCTGTACCAGTAAGGATTACATCTCCTGATATAAATCGGTTTTCAAGTGTTGAAATCAAATCATCTTTATCTATAATTTTCATGTTAATAGCTAAAAAAATTTCATCGAGTATGATTTGGTCGTTCTCTCCTGACTGTAGTTCTCTTTTACAAAAATCCCATAATTCCATAGTAGATTCATAAATAGTTTTTTTTAAATCTTTATTATTTTCAATTGCTTCAGGATTATATTGATCAAAGGAATGTGAGGATCTTACCCAGGTTAAATTACCGCATAGCTTTACTGCATGATCAACTCCTTGCTTGACCCCTCCTTTAATAAATTGTATTAGGAGTACTTTCCTGCCAAGAGCAGCATTTCTTAGAGAGTCTCTAATTATAGATGTGTAGCTACCTCTATATGAAGATTGATAGATTTGAATTTGTCCGTTATTTGAAAATTTTTTTACGTTAATTTTGTTAGCAATATTTGTTTTTACAATATCAAGATTACCTTTGGAATGAATATGAGATGAACTAATTACCATTATTTAGAATCTTTCTATATGCAGTATAATTAGAATCCAATGACGCTGCATATAGTGTAATTTTACTTAAAAAAGGGTTAATAAATTTGAAACTGACTGAAAAAAGCTTATCAATAAACATATAAGAATTGAAAATTGTTACTGTTGATACAAGATGTTTTAGGGTGTCTCCTTAAATTTTTTAATAGTCAAGATATTCATGATACCTGCTTCACGAGGATTCAACCGCTTTAGTTCGCAACATTCTGGACAAAGTAAAATTAACTCTGTTGGAGAACGTTTTCCAATCAATAGAACTTTAATGGAAGTTATTAAAGGTCTAGATGGTGCAAGCACAGAAATGGTGGAGAGGTCTAAAACAATATTCTTCCCTGGAGACCCTGCTGAAAGGGTTTATCTTATTAGAAGAGGAGCAGTACGACTTTCAAGAGTTTATGAATCTGGCGAAGAAATAACTGTTGCTCTTTTAAGAGAGAATAGTCTCTTTGGTGTTTTATCTCTTCTAACAGGCCATAGATCCGATCGTTTTTACCATGCCATAGCATTCACAAGAGTTGAAATGATAACAGCACCTGCTAATTCTGTTTTAAGAGCTATAGAGGAAGATGCATCAGTTGGACTGCTACTTTTACAAGGGCTTTCAAGTAGGATCCTGCAAACTGAAACAATGATAGAAACTCTTACACATAGAGATATGTCTTCTCGTTTAGTAAGTTTTTTAATGGTCCTTTGTAGAGACTTTGGAGTCGCAAGTGAAAAAGGTATTACTATAGATTTAAGACTTTCACATCAGGCAATTGCTGAAGCTATTGGTTCTACAAGAGTAACTATTACAAGATTATTGGGAGATTTAAAGGATTCAGGGCTTTTGAATATTGAAAGAAAAAAGATCACAGTATTCGATCCAATTGCTCTTGCAAAAAGATTTAATTGATTCATCATAAATTATGATGTATTGAGTAAATGCAAAAGTGTGGCTTGGATTTTAATTGTTTTTTTAATATTACTAGGGGGATTAATTGCACCATTTGGGGATATTCTTGGAACAAAGATTGGTAAAGCAAGATTTAGTATCTTAAAATTAAGACCGAAAAAAACAGCAACAATAATAACTATTATTACTGGTGGGTTTATTAGTTCAATATCAATAGGGTTATTGATTTTAGTAAGTGCAGAATTCAGACAGAGACTTTTTGTTGATATTCCTTTTTTACAAAAAACTCTAGATGAAAGTAAAAAGGCTTTAATCCCTTTACAGGAAGAACAAAAGGAACTTGAAGGTAAAATTATTCAAAAAGAAAAGGAGTTAAATCAATTAAAAAAAAATATTAAAGAATTTAGGAGAGGAAATATTGTTATAAAAAGGGGACAGACTTTATTTATAGCTGAAATCAATCCAAGCTCAAGTTTAGAAATAGACTTTGCAAAAATCAACAATGAAGCTGATAAATTTGTTAGGAGAATTGTTATTCCAATAAATAAAGAGGCAAAAAATATTCTTTTGTGGAGACCTAGTGATATTACAAAAATTCAGAAAACAACTGCTAGGGGTGGTGACTGGATTTTACTAATCAAATCAGCAACAAATGTTTTAAAAGGTGATAGTTATGTTTTTGTATCTCCTGCTTTATTAGAGAATAAATTTATAGTCAAAAAAGGGGATGTTATTACAAGTTTAATTTTGGGAGAAAGTGATTTGAATCTTAAATCAATAAATTTAAAAATTAAATCATTGCTTAGAGAAACAAGGGATGAAATTAAGTCAAAAGGATCACAAGTTAGTGAAATTAAAACAAATGGAAATTTTGTAAAAAAAATTAGAGACTTTCTTCAAGAAAATCAAAATATCAAATTTAAGTTAGAAGTAGTTTCTTTGAGAGATAGTAAAACAGTAGAACCCATAGTCGTTGAAATCAATATTTTAAAGATCGCATCTTAAATGCCTAGAGTTATAACTATTGATCCCGGGAAAAGTAAATGCGGATTAGTATTGGCTGAAATAAGTGAAAAAAAAGTTTATGAAGCGATTATTCTTAAAAGTGAATTACTTGAGAATCATGTCAGAAATTTAGTTGCCGCTCAGGACATATCACAAATTATTATTGGCAATGGTACTACAAGTAGAGAAATTAGAGAAAAACTATATTTTTTTAAAAAAGAAATAATAACTTTTGAGGAAAAAAATACCACCTACAGGGCTAAAGCAAGATATTTCGAACTTTTCCCAATTAGTGGCTTGCAGTTTTTAATGCCTAAAGAGGTTTTTATCCTCAATAAAAACCTTGATGCTATATCAGCGTTGATAATTTTAGAAGATTATTGCAAAACGAAGTTTACTTTGAATCAAAATATAGATTTTAAAACTTGGCTGAAATAGTGAATTTATATTCATTACCTGCTTCTAGTTCATAATCTTTTTTTAATAAAAATCTTAATAAGGCATCCTCAATTAATGCTCTTCCTAAAGGAGGATTTACTATTAATAGACCTTGATGAAAAGACCATGTAAAAGTCCATTTAAATTGACTAGCTTCAACAACTCCCTGAATTTGCTTTTTTGAGAAGCTATATTCCTTAACACTTACATTGGCAATCGTTTCAGGTTTTGAATGCATTTCTTAAGGTTGGTTTTTGTCAAAAGAATTTAATTCATTTATTATATAATCTTCTTTTTTAGTATTAAGTTTTTCCAGAGATTCTATTACTTTCATATATACCTTATCCAATATTGATTGTTCTTCTGGAGAAATATTTCCTAGTACATGTGAAATTGTATTGAAATTATTTTTTCCTTCTATTAGGGGAGGTGACCCAATACCTATTCTTATTCTCTTAAAGTTTTGCGTCTGCAATTGTTGAATGATGCTTTTAAGCCCATTATGTCCACCTGAACTACCCTTGCTTCTAAATCTTATTTTTCCAAGGGGAAGATCTTTATCATCGACTATTATGAAAATTTGATCTAAATTTATTTTGTACCAATCAACTATTGCTCGAACAGCATCTCCACTATTATTCATAAACGTATTTGGTAAAAATAACCTGAATGTAGAATCATTGATTTGAAATTCTGAGCAGTAACTTTTAAGCTTATCTTTTAACAAAAAATTTGAATTATATTTTTTAGAGAGATTTTCAAGCAGTAAAAAACCTATATTATGTCTACTTTTTGAGTACTTATTACCAGGATTTCCTAATCCAATTAGATATATTTCATTCATGATGTATTTCTAAATTCCTCTCATTGAGAATTATAAATATACAAACAAACTATAACCAAAAAATAAAAATCCCTAATATTTTATTAGGGATTTTTAGATTAAAAACAACTTTAAAGGTTTTTCAGAAATCTAGTTTCCATTCCAATCTACTGAGAAACCTTGTAGTAATAGTGATTGGTTGTAAATTTGCAGAAGAATAACTAAGAAGACTAAAAGTAGTAATCCTATTACTGTCATCACAGGAACTGCCCCCCAGCCAGGTACAACTTTACCTTGACCAGAATTGCCAATCGCTTTTAAAAGACTTCCTAATGCTGTTTTTTGGCCCATGTTGAATTCACAAAATCGAATATTATTTCGCTATTGTATAAGAACTTATACATAAATTGTTTACAAACTTAGTAAAATTGATGCAAACTTTATCATCCGCTCCAGATCCTGCAGTTTCTATAGCAGTAACAATACTGGCATTACTATTAGCTCTAACAGGATTCGGTCTATGGACTGCATTTGGACCTAAAGCTGCAAAACTTACAGATCCATGGGATGATCATGATGATTAACTCCCTTTAAAGTATTTCAAAATTTTCCAAAAATACAAAAAGTAAACCTTTTACCATAATTTAAATATAAATTTAATAGGATATAAATCTGTCAGCACTCGTAATTCCATGCTTGCCCTAAAAATTTCTGTATACACAATTGTTTTTTTCTTCGTTGGAATCTTTCTTTTCGGCTTTTTAGCTAGTGATCCAACTAGAACACCTAATAGAAAAGATTTAGAAAGTCCTCAGGATTAAATATCCTTGACTTGTTTCAAATTTTGTAAAAATACAATTTTTAAATATATTTTCTAATAACTTTATAACGTTTTTTTGCTTTTAAACGACCTAAATAAATTTTACATAGGGTAGTTCTTTATATTTCCTCTCTACTAAAGAAGATTTTTCAAGTAATTTTGCTGTAGCATCCCATTCTCCGGATAAAAACATTTTTTTTGAACTCTCTTTGATCTCAAGATTGAAATTTAAATCTTTTGATTTTGCTAATGAATTTTTAAGATCAATTTCTAAAAGTAAAGATTGATTATTGCAATAGTTTTGTATTTCTTCTATGGATTTTTTAGGTAGCGTAAAACATGGAATTCCTATCGCAATACAGTTACTGTAAAAAATGTCGGCGAAACTCTCGCCTATGATTGCTTTTATACCCCATCTCATAAGCGCTTGGGGGGCATGTTCTCTGCTGGAACCACATCCAAAATTGCTATTAACAACTAGTATTGAGGCATTTTTGTTTTCCTCTAGATCAAAAGGATGCTTTCCTTTTAAAGTTTTTCTATCGTCCTCAAAAACAGATTCACCCAATGAATCAAAGTTAACACACTTCAAAAAACGCGCTGGAATTATTCGATCTGTATCAATATCATTTCCAATCAATGAGATACATTGCCCGTGAATATTTGAAATTTTTCCAATTGGCGGGGTAAAGTCTGATTTCATCAGTTGATAAATTCTCTAACGTCACTGACTTTGCCATTAATTGCAGCAGCAGCAACCATTGCTGGACTCATGAGCAGTGTTCTTCCACTGGGAGATCCTTGCCGACCCTTGAAATTTCTATTACTAGAACTAGCACTAACTTGATTACCTATAAGCTTATCTGAATTCATTGCTAAACACATTGAGCAGCCAGGCTCTCTCCATTGAAATCCAGAATCCTTAAATATCTGATCAAGACCTTCTTCTTTTGCTTCAGTGGCTACTTTTTCTGAACCTGGAACTGCAAATGCTTTGACATTCTTGGATACTTTTTTGCCTTTTAATACTTTAGCTGCAACTCTTAAGTCACTGATTCTTCCATTTGTGCAACTACCTATGAAACAAACGTCTACAGGAGTATCTTTTATTAATTGTCCAGGCTTGAAACTCATATATTCATAAGCCTCTTCTGCAACTAATTTGTCATTTGGGGATAATTCATCTAAAAGAGGGATTTGTTGATTAATGCTTATACTTTGGCCGGGAGTAATCCCCCAGGTTACAGTTGGTTCTACCTTAGAAGCATCTAATTTAATTACGTCATCATAAATTGAATTTTCATCGCTTTTTAATGATTCCCACCATCTAAGCGCTCTATCCCAATGCTCATTTTTTGGAGCATATAATTTATTTTTAATGTAACTAAAGGTCTTTGCATCAGGGTTGATGTAGCCGCATCTTGCTCCTCCTTCAATAGACATATTACATATCGTCATCCTTTCTTCCATTGATAATTCATGTATAGCAGGTCCTGCGAATTCATATGCAAAACCTGCTCCTGCCTTTACACCAAGTTTATTAATTATATGAAGGACTAAATCCTTAGCATAAACACCCTTAGATAATTTATTGTCACACCAAATCTGCCTCACTTTCAATTTGTTCATGGCTAAGGTTTGGGTAGCAAGAACATCTCTTACTTGACTTGTACCTATACCAAAAGCAATTGACCCAAAAGCTCCATGAGTTGAAGTATGAGAATCTCCGCAAGCGATTGTCATTCCTGGCTGAGTTAGGCCTAATTCCGGTGCTACTACATGAACTATTCCTTGATTACCACTACCAATATTAAAAAATCTTATATTATGTTCTGAGCAATTCTTCTCAAGTGTTTCAATCATCTGTTCAGCGAGATTATCTTTGAAAGGCCTGCTCTGATTATCTGTTGGTACAATATGATCAACAGTAGCAACAGTTCTATCAGGGAATTTTACTTTTAATTTTTTGTCCTTTAAAGCACCAAATGCTTGAGGACTTGTCACTTCATGGATAAGGTGAAGACCAATAAATATTTGATCAGATCCTCCAGGAAGACTTGAAACCTTATGTAAATCCCAAACTTTATCAAATAGGGTATCTTGACTCAATTTGTAAAAATAGTTACTTACTATTCGATAATAGGATTAATCGGAGGCTGTTCAAACACACATTTACACTTAGTCTTTGAATTTCTATTCGATTTCGTGTTGAGTTAAATAGTTTTTTTATATTAGTTATATGATTATTCGGTCCTGAAATTGAAATATAGACAAGTCCAACCGGTTTATCTTGACTCCCTCCTTTAGGACCAGCTATTCCACTAATTGCTATTGCCCAATCTGCTCCTAATTTCTCTTTTACATTAATTGCCATGGCCTCACAAACTTCTTCAGAAACAGCTCCATATTTTGTAAGCTTTTCTTTAGAAATATTTAATAATGAATTTTTTAGTTCATTACTATAGGAAACAATACTACCTTGAAAAACTTGAGATGAGCCTGATATTGAGGTTAGTGATGATGATAGAAGGCCTCCGGTACAGGATTCAGCAAAAACAATAGTTTCGTTCCTCTTGGTTAATTCTTTTATTAAAACGCTAGGAAGAGTATCGTTATCCTCTCCAAAAATAAATTTTGAAAAATCTTTTTTTAATTTTTCTTTAATAGGTTTAATTATATTTTTTGCTTCTAGGTTATTCTTAGCTCGCGCGGTGATTCTGAGTTTAACCTCTCCTAAGTTTGCATATGGAGCAACGGTAGGGTTTTTAAGATTTAATAGATCATTAATTTTTTCAGCAACGCTTGATTCTCCAATACCCGCAAATTTAAGAGTATTTGAAAAAAAGGAATAATTATCTGAGAATTTGGTTTTAATGAAATCATAAGCCGTCTCTTCCCACATAGTTTTCATTTCACTGGGTACTCCTGGGAAAGTAAGGATAGTAAAATCTTTTACTGGTTCCCAAATCATTCCTGGGGCAGTGCCCCTAGGGTTATTAATAATTTGAGCATTTTCTGGGAAGAAACATTGTTTCCTTAAGCTGGAGGAATCGTCCTTGAGTTTTGAGTATGAAAGTTTTTGTTTAATTTCATCCCATAAGAGGGGTCTTTCAAAAAGAGATACATTAAAAGATTTGGCTATTGCTTCAGTAGTTAAGTCATCTGGGGTGGGTCCCAAGCCACCAGTTGTAATAAGAAGATTACTTCTTTTCGATATTTCTTGAATTACTTTTATAATTCGATCACAATTATCACCGACAGTTGATTGTCTAAAGTGATTTAAGCCTAATTGAGATAACTGTTCAGAAATCCATTGAGCATTTGTATTGATAATATTTCCTAAGAGTAGCTCTGTTCCGATAGAAAGAATTTCAACTCCCTTGGAGTTAGGACTCATTTAATTGATGCTTCAAGTTTGCCTTCATAAAGAGGAAAACGATTACATAAGGTTAATACTCTTTCTTTACATTGGCTTTCAATCAGTGAATCGTCTGGGTTAAGTAATCTATCAGCAATAATTTCGCCAACTTCAGCAAAAGCATCTTCATTAAAGCCTCTAGTAGTTAAAGCAGCAGTTCCCAACCTTAGTCCGCTGGTTACAAAAGGTGATTCAGGGTCAAATGGAACAGTATTTTTATTTGCAGTGATATTCACTTCACTTACAAGTAAGTCAGCAATCTTACCAGTCATATTGATACTTCTTAAATCAAGTAAAACAATATGGTTATCAGTGCCTCCACTAACGATATTAATACCTCTATTTATTAAAGTTGAAGCTAGAACTTTTGCATTTTTTATTACTTGTTGGGAATAATTAACGAAATCTGGCTGCAAGGCTTCTCCAAATGCAACTGCTTTAGCGGCAATAATATGTTCTAAGGGACCACCCTGAGTTCCGGGGAAAACAGATTTATCAAATTTCTTTCCAAATTCTGCATCTTTACACAAGATAAGTCCTCCTCTAGGCCCTCTTAATGTTTTATGAGTAGTTGTGGTTACTACATCACAATATGGTATTGGATTTGGGTGAAGTTTACTTGCTACAAGACCGGCGATGTGAGCAATATCAGCCATTAAGAATGCACCAACTTCATCTGCAATATTTCTAAATGACTCAAAATCGATTGTTCTTGGATAAGCAGAATATCCACATATGATTAATTTTGGTTTTGTTTCAAGTGCTATCTCTCTTATTTCATCAAAATTTAATTCACTAGTTTCTTTATTTACGCCATAGTGAACTGCATTGAACCATTTACCACTCATATTTACTGGAGACCCATGAGTTAGGTGCCCACCATGAGATAAATCCATCCCCATGATTGTGTCGCCAGGTTTAAGAAGACTTAGGAAAACAGCAGCATTTGCCTGCGCTCCACTATGGGGTTGAACATTAGCCCAATTTGCATTAAATAATTTTTTCGCTCTCTGAATAGCTAATTCTTCGATTTCATCAACAAATTCACATCCCCCGTAATATCTTTTTTGGGGTAATCCCTCGGCGTATTTATTTGTAAGTACGGAACCTTGAGCCTGCATAACGGCAATTGATGCGAAATTTTCGCTTGCGATTAACTCAAGATGAGTTTCCTGCCTATTTTTTTCAGATTTAATAAAATTCGATATTACTGGATCACTTTCTTTAAGATTTTGAAGTATATTCATTGAATTTGATAAGTAATACCCATAATATAGACGATATTTTTTAGAAAAATATAAAAAGAATATTTTAGAATTTTAAACGCGCCTGGAGAGATTCGAACTCCCGACACCCTGATCCGTAGTCAGGTGCTCTAATCCACTGAGCTACAGGCGCATAATTATGTAATATCTCTGTTTCAGGGTCTCTTAGTCAACTAGATTTCGGGTAAAATGTCTATTATTAACAATCTAATTTTCAATATGCCTATAAAGTGGTACGGAAATGGTGACTCAGAAGATCCTATCTATAAACATTTTTCTCGAATAGTCAATTTTGTTATTCACTGCATGATATTTACTGCGATTGTAAGTGGCACGTGGCTTTTAAAAGAGATTAAATATGAAATCAGCTATTTTAATAATTTTGCAATTGTCTGGTCAGTTCTTTTGGCCTCCCATTTACTTTTCGTAATTATAAAAAAACCTAAAGATACTTCAAAACAATCAACTTAAAATAATTTCTTTTTATGGACTTTCAGATAAGTATAAGTGATCTAGAAAATGTTATTTCCGAAAAAGTTTTTATAAAAATAGAAAAGTGGAATTTGTATCTTGGAGACGCTGGACTAGCTAGGCATCTTGCTATTGAATGTATCAGCAATAAAGATCAAGGCCCATTGGAGGCTGCAAAATTAAGTCTGGAAGCAATAAATGTAAAAGTAGGGGATGGTGTTAATAGTATTCCACTGATTAATTTAATCACTAACTCACAAATTCTAGAATTAGAAGAGATTTTGGAAAGTTTTTTTTAAAAACTAAATTTCTTTTTTTGAAACTTTAAATTTATTTACTTTCAAGAATTTTGTAAGTAAAAAATAAATCACAATAAAAGTTAGAGTTCCAAATATTAATAATACAAATTCTGCAAAATTTGAATTGAAGTTATTCGTAGTTTGGAGAATAATAAAACAAAGTGTGCTGTCTATAAATGCTGCTAATGACATGAGGCTAATTTTCCTCAATAAATCCAAGTTAGGTATATGGATATCTTCATTTCGCAGATTAAAAGAAAGCAAAATACAGACTATAAGGTTGACTATTACTGAAGATAAAATTATTCCCACAACTCCGAAATTATATGGAGAAATATTCCCAAAATTATTAATTGGGGCACCAATTAATAACCAATCAAAAAAAATATTAAATATTATCCCTGCAAATGAAGACTTAAAAGGGAAGTTTGTTCTTTCTATTGAATAGTAAGTTCTTACTAATAAATCTCTATAAAGATAAAATGGTATGCCAACTGCATAAGCAATTAATATATTTTTTACTTTTAAAGTTGCTGAATAATCAAAAGATCCTCTTTGAAAAACTAATTGTACGATTTGATTATTGAATGTTATGAAAAATGCGGTTAAAAAAATAGTGGTTAAGAAACAGTACTCTATTCCAGAGATCAATTTTTTTTGGAGACCTCTTTTGTCTTTTTCACTTCTTAATTTAGAAAATTTTGGAAGTAATGGCAGAATCAAGGAGTTAGATAATATGCCTAAGGGGGCTTGTATAAGAAAGTTTCCGTAAGCTAGTCCAGATGCTGCGCCTTGAAAACTTGAAGCAAAAAACATATCGATAAAAACATTAATTTGACTTAAACCTGATGAGATTGATGCTGGAATAATTAGTTTGAAAATTCTCCTCTCTTCATCTTTAAATAAATTGAAGGTTGACTCTAATCTCAAGAGACCAATTTTATTTATTTCCCAAATTTGAACAACAAACTGAATTAAAGTTCCTGTCAAAGTTGCAAAAGCTAGTAATCCCGTATAAGTAAAGAAATGAGAATATGCATTTTCTTGGTTGAAAATCCAACTTAATAAAATAAAAAAAATGGTAGTTACGCTTGTTATTGCTGGACTTATACTTGATAAAAAGAATTTTCTTTGGGAATTTAAGGCGCCAAAGCTTAAACCTATTAATCCGGACAAAGGGATGCAAGGTGTAAGTATTTTTAATTGGTAAGTGGCAATCGATTTAGCTTCGTAACTTAAATTGGGGGCTAATAATTCAATTAATAAATTGGCATTAGAGTAAATGAATATGGCTAAAATGAATAATAATATTGAAAGTTTTATGCTTACTTGAGTTAAAACTATTCCTCCATTTTTTTTGTTAAGCGGAGTTAAAACTGCAACAACTGCGTTATGTAAGGGACCATTAATTCCTCCAATGATTATTAGCAAAAAACCTGGGATTATATAGGCATAATTAAATGCGTCGTATGTTAGCCCAACCCCAAAAGCAGCAGCTATGAATATTTGTCTTATACATCCAGCTAATTTACTTAGACCAGTACCAAATGAAATTGAAAAAACATTATTTTTTAAAAATGAATTCATTTGGATTTGTCTAAATTTTTCAAGAAGTTTAAGTTTCAATTATATTTGATTTTTAACTAACGACATATTTATGAATGATCGGATAATTGAATTTGATCCATTAATTGAAGGAGTTTTAATCAAGAGGTATAAAAGGTTTCTTGCAGATATAAAATTAGAGAGCGGAGAGGTAGTAACTGCTCATTGTGCCAACACAGGACCAATGAAGGGACTTTTGAGTGAGGGAGCAAAGGTAAGAATAAGTGTTTCCCCTTCTCCAAAAAGAAAATTACCTTTTACTTGGGAACAGATATGTGTTTTAAATTCAAAAAATGAGGAAGTTTGGGTTGGTATTAATACTCTATTTGCAAATAAGTTAATCAAAAAGGTTATTGAGAAAAATTTGCTTGACAAAATGATAGGAGAAATTGAGACAATTAAATCTGAAGTTCCTTATGGAAAAGATAAAAAAAGCAGAATTGATTTTTTATTAACTCCAAAATCTTCAAATCCTGATAAACGTAACATTTACATAGAGGTTAAAAATACGACTTGGATTAGAGAAAATGTTGCTCTATTCCCTGATACAGTAACGAAAAGAGGCCAAAAACACCTCATAGAATTAAAGGAATTAATTCCTAAAAGTAAAAGTGTATTAGTACTTTGTATTACAAGAAAAGACGCTTGTTTTTTTGCCCCAGGAGATGACGCAGATCCCTTATACGGCAATCTTTTTAGAGCATCTTTAAGTGCAGGAATGATAACGATTCCTTGTTCCTTTGGATTTCATAAAGACCACATATCATGGAGAGGAATTAAACCTTTGAAATAAATAAAATCTTGATATTTTGAAACTTCTAAAAATCAAATTTTTTAATTTAACAAATTATTTTTTAAGGTGCAACTATAAAAATGGTATCAACAACTACTAGACACTCATAAGTTTTTTGAATAAATTTAAATTTGAAAGGAAACAGTAAAACTGTTTTTTTGCAGATCTAATTTTTTTTTATGACCACTGCTTTGCAAACGCCTCAAAGGCGCTCTAGGTCCAAACTTCAAGACGCAAGTCTTGTTAACGGACCTATGCTCCTTTTGAGGAGTATTCGAGGATTTAGTTCAAACCGCTCAATGTTGTGGCTTGCAACTGTTCCCCTAGCTTTGTTTGGTTTAGGTATTTTTAATCTTTCAGCTCACGCAGCTGATTTACCTGAGTTGAATGCAGCTTTTCTTGCTAACAATTTATGGCTTTTGATCGCTACTATTTTGGTGATCTTCATGAACGCCGGTTTCGCTATGGTTGAGGCAGGTATGTGTCGTTCAAAGAACGCAGTAAACATCCTTGCTAAAAACCTCTTTGTATTTGCTCTAGCTGTTACTTCTTATTGGTTTATCGGCTATTCATTAATGTACGGAGGAAGTGTTGCTGACGGATGGCTTTATTTTGGAGGCTTATTCTTTGATCCAACAGTCACCGCTGATATGGTTACTGATGCTGGATTAGTCCCAACTGTTGATTTCTTGTTCCAGTCTGCATTCGCAGGAACTGCAGCAACTATCGTTTCCGGTCTTGTTGCTGAAAGAGTTAAATTTGGAGAATTTGTTGTTTTTGCTGTTGTATTAACTGCATTTATATATCCAATTGCTGGTAGCTGGAAATGGAATGGTGGTTGGCTTGATTCTTTAGGTTTTGTTGATTTTGCTGGTTCTTCAATTGTTCACTCAGTTGGAGCATGGGCGGGTCTTGTAGGAGCTATGCTTCTTGGACCAAGAATTGGCAAATACTCTGATGGAAAACCACAAGCTATGCCAGGACACAATATGGCTATAGCTACTCTAGGTGCATTAGTCCTATGGATAGGTTGGTATGGATTTAACCCCGGTTCTCAACTTGCTATGGATCAATGGGTTCCATATGTTGCTGTAACAACTACTTTAGCAGCAGCAGCTGGAGCTATTGGTGCAACTATTGTTTCAACATTAACTTCTGGTAAGCCTGATCTTACAATGATAATTAATGGAATCCTTGCTGGTTTGGTTAGTATCACTGCTGGTTGTGGTGATATGACTCTTGCTGGAGCCTGGTTCGCAGGACTAGTAGGGGGAATTATAGTTGTATTTTCTGTTGCAGCACTTGATGCCGCTGAGATTGATGATCCTGTAGGTGCATTCTCTGTTCACGGAGTTTGTGGTGTATGGGGTACTGTAGTTATCGGTCTTTGGGGTACAGCTGTACAAGGTGATGGAGCAGGTATGGGATTGTTCAATGGTGGAGGTATTACCCTTCTTCTAGTTCAAGCTCTTGGTGCCGCAGCTTATGCTATTTGGACACTAGTTACTTGCTGGATTGCCTGGTCTGTAATTGGAGGATTATTCGGAGGAATCCGAGTATCCGAAGAGGAAGAGACTCAAGGCTTAGATATCGGAGAGCATGGAATGGAAGCATATCCAGACTTTGCATCTGCTAAATAATCTTACTCACAATTGATTTAAGAAACCTGACTTATGTCAGGTTTCTTTTTTTTTACGAAAAATTATTTAAAACGTTGTAATATAGGAAGATGGATACCCAAGCTTTTAGAAGATCCCTTCATCATTCTGATAGATACAATAGAAGGGGTTTCGATTCTCCAACAAAAAGAGCTCAAGCGTTAGAAGAAGCTTACCAAAGTGATTTGATTAGTTCTATTAGGGATAATGATTTTACTTTTACTAAAGGCAGACTAAAAATAAAGTTGGCCCAAGCCTTCGGTTTCTGTTGGGGAGTTGAAAGAGCTGTTGCAATGGCTTATGAAACTAGAAGACATTACCCAAATGAGAATATTTGGATTACAAACGAAATAATTCATAATCCCTCGGTGAATGATCATTTAAGAAAAATGAATGTAAAATTCATCTCAGCTAAAAATGGAATTAAAGATTTTTCTTCAGTTTCTAATGGGGATGTTGTTATACTCCCTGCTTTCGGAGCTACTGTTCAAGAAATGAAACTCTTGCATGAGAAAGGTTGTCATATCATTGATACAACTTGTCCATGGGTTTCTAAGGTTTGGCATACAGTTGAAAAACATAAAAAACATGTTTTCACATCTATTATTCATGGAAAATTTAAACATGAAGAGACTCTCGCTACAAGTTCATTCGCAGGTAAATATTTAGTTGTACTTGATCTAGAAGAAGCGAACTACGTTTCTGAATATATTCTGGGGAGAGGTAATAGAAATGAGTTTATGAACAAATTTGCTAAAGCTTGTTCTAATGGATTTGATCCTGATAAAGATTTAGATAGAGTGGGAGTTGCAAATCAGACAACTATGCTTAAAAGCGAGACTGAGGAAATTGGAAAGGTTTTTGAAAGGACGATGTTAAAAAAATTTGGACCAGAAAACTTAAATAGTCACTTTTTAGCTTTTAATACTATTTGTGATGCAACTGAAGAAAGACAAGATGCAATGTTCTCTTTGGTTGATGAAGACCTTGATATTTTAGTAGTTATTGGAGGCTTCAATTCTTCTAATACTACTCACCTACAAGAAATAGCAATTAACAAAAATATTTCTTCTTTTCACATTGATACGCCAGAGAGGATATCAGTTAAAGAAAACTCAATATTTCATAAACCACTTGGATCAGAATTAGAACTTAAAAATAATTTTCTACCTAGTGGAAAAATTAATGTTGGAATTACTTCAGGTGCATCAACTCCTGATAAGGTAGTTGCGGATGTTATTGAAAAGTTAATTGATATTACTTCCTGAATTAGTTATTCATTTATTAATATGCTGAGTTTTTTAAATTTATTAGTCAGATAATTCCAAAAGATCTACTTTATTAACTAGAATAATGAAAAATTAATGAAGTATGGAAGACAAAGCACAAACTAATCAGGTTCAAACTGCAAGTATGAATAGATCAAAAGCTCCTCAAAAAGTTGAAGTTGTAGTGGCCAATCCATCTTCAGGGTCAGAAGTAAATATCCTTGGAGAACTATCGATTTTTATTTTAAGGATAGGTTTTTGTGCTTTAATGATCCATCATGGCCTTGAGAAACTTCAGGATCCTCAGGGTTTTGCTGAGTTTGTCGTAGGTAAGTACTTCCCATTTTTGCCAGGTGATCCTGTTATCTGGACTTTTGCAGCAGGAATTACTCAATTGGTATGCCCAGCAGGATTGGCTTTAGGGATTTTTGCAAGGCTTTCTTCCCTTGGTTTATTCTCAACCATGGCATTTGCAGTTTATTTTCATTTTCTTGATACTGGACTACAAGGTTTTCCTCTGGCAGTTGTTGATGGTCATAATTATGCTTTCGAATTGTCTTTTATATATGGTGTTATTTCTCTCTACTTTCTATGTGCAGGTCCAGGCAGGCTATCTTTATTTAGAAAAACTAACAAGATTACATATTATCCAAAGTCAACATAATTTAATGTAAAAAGTGCCTTTTTTGGGTAAATACCATTGATATTCCTTTTGAATTACACATATCTATACTTTCTTGGTCTCTTAGACTTCCTCCAGGTTGAATAATTGCTTTTATTCCATATTCATTTGCTAGCTCAATAGTATCTGCAAATGGAAAAAACCCATCACTTGCCATGACTGCATCGTTACACAACTTTCTAGCTGCTTTTAATGCAATTTTTGCTGCTCCAACTCTGTTCATTTGTCCAGCTCCAATTCCGATAGTTTTTTGGTCTTTTGCAATAACAATGGCATTAGATTTCACGTGTTTGCAAATTTTCCATGCAAAATTTAGATCTAAGTTAATTTGATTACTAGGATTTTTATTAGTTACTGAAATCCAATTTTCAGTTTTTTCTTCACTATTGTCAGTATCTTGAACTAGTAATCCTCCCATTATTGATTTAGTAGAATTTTGATTCTTTTTTGGAAGTTGATCTTTTGAAAACTTTAAAATTCTTAAATTCTTTTTAACTTTTAAAATTTCTAAAGCTTCCTCATCAAAAGATGGAGCGACTACACACTCTAAAAAAATATCTTTGAGGTGAATTGCAGTCTCACTATCAACATTTGCATTAAAAGCAACTATTCCTCCAAATGCACTAACAGAGTCGCATTCCAAAGCATTCAAAAATGCTTTAGAAGCTGAATTACTTATAGAAGCACCACAAGGATTATTGTGTTTTAAAATAACAGAGGCAAACTTGTCGTATGTCAGTTCATCTTTCTCTGTGTAGCCAAATTCTAAAACTGTTGAAAGTGCCGACTCTAGATCTAATAGATTGTTATAACTTAAGTCTTTTCCTTGTAATTGTTCTGCAGAGTTCCATCCAATGTTACTTAAGCCATACCAGAAAGCTTTTTGATGTGGATTTTCCCCATATCTTAAGGTTTTGATTAGTGGATAAGATTCAATATATTTGGAAGATTGTAAATCTCTTTCTTTTCTTATCCAATTAGATATTGCAGTGTCATAGTCTGCAGTATGTTGAAAAGCTTCAAGGGCTAATTTTGCTTTATATGAGTCTTTCAATTCACCTTTTTTACTTTCTTCAAGAAAATTTTGATACTGACTAGGATCTACTAAAACGGAAACATCTTTATGATTTTTAGCCGCAGAACGAATCATAGATGGCCCTCCGATATCGATATTTTCAATAGCATCTTCCCATTTAGCTCCCCCATCTACAGTTTTTTTAAAAGGATATAAATTGACAACTACTAAGTCAATTAACTCAAGATTGTTAGCTTCTATATCTTTTTTGTGTTCCTCATCAGTTCTTATAGCCAATATTCCACCGTGTATTTTTGGATGTAAAGTTTTAACTCTTCCTCCAAGAATTTCTGGAGAATTTGTAAAATCAGCAACTTTAATAACTGGAATTTTTGCCTCTATGAGATATTTAGCAGTTCCTCCACTTGATAGAATTTTATAATTAAATTGCTCCACTAATTCCCTGCAAAATGGGATTATATTTTTTTTATCAGAGACACTTACTAAAGCTAATGGAGACATTTATGGAAAAGTTTATCTACTTAAGAATATAAACATGAAATATGCTATCAATCATGAATTTGTCTCGATTAGCTCTCAAACTGCAACTCATAGAATTATTTTGATACATGGTTGGGGAGCTGATTCAGATGACCTTTTAATATTTGGAAAAGAGATGAATGAAAAAATAAATCTTGATTTTGAGGTAATTTCTTTGAGGGCTCCTGGATTACACCCAAGCGGTCAGGGAAGACAGTGGTACGGATTATATCCACATGATTGGAATGGAGCTGAGGTTGAAGTAAATAAACTTTTAGTTACATTAAAAAAATTTGATACTGATCAGATTCCACTAAGAAAAACAATTTTGTTGGGGTTCTCTCAGGGGGCGGCAATGGCAATTGATGCGGGATTTAAGTTAAATTTTGGATTAATCGTTGCTTGTAGTGGTTATCCTCATCCCAACTGGGACCCGGGAGAAAAATTCTCGCCATTGATTGTTAGTCATGGTTTATTTGACGACGTTGTGCCTATAGATGCTTCTAGGACTATTTTTGATAAGGTAAAGAGTAAATCTACTAAATTTTGTGAATTATTAGAATTCGATGGATTTCATCAAATTGATTCAAATTTAATTAATTTTATAAGTTCAAATATAAGTAATATTTTTTAAACAAAAGCATATTCATATTCTTCAATCTCTTCCCAATCATCTGCAGTAAGTTCTAGACCTTCAAATATTTTTTCTTCACCAATTCCTTCAACTACAACTTTTAGTGATGGAAATAGAAAATGATTTTCTTCAGCATATTGCGCGCTAAATAACCCTTTTTCACCCCAAAAAAATCTATCGGTGGTGTGTTCATTTCTTCTGACATTGAAAACTGAAGGCGCAGAGAGACCATTTTCAGCTATGAATCTTCTGGCTGCTGTAACTGGTTTATGTTTGCCAGTTTCGATATGATAAATAGGTACATGTGCCATTACTCTTTGGCCAGCCAATCTTCTTCTGCTGATTCTTTTTCTTTTTTTTGACATTGATTGGTACTCCTGAAATTATTAATGAGATTAGTCTTATTTATTTTTACTAATCTTATATATGTGATTTTAAATTCACTTCAAATTACATAGAGGACCCATCAACCCCTGATGTAGCTTAAAATATGATTAAATATTCATATTTAAGGCTGGCAAAAGTCAGACCTCTTTATATATCTTAATACTTTTTTCATATTTTACAAGCCCTTTTTCAAGTTTTTTTTAAAAAAAAATTTCTCAAAATTTCATTAATTATGAATCTTTCTAAAAAATTTGAAGAACTAATTTTAAAACAGCTAGAAAGTTTTGGTTGCTCAATGGGAGTGACTAATTTAGTTATGTATCTTGCTTCAGCTAAGCAAGGAACTAAAGCATCTTTTGAAATGATTGGACAATGGCCACAAATTGATAGGCTACTTACATCAATAGAAGATGATCCTTCACTAAAAGTTTCATCGCCTAATAGAAGATGGTACCCGCTTCAAGAAAACGATATTCTACTTGGTGTCCTTAGGGTAGAAACTGATTTGAAAGGGGGGAATTGGCCAGTATCGCTTGATTCTAGATTAAAAGCACTTTCAATATCTTTAGCTAAATGCGTCTCTATAGAATTAGAACGTCAAAATAACAATGAAGAAATCAATTTTTTAAAAAATCAGGTTAATGTCGTAATCCATCAATTAAGGAATCCATTGGCCGCTATTAGGACATATGCAAAATTGCTAATAAAAAGACTTGGTTCAGATGATGATTCTATTGAAATAGTCGAACGCATGATAATAGAGCAAAAACAAATTAATCAATATATGGATTCTTTTGCGCAATTAAATTCACCTATTCAACTCCCTATGGAAATTGGAGAGGAAAGATTATTATTACCTCCAAATTTAGATAATAAAAAGGTAATAACTATTCAGAGTTTATTGAGGCCAATATTAGAAAGGGGTAAAGCTAATGCGGACTTAGAGAATAGAGATTGGACTGAACCTTCTCTTTGGCCAAATTGGACTATTTTGCCATTAAAGGCAAAATATGCTGTAATTGCTGAAATTGTGGCCAATTTATTAGAAAATGCGTTTAAATATGCCCAAAAAGATTCTGAAATTGGACTAGCCATTACGAGTAATGGACTTTGTATATTTGATGATGGTGAAAAAATTTCCAAAAATGAAAACGAGAAAATTTTTGAAAAAGGTTTTAGAGGATCTGCCGCTAAAAAGAAAGAAGGCACGGGTGTGGGACTTTTTTTGGCGAGAAAATTAGCAAAACAAATTGGAGGAGATTTGAGATTGCTGGAAGATAACTCGATTGATAATAATGAGAAATCAAAAAATCTTAAGAAGAAAAATATGTTCTATTTAGAACTACCTATAAAAGAATTGCATGCATAAACAACATTGCGGTTTCTACTAGTACAACACTTGCACCGCAAGCATCTCCATTGAAGCCTCCAATTTTATTCCCTAGTATATTAGGGATAGAATAACTTATAAAAATACCAATCAAAATTAGAGCTAAAAATTTAATTAAGATTAATTGGGATGTAATTGAAACTAATTGGTATGCAATGAAAATTAAAAGAAAAATAATGGAGATCAAAGATTCTTTTTTAAACCCATTCCAAAACTTTTTGTGACTGATAGATTTTTTCTTATAACTCATATATTTAAACTTTTCTATGAAAAATAAATTTGAAAATCTTCCCCAAAATAAGCATATTGGTAAAACAAAAATTATTAGGTTTTGAATTCTGAGTATGCAAGAAATTTGAATTAAAGTTATAAAAACTAAAGATTGAACACCAAAGGAACCAACTTTACTGTCTTTCATTGCTTTTAAACGTTTCTTTTTGCCAGCAAAAATACCATCAAAAGTATCCATTAGACCATCTAGGTGTAGACCACCAGTAATTAAATATCCTGAAGCCAAACAAATCAGTGTAGATGAAAAAATTGACCAAGAGTTTGTTCTTAAAAAAAGAAAAATATAACTCTGAATTGTTCCAATAAAAAATCCTAAAGGCGGGGCAAATTGCGCAATATTTTTAAATTCGGGATTAATTAAAGGTATCTTTGGAAATGTCGTATAGAAAATCCAAGATCCTGCCAAATTTTTTATTAAATATTTTTTGATGAGATAAAAATAGATTCAATATTAAATAATAGGGTAGATTAATGCAAAAGGATCAAAAAATTTTATAAATTATCGTGTTTGAATTTGAAATTACATCTAATTGTACTAATACAGCGGCAAGAACTGGTATATTTCATACCCCAAATGGTCAGGTAAATACACCAAAATTTATGCCTGTAGGTACTTTGGCAACGGTTAAAGGAATTTCATCTAAGCAGTTGACCTCTACAGGATCAGAAATGATTCTCTCAAATACCTTTCATCTTCATTTACAACCTGGAGAAAAACTAGTTAAAGAATCTGGCGGAATACATAAGTTCATGAATTGGCCTAATCCTATTCTTACTGATTCAGGAGGATATCAAGTTTTTAGTTTGGCCAAATTAAATAATATTTCTGATAAAGGTGTGGAATTTAAAAATCCAAGAGATGGTAGTCATGTTTTTTTATCACCTGAAAAAGTAATGCAAATTCAAATGGATCTTGGATCGGATGTTGCTATGGCTTTTGATCATTGTCCTCCGCATACAGCGAACGAAAATGATATTGAGGACTCTTTAAAAAGAACTCATTTATGGTTGCAAAAATGTGTTGAGACTCATCAGAAATCCAATCAAGCATTATTCGGCATAGTTCAAGGTGGAAAGTATCCGAAATTGAGAGAATTTAGCGCCAAATATATAAGTTCTTTTGATCTGCCTGGAATAGCAGTGGGAGGTGTAAGTGTTGGAGAGGCAGTCCAAGAAATACATAGTGTAATTAATTACGTCCCGAAATTCTTACCAATAAACAAACCAAGATATTTAATGGGAATTGGCTCTTTAAAAGAAATTTCTCTAGCTGTTGCTAATGGATTCGATATATTTGACTGTGTTTTGCCTACAAGATTAGGAAGACATGGGACTGCATTTTTTAATGATGAAAGATTGAATTTGCGAAATGCTCGATTTAAAAATGATTTTTCTCCTATTGACAAAACTTGTAAATGCGAAACCTGTAAATCCTATTCTCGAGCATATTTGCATCATCTAATTAGAAATGACGAAATATTAGGCCTAACTCTCATAAGTTTGCATAATATTGCTCACTTAATAAGATTTACCAATGCAATTTCTATTGCAATTAGAGATAATTGTTTTACAAATGATTTCGCTCCTTGGAAAACATCCTCTATTGCTCACCATACGTGGTAACGTCTTATCATAATTAAATTATCAAAAAGGTGCTCATTCTATTTAATACATTCGCTGAATTGCCTGAGGCTTACAAGGCCTTTGCTCCAACTGTTGATGTTCTTCCTCTGATTCCTTTATTTTTCTTTTTATTAGTCTTTGTTTGGCAAGCTGCAGTTGGATTTAAATAAAATTCTTTTAGTTTAGATTGTTACTATTAGACGGGATTTTCAAGTAAAATCGCATCTCCAGAATTTTCTACAGCACTCTCTATGAAATCAGCAATTTTTAATGCTCTTGAGGCTTGCTCACCATCTACCTCAGGTACTTCTTTGCCTTGAACGCACTTAAGAAAATGCTCCAGTTCTGCATAAAGAGGTTCAATGGAGGTTGTGCTAACTTCTTCGACATATCCATCATTTCTATAAACTAATTCTCCATGCTCTGCTGTGTATGATTCATGAGACTTTCGATGGATTTGTAGAGAGTGATTTAAGAAATCAGTTTCTACTAGACCATTTTGGCAGTGAGCACTTAAACTTCTAATTTTTTTGTGACTCATTTTACTTGCAGTTAGACTTGCAATAACATTATTTTTAAAAACCAAAGTAGCATTGACATAATCTATTAATCCATCGCTATTTCTTCCTCCAACTGCGGCTAATTTTTGTATTTTTGAGTTTACAAGCTCCAAAATTAGATCAATGTCATGAATCATTAAATCCATTACTACAGATACATCATTTGCTCTGTCTGCATTAGGACTGTGCCTCCTTGCTTCTAAAACAACAATTTCTTCATTATGTACTATTTTATTTAATTCTCTAAAAGCAGGATTAAATCTTTCAATATGCCCAACTTGTAATAGACAGTTACTTGCATTAGCAGCCTCTATTAAAGATTTTGCTTCCAACTCGTTAGCTGCAATTGGTTTTTCAATGAGAACGTTAGCACCTGCCTTGAGACAATCTAGTCCAACTTTGTGATGAAGAAGTGTTGGGACAGCAATACAGATAGCATCAACTTTTGGAATTAGGTCATTATAATCCTTGTACCATTCACATTGAAATTGCTCAATAGCTAATTTGCCTCTCTCCTCATTTGGATCTGCGACTCCAATGAGATTTGCATCTTTAAGTAAACTTAGTACTCGAGCATGATGCCAGCCCATATTTCCTATACCTATGACTCCAACCTTTACGGGTGATGAGGTTGGTTGCATAATTTCAAATTCATACATTAATTATCATTATCCTCTATGGGGAGTCACATTTAGCTTTTGGGAAGAATTATTTTAACACGATCAATTTTTGGACCTGACATAGAAATAACTTCAAATTTAATGTTATTAAAATCTAAAACGTCGCCAATTTTTGGAACCTTTTGAAATTTTTCTAACATAAATCCAGCAAGAGTATGATAATCAGTACCTTCTGGAATTGAACATCCTATCTTTTTATTGATTTCAACAATTTCTGATTTTCCAGCTATTGACCATTTTTTAGAGAAATTATCTAACATTCTCATATCTGAATATATTCTATTATTGAGCATTTCCTCTCCAACTATTTCGCCATTTAGATCAGCTGCAGTTATAAGTCCTTCTGTCCCACCGTGTTCATCAACTACTAGTAAGAACGGATTGTAGTCTCTTACTATTGGAAATATTTCTGCTAGTGAACATGTTTCTATTATTTTTGTTACTGGTAAAAGGAATGGCTCTAAGAATGTATCGGCTTCCATTTCACCTTTTGATATTGGTTTAGCTAAATAACGTAAATCTAATACACCTAATACATCATCTAAAGACTCACCAATTACAAAGAAGCGAGCATGTCGAGTTTTATCTACTTGTTTCATTAGTTCTGAAAAGGTTATATTTTTTGGCAAAGTTACCATTTCAGATCTTGGGATCATCACTTCTTTAACCTGTGTATCTTTTAACGCAAAAACTCCTTCAAGAATATTCTTCTCATCTGGTTTTAAACCTGTTACATTATCTGTTTCTATAAGAGTTTCTAATTCTCCAGCAGATAAACCCGAGTTTAAAGAATCCCATTTGTTATTTAAATTGAACAAGCCCAAACAGGCGCTAGCAAAGAATTCTATTGTTTTCACTATAGGATTCATAGCTTTTCTCACGGCATCGAATATCGTGGTTAACCTTAATGCAGCAGATTCTGGATTGTTAATTACTAAAGCTTTTGGAATTAGTCCAGAAACAAGAGTAACAACTAAAACAACAAATAAAAATAATAGAAGATCATAAAATCTATTTGATAAAATATTGCTTTTCCAATAATCATTAGCCATGTTATTGCTGAGCCATCCAATTGCAATTAATGAAATTGTTACTCCAAATTGAGAAGCAATTAGTGAAGATCTAAAACGTTTTTGAATTTTTAAAATTGAAAATGCTCCTTTCTTTTTTTCTTCTATTAACCTTAAAACTTTACTTGGCCTTATTAATAAAAAAGAAAGTTCACTCGCTGCGAAAAAAGCTGGTAGAAATAAAAGAAATAAAAGTAGAGTTATTTTCATTCAATGACAAATGAATAATGGGGGTGGCGAGGATCGAACTCGCCTTAGCCAAATTATGAGTTTGGTGCATTCACCAGATTGCTACACCCCCAAGGGAATTTATGTAATTTTAATTACATTGAATTTCAATATACAATATAAAAATAATATTTCAAAAAACACCTCATTTGAAAGTTTTTGTGAGATTTCTTGTTTTTCTTCTAATCTTTAAATATAAAGTTAACTTTTACTAATGGGCAAATTTTCGGATAAGTATGATTTAAATAAAACAAAATTGTTTAAACAGTTAATTGAAAAATCTTATAAGAAAGGAAACTTCACTTTATCTTCAGGAAAAAAAAGCAGTCATTACTTAAACTGTAAACCAGTGTCATTAAATGGCGAAGGCTTAAACTTAATAAGTGATTTATTTTTAGAGTTAAAGGACTCAAGGTCAAAAGCTGTAGCAGGATTGACATTAGGTGCAGACCCTATAGTAAGTGGATTAATTGTCAAAGCAGCTTTTCATGGCCTAGACCTTGATGGTTTAATAATTCGGAAAGAAATTAAAAAATACGGTACCAAAGCTGGAATAGAGGGCCCTACATTAGAAGAAGGAACTTTGGTTACTGTTTTAGAGGATGTCGTTACAACTGCTGGTTCAGTGATAAAAGCTATAAAAAAGTTACGCGAAAATAATTATCTTGTTGAGGAAGTTTTGTCTATAGTTGATAGGCAAGAAGGTGGATTAGAAGCCCTTGAAGATGAAAATGTTAAATTAAAGAGTCTTTTTACCATAAAAGATTTTTTATAATTATTTCAAGATGCAGGATATAAAAAAAAAGTTTTGGCTTGAAAAATTTGATTGTTTTTCTATTTGTGGAAAAGATGCCAGAAAATTTTTGAATGGAATAACAACTAGTAATATTCTTAATTCAGAAAATAAAGTTATCAAAACTTGTTGGTTAACTCCAAATGGAGTTCTAAGGTCATTAATTGAAATTATTTTTTTAGAAAGAAAATTAGAAGTAATTATCTTGGCTGGTGACACTAATGAAATAATTGATTACTTTAATCAAATAATTTTTCCAGCGGATGATGTACTTCTAAGTGAACCTTTTTTAATAAATAGAATTCAGGAAATTGATGAATCCAGTTCATGGAGAATTTACCAACCTATTTTCTTCAAAATAGAAGATAGAGAATTTGAAATATATAAAAATAAACTAAAATTACTAAATCCCAATGATTTAAAACTTTGGAAGATTAATCAAGCAATACCATCAGTAGAAATGGAAATAAACGGAAAAAATAATCCTCTTGAGCTTGGATTACAAGATCTTATAGATTTTAATAAAGGTTGTTATTTAGGACAAGAAACAATGTCAAAAATAAAAAATGTTTCTTCTTTAAAACAGGAAATAAGAATTTGGAAATCATTTGAATCTAATTTGAATTTAGAAGTTGTAGATAAGAATTTATATATAAATTCTGCCAAGGATATTTCTGTAGGCAAAATAACTAGTTTTTTTAAATCAGATTCTCAAATAAAAGGTTTAGCAATGATAAAAAGAAAATATTTAGACGAAGGAAGTTATTTTTTTTCAGAAATGTTTGGAAAAATTATTATTAATAAATCTGTAGGATCAATTTTTCTTTAATTGATTTTTGATTAAATATTCTGCAACTTTTAGAGTAGCCAAACAATCATCTTTGTTATATTGGATAATTTTTTTTAAAAATATTTCGTTTTCTGTAATTTGATATTGAATCCACCAATAAAGGGCTTTAGAGCCACTTACATTTTTCTGCAGCCATTCAAATCCAAGCCAATTAGAGACAGTTTTTAAGCCATAGTTTTTTAGTGGTAATATCCAAGACTTTCGTATTAAAGTATGTAAGTCTATAAATCTTGAGGCAAGTGAATCAATTTCTTCAAAACTAAAATTTAAGTTTTTAGCAATATTAATTATTGCTAGCTTTTCAGTTTCTCCGTAGTGTAAAACTGGCCATTCCTTGTGCGAAAAAAGTATTTCAATAATTTTCCTGGAAGATTCTCCTTTATTGTTTTTCAGATTGAAAATTGGCTTATAAATAAGATCTTCTTTTTTTGTAAATAAATTATTTATTTTTAAAAAACCATATAAAAAGTCATGCCTATCATCTGGATTTGACTCAATATCAAATATGTAAAATCCTGAATATGTTTTTTCTAGTAGATCGTTATTATTATTTTTATTGAAAATGCGATATGGTTCCCCAGAAATATAAGCTTGTGCTTGCCTTATAAATATGGACGCTTTTTCATACTTTTGATCGTTGAATTTAGATAATTTATCTCCAAGTTGTTTTTCGCTATACGAAGCTAATGTTTGGGTATCAGATATTCCATTTGTTAAGAGTAATGATGCCGTTTTGGATCCTATTCCATCTATATCTGTTAAATATCCATTTTCTTTTGCTTCTTTGTCACAAAAAATTTGCCATGAACACATAGTACATTTTTTTCTATCTTGAGTTATTTCTGGCATAAATCCCTCCAAGCATTCACTCAAACTTAA
>QCDG01000006.1 GCA_003280995.1 Prochlorococcus sp. AG-355-A09 | reverse complement strand
AATTAATCTTTAATTTCTTTTAACTAGAATTTCATAAAATCACTTCTTAAATTTTGCCAATTTAATATGAGTACCAAATATTCCGTTCCTATCAAATTTTACTACTTACTTCAAAGCGAAATAATCGACTCTACTGGAAAATCAATTTTTGATCTTCCTTTCAATTTAATTAATTCAACAACGGTTAATAAACCCATAATTTCCTTGCTTTGATCTTGAAGCAAATTCGAGACACAATTAACTGTACCTCCCGTCGCTAACAAGTCATCTACGATTACAAAAGAGGTGAATTTTTTCAGAGCATCACTTTGTATTGAAAGAGAATTTTTACCATATTCCAAATCATATTCTCTTGTTAATGTATGTCCTGGTAGCTTGCCGGGTTTTCTTGCAACAATCATTGGTTTAGATGATTCTAGAGCAACTGCAGAACCAAAAATAAATCCCCTCGCATCTATGGAAATTATTGCTTCAGCATTTTTTAAAAATTGATTTGAAGACATTTTTAAAATAATGTCCTTAAAAATATCTGGATATTGAAGGATTTCTAGAACGTCTTTAAAATCAATACCTTTTTTTGGAAAATCCTTATAAGTGAGAATCAAATCTTCTAATTTTTTCATACTTCTAAGTCTCGAAAGCAATTCAGATGGATATCCTTATGGAATTCAATTTATATTATAGATATGTCGTTATTTAAAAAAATTTCAAAACCAACTTATAAATAATGTAATTTCTTGGTTTATATCAACTAACTTATAGAAATAATGAATTTTTCCTGATAGTTAGTAACAAAATTCATTTTTTAGCCTCAAAAGTGATTTTTAATAAAAAATTTTGGAATTTGGTCTTTTATAGATGACTTTTATGAACTAAGCTCTTATGAGCGGGGCGTGGCGCAGCTTGGGAGCGCTGGTGCTTTGGGCGCATACCTTTTTACTAACGAGACTGCTTGCAATAAATGACTTTCTACTTTTATTACAAACTAAAAGGCGAGTAAAAACGACAAAGCTTTACTAGCGCGGGTGCCACTGAATTAGAGATTTTTATAAGTTTTTTTTGTTTAAACCTTATTACTTTAAATAAAATTATTCTTAGCCCATACAGTTTCAAGCTTCTTTGGTATGTGTACTTTTCTCTCTAAAGCTAGACTTTTTTAAAAAATCACCAATAATAATAAAAAACTATTCTTTAATGAACCTCTCCAAGACTTTTTATCTGATAGCAATTGCTTTAGGTTCTACTTTGCCTCTTACAGCTAACGAATACAAATTTGAAGAAATCAAATTTGATCAAGTTGAATATAAGCAAGACATATACGTACCAAAAGACAAATTAGATAAATACATTATTGATGCATCTATTTATGCCACCAAATTTGTTCCATTAATGAATAATGGCGCAGAAGGAAGTGAATACACGAACATCATGGCTAATGATGGTAAAAGAAAATTAGTTGATGCTGGATTTAACTTTGCAAATTCAAAAGCTAATAGTCAGATCCAAAAGATTCCATTTTTTGCTCAAACAACCGTAAATATTTCTGGCGGGACAGAATCAGATACAAGTTTCTCAATTAATAGCTTGATGAAACTTGGAGAACTTGCAAAAGATAATGAAGGGGATCTTAAAACTCTTGCTTTTTCTCAAGCAAGATTTGCAACTGCAACTAATGCAGATGGTTCCACCACAAACTTAGGTTTAGGAATAAGACATCGTCCTGACGATGAATCAATGGTTGGAGCTAATGCTTTCTGGGATTACAGAATGACAGATTACAGTGATGCTCATAGCAGACTTGGAATTGGTGGAGAATACTTTTGGAAAGATTTTGAATTAAGAAATAACTGGTATGTGTCCATAACTGATGAAAAGGATGTAACCATTAAAGGTGTTTCTTATAAAGAGAGAGTAGTACCAGGATGGGATGTTGAAGTTGGTTACAGACTTCCAAATAATCCGCAACTTGCATTTTTTGTAAGAGGTTTTAATTGGGACTATAAAAATACACAAGACAATTCCGGAATAGAGGGATCTGTAAGTTGGCAAGCTACACCTCATGTAGGTTTAGAAGCATATGTATCTAACGAGATTGCTGCAGCATCTACGACCGTAAATACTTCTCTACCAGGCACAGATGAAACATTCTTTGGTTTAAGAATGAATATCACAGGCAATCCCGTGAAGTATGAGACAGCAAATTACAAGAAAAATATGATCACTCAAATGATCCAACCTGTAAAACGTAAATATGATGTTCTTTTAGAACGATCTTTAGGAAGTTTTATAAATAGAGCTAAAGGATCCTAATCATTTTCAGACTTATTAACCCTACTTTATCCAAATCTCAAATGAAATTTCTTTCTAACATTACTCTTAAAGCATCAGCAGGTTTTGGCTTCTGCCTATTAGCTTCTATAATCTCTTCCAATGAGAAGGTTTATGCAAACACATGTGAAACTCTTTTTGGAGAAAATCCATCAAGCATTAATAATCCCTGTTATATAACCCCTACCACCTACAAAATAAGGGTCTACGAAATGGGATTATGCACTTCTGATCCTCTTGCTGGGACTTATATTAATGATGATGATGACGTCGTAACAGATAATTCAATATCTGAATCTAGCTGTACTGCAACTTTTCAATCATCAACAGGAAGTTTAGTTAACTTAGGTGGAAGTTCTACTCAAACTTTAACCGGAAATAATTTTCGACCACCAACAGGAACTTATCCTCATGCTTACATCAAAATCAAGAATACTTTTGGTCTGAAAGGTTCTTACCAAATTAACAATGAAACTTTTTACACCTCAAGTGATGGATCTCCTGTTCAGTCAGAAGGATCACATAGTGAATTTGATGAAGACTTAATGGATTTCAGCAATGGAAAAACTTGTTCAAGTTCTCCAGAACTAGCTGGAGCAGAAGTTTTTACAACAGGAGTTACAGGGACTATGAAGGCCGTCTTAGCGCAAGTTAGTGGTGGTAATTTAGGAACTTATGCAGCAGATTCTTCATGTGGGAGTTCAACTCATTTATATGGAAGTTTCGAACCCACAACTCCCGTCGTAATATCAGATCAAACACAAGGATTAGAGGTTAATTTCAGTATTACTGGCAGAGGCATGACAGTCTTCCCAGATGGGCGAGGAGGGATGAGCGGTTTTGGTGGGGGGCCTTTTAGTCCTTCTTTTGCAACTTTTTAATTACTGAAAGATTTAGGACAAATTTAGTCAAATAATTTTAAAATATCGAACAAAAGTTCTAAAAACTAATTGTTCATTAAATCACTATTGAATAATTATTTTTAAGCGACAAAAAAGCGACAGGAATCATTTTCTAACCTCAAAAGTGATTTTTTATAAAAAATTTAGGAATTTACTCTTTTATAGGTGTCTGTTATGAACTAATATCTTATGAGCGGGGCGTGGCGCAGCTTGGTAGCGCGGGTGCTTTGGGAGCATACCTTTTTACTAACGAGAACGATTGCAATAACTGACTTTCTTACTTTTGTAACAAACTATATAGTGACAGAAAGTGACAACGCTTTACCAGCGCGGGTGTCATTAAGGCACCCGCTCTATTAAAGTTTTTTTTAAGTCTATTTTCTTTTTCTTTTGCACTACAAATAGCATTCTTTATGAACCATAAATGCCTAAAATACCGTTAAATCAATACTAATTATTAAATTTAAGTAGAAATACTTAAAGAAATAGTAAATAATTTAAAAAATTTCTTTTCTGATGAAATTTCCTAAGATTTCCTCATTTGCATCATATTCTAAAAACTTTTCAAGAATATCAGCAACATTAGGTTTCTATTTTCTTACCTCATTACTAAGCTCGCCAAATCAGGCATCGGCAAATACAACTGTATGTCCTACCAACCCAAGCAGTTCATATTTTAATACTAATGGTAGTTGCTTTATTACTCCTGATGTTTATAAAGTTACTATTTATGAGATGGGCCTCTGTCTATCCGATCCTCTAGAGGGTACTTATCACAATAGTAGTGGGCAGACTTTTACTGATTATGTAATTGATGAAAGCACCTGCTCACCAACTTACAAAAATTCGAACGGACTTTTAGTAAATCTTGCTGGAGGGGCATCGCATACACTTACTGGCGGATCAAATATAAGACCATCTGCAGGAACTTACCCACATGCTTATATAAAAGTTAAAAATGTTTTTGGTCTAAAAGGTTCTTATACCTTAGGAGGTACTACTTATTATTCAAAATCTGTTATGCAAAACGGAGCAGTAAATGGAGTATCAGACTCAGAAGAATCTAACTATTCAGAATGGAACGAAACCTTAGTTGATTTTGATAAAGGTAGTGAATGTGAGCCACTTGAAGATCAAAGATGGATGGCCGTTTCACAAACATTTACCACAGGTGTTACCGGAAACTTGAAAGGAGTACTTGCGAATGTAAATGGAGAAACATATTCTGCTACCACACAAGCTAATTGTGGCACATCTACAAGGATTTTTGGAGCATTTTCACCGACAAATCCTGTTGTCATAACAGAGGAAACTGAGGGCTTAGAAGTATCTTTCACAATCACTAATAGAGGAGTATCTGTATTTGGTGGAAATAATCCATATGTTGTTGAATTTGGAACTGGTCCATTTACTCCTTCTTTCGCAGCATTTTAATTTCTAAAAAGTTTTGGTTAAGCACTGCTCAGACTATTTTTAGAAATTATCGTATTAAATTTATTAACAAACACAGAGATGATCTCTGTCGCTACAAAAGACTAATTTCTAGCGACAAAACACTCTTTTCTCTAGTGACAAAATAGTGACAAAAATCATTTTCTAGCCTCAAAAGTGATTTTTTATAAAAAATTTAGGAATTTAGTCTTTTATAGATGTCTGTTATGAACTAAGATCTTATGAGCGGGGCGTGGCGCAGCTTGGTAGCGCGGGTGCTTTGGGAGCACTAGGTCGCAGGTTCGAATCCTGTCGCCCCGACTGGCTTTTCAGCGATTGCCTATTTTGACTTAGGGAAAAATTAGGGAAAATGACCTCCTTTTTAGGGGGTTTTCTTATGGTTTTTCCCTAGACTTTATAGAATTTTCTTGAATTTTTTAGGATATAAGCCTACCTTATTTAGATAAATAGAGATGGTTGCTAACCTTATTGGCATATGGCTATTAAGTACTAAAAGACTATTTTTTTGCTTTTTCCTTATTTTTTCGTAAGTATGCGTATATAGGCTTTCACAAAGGGGTTGACGATAATGCAAATTCCAGACGAAATGTTGAAAGAAATTAGAGAAAGTGGATACAATCAAGAGCTTGTATTTACACAAATAAGAAAGCTATTAGACAGCGAAAAACCAATTAAAGAAAACGAGTACAATCTTGAGCTTATAGACAATTACTTATTAGACAAAGATCCTCAAGAACTATCTAAAAATGCTGCTGAGATAGTTATGGCTGCAGAGCTTATAGACAACTACTTATTAGATAAAAGATTTATGAGAGAACTTGAAGATGAAGAATATGATGCTGCTTAAAAATAACTAAACTATATTGACAGTCGATCTAAAATTAGGGGTAATTAGCTCCTTTTTTAATGGAAGAACTTATTGAAAAAGCAGATTCTGCAGACAGTGGTTGGGGGAATTTATGCTTTCTTACTGCATTTATAGGGATAGGTATAAGTTTATTAGATATTCTTTTGCTATAAATTAATTGAGGCCAAACCTCGTCAGCACACTCTACGTTTGCTGCAAGACATAAATTGACTCTATATAGTTGCGAGTCGATTTAATAACCCTTTCAGTAGTTGGAATTTCTGGGAGGGTTTCTTGTTACTGATATTTATTCAGTAAACGGTTATAAATTACCAACAATACTATTAACCCAGCTATTCCATAAATTGCATGGAATTGATCGTAATGATTCTACCAAAGCTCCTTCAAAAATCGCTTCAATACTTCATAGCCAATACCCAATGAGAATAACACCAATAAGATTTTTCTCTAATTAATTTGCATAATTTCGTACAACTGGTAATTTTAGTGGGCTTCAATAAATTCAAATGCAAGATCAAAAAATTGAAAAGATAGCAGCTGTTGCAGTAAACATAACTAAGGTGCTTGTAATAATTTATCTAGGCTTCGTAGAAGTATTTAAAATTGGCAAATTACTTAGAGAGAAGTTAGATGCTGAATTTGATATTTCTCGAAAATGGGCTTCACAAAATTATTCAATTCTAAAAAAACGACTAGCGGAACGAAAAGTAGCGGGTGCTATAGAAAATTAGTAAGCGTTTTATTTAAGCAACAAGTTTAATCGAATATACGGTATCCTTACAATTATTTTTTTTATCCCATTCCTTTGCGAAAGGAGATTCCATCTCTACACCTAATTTTTCTAAGTCGGTGCAATTGATTAATAAATGAGATTTGTGTTCATTCACTTTTACAAACTCATAATCAGTTACAAACTCCTTGCACATTTCTTCAAGAAATAATGTCGTTACATCATTTTTAAATTCTTCAAATGTACAGCTAAAAGTTGAGATGATGAGAGTGTTCATAAAAAAGGAGCTAATTGCCCCTAATTGTAGATCTACTGTCAATCTCTCTCTATGAGTAGACTTTGGCAACTATTGGGCCAGCTTCTTCATCAGTAAATACAGGTGTAGTTTCCCAATTGAGAAATTCACCCCATTCAGCGGCATGTTGATATATTGCTTTTGGATCATCAGTCTTTAAAACTATCCAACCCTCTAAAGAACCGGGTGCGTGATATCTTCCAATCATCTCAACTCCAGGATAATCTCCACCACCACCAAGAAATTTTTCTGCACCTTTTTGATGATATCCGGCCTTAAATGACCAATGCTGAACATAAAGCATTTTAATTTTAATTTTTATTGGCTTTCTATTACTAGCAAAAAAAATAATTACTGAAAATAAATAGTTTTAATTACCCCTTATTGAAGATCGACTTTTTAAAAAGTATCAAATGTCAGACCTAGTTATAGCATGGGAATATTGGATAATCTAAAATTAACGAAGTACTCCTTAGGTAGCACTAGGTTGCAGGTTCGAATCCTGTAGCCCCTACTCTTAGAATCCAAGTGATAGGAAGGTTTCCCAGCCTGTCTTTTTATTGAATAATTATTTACATCGCCCACTTGATGTCAGTTTGATGTCATTTGCGTGTCTTTTCTTAGTTGTTCGTAGATATTCTTAGATTCAAATAATAACTATGACTGGTAAAGAAGTTAATTTCCTATAATTTTTAAATGGAATTTTTAACTAATCTTTGGAATAATCAACCAAATGTAGTTGTTGGTGTATGTGTAGCTACAGCAGTATTGTTGGGGATTTATATATTTTTATTAGATATAACTAAGTAAAATGTTGCGACTGCTTCCGTTACCGATTTTTATTTGCATTTATCTATTCTCTGGATGGAGATGTAAAAAAAATATTATCGCTAGTGATAAGCAACTAAAACCTTGCATTGATTGGGCATATGTAAAAAATTTACCGCTTCCGAAAAAACCATCTTTTGTCGAGTTTTATATTGTTTATATTTCTTCTTTTTTTAAATTCCCCTTTGGGATAATTATTCAACAACTACCTTTCGCAAAGAAAGTAAGAATCTACGAAAGAGAAATGAAATTAATATTTGATAAATGGAATTTAGAAAAAATAAAAAAAATAACTAACTAAATTAATATTTAGTCGGCATTGTCCAATGCGGACAAATATTGCTTTATTTGACTAGACAAATCACGCAGAACCAGGCAAGAAAACATCTACAATTTAAACCTATTATTATACAAGCCCTGTGCGGTGTTTTAGGAGCACTAGGTGCAGGTAAGAATCCTGCCGCCCAGACTCTTAAAAACTAATTTATACTATCGAGTCATCCAACTCGCTTTTTATTAGATGTTGGCTCATCTTGCGAAAGTTTAGATCTAGTAGTAGCAAAGCTTGCATACTTTCTACGTACTTGTGCATTGCATAAGCGATGCGAATAGAAACCATTTTATTTAAAATCTTCGAAAACAGGAGTCTCCAATCAACAAAATCTTAAAATATTTATTTTTAGTTTTTTTAATTTTTACGAGATAATTAGGATTGATTGAGAGAACGGTCCCAATTTTTATAGAGCCATCAATACCGTCTTTGAGGATATTTAAAAAACATATTCTACTTTTTCCAGATATAATTCCTGGCCAAATTGAAATAACACCTATAGAAAACCCTAAAATAAAAATTGGAATTATTTGAATATAAAAGATTTTATAAAGTTTTCGCATAAAGATTAATACCCTATATATAAATTAATTTAATTCTCAGATTCAGCAAAAATATCAAAAGTATTTGCACCCTCCAAGCGGTCTAATCTAATGCAGCAATGCATCCTTAAAACCCTTTAATTCCTCTCTATTTTCTCTATCAGCAATATTATTTTCTCCTTACTTTGTAATTGCAAATCAGCAAAAGTAAAAGGGACATTACCGAATAGAAAAGTTACAAATACTATTTGCAAATAATTATTTTTTATCTATTTTTTTTTAATAGAGATTTAATCTAATAAATAGATTAAAAACTTTTCATTAATTACAAGTTCCAGGATATTGATATAAGTTATAAATAATTTAAACCCTATGTTTCAGGGGTACTTGGTTGTTAAAGAGCCCATCTGAAAGCCCCCCTTGGTTAATATCATGTGATATTAACCAATATCTATACTAATTTTCGTGTTTCAAAAATGATGCTCAATTAGATAAATATTTAATGATAATAATAGTTCTAATATTTCTCTAAAAAATAATCTCTTTTGCTTTGGGAGCACTAAGTGGATTTGTTCCTGTAAAGTAGCCTGAAAAAGATAAAAAATTTGCTTAATGAAATACCTCTTTTAACCTAATTAGCATTTTTTGTTTTTAATATAAATATAAAATTAAGTTTCTTAAAAAATGAGCAAATTTAAAGATAACTTTTCAAGCGAAAGCTTTTACCCAGATAGTAATTATTATCTTGAACAGAATAATTCTCCTAAAGAGGACTCAATTTCAAATATTCAAAAATCTAATATGGGGGGCAATTTTGAATGGCCAAATACCTATTGGTTTATTGCTGAAAGAACAAATGGAAGGCTTGCGATGATAGGTTTCTTGGCTGTCATTATTAACTACACCTTATTTGGATGGATAGCTTATCCAATCCTTTAAATGAGTAATTCTAATTTTGATAAAAATGGCGTAGATAATTCTGGGACACATTGGCTTCAATATGCTGCATTAGTTCTAACTGCATTTGCTATTTATTTTGGCTGGGCATTTTTCAATGATGTTGATTTCCACCATTTCGTTGTAAAAATATTCAAGTTCTGGAATTGCTATGGATATAACCCATTAAGTTATTGCCTTATGCGTTGGAAAGTAGACTTTTATCCTTGAAAAAGTAATGGCTAGGTCTTACAAGTTGGTTTAATTCAAATAGATCAAGGGTAAAAAGGTTTATCGAAAATACAAATAACAAAGATCAATTTTTAAATACATGTTTATTGATTCTGGCAAGGTTACTTCTACATAGAGTAAAGATAAACCTCTTATAACAATCAGAGAAGAATTAAAGAAAGATGCAGCTAGAGAAGAATAGAAAAATTTAATTGCTCCGGGTTGAAGAAGAACTGCAGAAGATTGGACAAAAAGAAAGCTAGGGCTGCTAATCCTTTATATTTAGTCAAATAAGACTCAATTACTAACTCATGACGGTGCTAGTAATAAGCGTTTCATACTATTTAAGTTATTTCTAACTAAGTCGAAAAGTATGAATCTTGCATTTTTGCCAGCAAATTTAATTTAACTTCCCAATTACTTTTAATGGTTTTTGATTAGTCATATGTTTTTGATGAGTTTTCGAGTAATTCATTTAATTCTAGGAGTTCTTCTTTACTAAGTTCTCTATATTCTCCTGTTGGCACGTCTAGCTTAATATTCATAATTCTTACACGCTTTAATGATCTTACTCTATATCCTAAGACCTCACACATTCTTCTAATCTGGCGATTAAGTCCCTGTGTGAGAATTATTTTAAAATTTCTTGGACCCAATTGTTTTACGAAACAATTTTTAGTTATTGTGTCTAATATTTCAACTCCATTACTCATACTTTTAATAAAGTCGCTATTAATCGGACGATTAACTTTTACAATATATTCTTTTTCATGATTATTTCTTGCTCTGAGTATTTTATTCACGATATCTCCATCATTAGTTAAAAAAATCAATCCCTCACTGAGCTTATCTAATCTTCCGATGGGGAAAATTCTTTTAGGATATTTAATGAAATCTATAACATTATTGGGTTCTACTTTTCTATCTGTTGTACAAACAATTCCTACAGGTTTATTAAAGGCTAAGTATATGTTTTTTTCTCTCTTTGATTTTTCTATTCTTTGACCTTTAACTTCTACTTGATCACTATCTTCTACTTTGGTTCCAATTTCTGGAATTTTGCCATTAATGGTTACCTTTCCTTCTAGAATTAATCTATCTGCTTCTCTTCTAGAACAATAACCGACTTCACTTAAATATTTATTTATTCTGGTAGCCATTCTGGATATTTCATTTTTTTTCTGCACTAAATAAAATAATTTATTAATCACCTTATATTTTAAATCGGCTGTCAATTTTAGTTAGTATTCTCTTCTTTGAATTTCAGATTATTTTCATTAGTAATTTATACCGCACAGATCTAATTATCTTTCTAAGTCCAAACTTTTTCAATTTTTCTCCATCCCTTAGAAAGTAATCTTTCATAAATTTCTCTAGCTAAATCTATTTCAACAGAAACTGTATTTGTCATTACTGGTGGTTTATTTTCTAATCCCCCTACTATTTTTCCAGTATCTATAAACATATATTCAAAAACTCCATCAATACTCTTATCGTTTTTCATAAATCTTTTAACTTCTGACCTATTTGAATTAATCAACCAATATGATTTAGCCATTAATCTAACCTTAGAATTAGTAAGCTTTCCATTTAAAACAAACTCATTTGATCAGTTTCTTTTTTCTTTACATCCTCTACTAGCCAACCATGAGGGGACCAACTCATCATGATTGCGAATAATCCTCTTAATTCATCTGCATCTTTAGCTTGCTCTGTCCATTGTTCCTCATATCCATTAGGAACGATCACAGGCATGCGATGATGTAAAGGTTTAATTAAATCATTTGGTTCAGTTGTTAAAACGCAGCAACTCTCAAGTTCTGCTCCATCTAGTGAAGTCCACTTACTCCAAATTCCGCCCAACCAAAAAGTCTCATAATTAGATTTTCGAACACGATTTTTTTTTTCAAAAAAACCGCTCGCAGGTATTAGGCACCTTTTATGTTTCCAACTTCCACTAAACAATTTTTTTTCTTCTACGGTTTCTGACCTTGCATTAAATGGTCTTTGTCTCTCTTTATCAAATGGATCTCTAGCCCAAGGAGAAATAAAGCCCCATTTCATAAAAGTAGTTTTAATTCTTCCTTCGTTTTTAATTACAAGAACTGGATCATTAGGTCTTATTAAACTTTGAGTTTCATATTTTGAATCAAGTCCACTTGGATAGTCTTGTTTCAGAACCTTTGGCAACTTCTCAAATTTAGTTTTCAGCTCAAATCTACCGCACATTGATTTTTAAAATATTTTTAAACTCACTAAAAAAACAGTAAATTTACCTTATTTTAGATCTACTTTCAGTTTTCTCAAATAAAAAACAATTTTTTTGATCGTAGAAAGTTTTTTATCCAAATAATTAAAAGAAAATATAGATATTGAAAAGCTCCCTCAAATTTGATTTGAATGTTTCAAACTTAAGCAATGACAGATCCTATTCTTTATTTATCTATGTTACTGGGACTCGGAGGAGTTTATGTATTAATCTCCTCCTTCCATGATGATGATGATGGTGATGATGATGGAGAAAAATATATTTATAGCCTCGAACATCTTAATTTAGCGAGATAGTTTATTTGTTTATAAAAACACATTATCTTCAAAAAGTTTCTTTAAAAAGATGCTACTACTGAAAATAGTTATACAGGAGTAACGTAAATATTGTCTTTCTTTGCAAGATTAACTTAATCATTGTATTAATTTTTAAATTAGATTGTTGGTCCTCTATCCGTATATGTTTGTGCCTTAAACCGTACATTTTTATTAGTCGATTAATAAGCATGCCTAGTTAGAACTTAGTGGTATCAAAGATAAATTAAATGCCTGCAACACCAATAAAATCTTGTAATAAATATGTGTTGAGTTACAAAGATTCAACTAATAAGACACATGAAGTTGGCTTCTACGCCCGCGATGCATACGATTGCCTAATGCTTGCGAGAGAATTCAACACTTACATACATGACAATCCAGGATCTGTAATCAGAATCCAACAAAAATTTTGAGGAAATTAATTATGAATTTAAAAAGATCACCATTCGCAATTCAAGATAAAAATGCAAGAGATCTTGATAATGCAAAAGATTATCCAACAATTGCAGATTTAATGAGAGAACAGAAAGTTCGACAAGATTACGCAAATACAGTTCACCATCGTAGAGATTTAGACTCTCTCGGTTAGTTTACGAGAATGGCTATTTACTAATTTTTAAAAATTAACGAGTATGATTTACGCGATCTGCGATTAATTCATAAGATAATTTTTTCTTCCTCAAGTTTTTTTTTAAGCTCTATGGGCATATATGCAATATCTTTTTTTATTGCATTAATGGCATCTCTATACTTTTCAGGTTCAGCTAAAAGCGCTTTTATCAAATTGTATTGAATTTCAATTTCTTTAGAAGAAAATTTTCCCATAAAAAATATGTACTACCCTTTTATATTAAATCAACAGTCAAACAAAAAAAGATTAGCTATTAGTTAGACGCTGCTGAAATTTCTTTATGGACGGAAAGAAATTCTTTATCCGTTAGAACTGGCGTAACTTCAATTTCTACCCCAAAATTATCGACCCAGATACTACTCCATTTCCAAATGTTCTGATGATTTGAAGATTCAACTATTGCCCAACCATTAGCTCCCTCAGGATTTACTACTCGATTAAGAACTTTAAAACCATCAAATTCATCACCTTCGCATCCTCCTTCAACAAAACCCGCAAAAGCTTCGGCCCCTTGCATATGACTTTCTTGATCTGGGAATTGCCAGTGAACGATGTAAGTTTGCATGAATAAAATTATTTTTTTAATTATTAATTATCGAATTTAAAAATTAAATAAAAAGTCTTTAAACACTAATTAAAAAGAGCTTAAGCATAAAAGGAAAACTATCAAAAAAAAAGACTCTTACGAGCCTAGGTGATGGGGACTCCTATAATGACAAATTAAACAGAAACAAACAACCCCATCAATAGGTAATTTTAAATACTTACAAACACCATATGTAGTGCTAAGATTTTAAAAAGGCTGGGTGATGGGGATTATCCCGCTTTTTGATTGGGCGAAGCTAACGCCCTTTTTTTATGGAAAAATTTACTTTAATCAATAAAGCCAGGTCGAGGATTAAAGTATTTGAACCTTTTGAAGATAGTTCTAAAAACTCTTCTATGATTGATGCAATTTTAATCTCTTATGGTTGTGTTTTTAAGCGATCAAGTAAGCCAGTTATGAAAGGCTCTAGGGTTGAATCTATCGAAGAAGCGAGAAACGAATATAAAAGACTATTGGAGGAAGGGTGGGAAAAAACTTATAGATTCAATAGTTTTTTTAAAAAAAAATGGTTGATAGGTACTTTACCTAAAATTTGACATTATTAAAAATTAATTGCTAGATAAGCTTCAGAATGGAAGATTGAACATGAAAAATGACATTTATTCAAATTTTAAAGATTCAGATGCTTTGGAAAGTTTTTTTGAATGTATAACTTCTTGTAGAATCAATAGTGAGGGAGTAGATTGCACTACAGCATGTTATGTAAAACATTTAGAATCAAACAATATCGATTTCCCTTTAAAATTTTTATAAGCAAAGCTTATTGATAATTGTTACATTTCATTGATGTTATTCCCACCTCCTCAAGTTATTTTTGGACTATTGCTTTTATCTATAGCAGTAGTTCTCATCTGGGATATTAGATACAATCCTTTTGGAGAAGACGAAGAAGGAATTTAATCTTCAACTAGGAAGCTGATTTGTAGGTGGCGCGTGAAATTGACGTTTCTTTCTTTTTAGTCTTTTGTAAGCGACTAAAGAGCCTAATAATAACAATGTAATAGCTATTGAGTTAATCATATCGAGTAGTTTTATATATATAAAAACAAATATGTTCTAAATATCAATGACTAAATTTATTTTTTCTAAAAAGTGGTTAATTATGGACTAATTTTTAATATTTTGCTTTTTCATTAGGTAACTAAAACAACCAAGAGAAAATGCTTATCTGACCAAAAGTCATTGCTATGCAATAAGAATCACTTTTTCTTATTTCTCATTTGATATTGCATAACAGCTTTTAGATGTTGTACTTCTTTTTCTAAAGTCTCAATTCTTTTTTCTAGTTCTTCATTAGTTGCCATATTTTATAAAGATAAATTAATTCATATTTATACTATTAAAAAACGACTTTTTACCCATAATAAATGTCTAATAAGTAATAGAACCTATTGATGTGCCTAATCTCTCTAGATAAATTATGCAGAGCACAAATTTAGGGGTAATTTATGAGTGGAGATTATGAGACACTAGAAATAAATCAACCTAAAATTACATATCTTCAGAAAAGATCCGAAAATAATTCAGAATGGTTAGATGAATTAATCAACCAAATTGAAGATATGAAAAACAATATATCCAAATCTGCTTAATGACAGAAAAAGAGCTGAAAGAATTAGAGAAATTTGCAAAAGAAAATGGATACAATGACGAGCTAAAAGATATATATTTAAGGGAAGTTATTGACAGAAATAAAGAATACGAATGAGATCTAATTTTCGACCAAACATTCGACTTGCTACAAACATTCTTTTAGTTGTTGGTACTTTTGCAATTGCTTTAAAGATTACTCCAATAGCGCAGGTATATAAGGAAAAAAATTTATGTATTAAATATTTAAAACATCAAATAGATCGAGACAAACTTATCAAAAGACTAAAAATAGTTAAACAAGCAAATCCATCTAGTATTTGTGACTCTATCCTTAAAAGTTAAAAATGAAGATTAAGTCATTTGCCCCCTTAATTGCAGTCTTTGGCACTTCATTTCTTATCACCATTACATTGCTTAAAAGTTTCCAAATTTTTATGGGGATATCAATTTGTCTTTTAGCGATGCTTAAGCTTATGGATATTGAAGCTTTTGGAACAAGTTATAAGAAATATGATTTAATTTCCTCTCAATTTGATAGCTGGATATATATTTATCCTTTTTTTGAATTAATAATTGGGATAAGTTTTCTTAATTCTTCTCCACCTTCTCTAATTATTTTTATTGCTCTATTTTTAGGAATTTCTGGAATGATTTCAGTATTTAAGGCCGTTTATTTGGATAAATTAAAATTAAATTGTGCATGTATAGGTGGATATGTAAAAACTCCTTTGGGAATTATTAGTTTTATCGAAAATCTTTTAATGGCAATTATGAGTGTCCTGCTTTTGATTAAATAGCACTTTTACAAATTTTCATTTATTGTTAATTAAAAAATAAAATTTAATCGTCTTAATTTGTATGGCAATTAATAAAGTATTTATAAAAACCAGATTTTTAAATTATCTAATTGCTTCTGGAATGCTTTTTGCAAATACAAATAACGTTCATAGGATTAGTGCAGAAACGTCAGAAAATATAGATATCCCAAAAGTTGTTTCTTACAGATCAGCATCATGCGGTTGTTGCAAAAAATGGATCAATCATTTAAGAGATAATGGATTACAAGTTGTTGATAATATAGTTGAAGATGTTTCAGCAATTAAAAACCAATATCAAATTCCCAATAATCTGAGATCATGTCATTCTGCTCAAATAGCTAACTATACGATTGAAGGACATGTCCCGATTGAATCAATCAACAAACTTTTTATAGAAAAACCAAATATTAATGGGATAGCAGTTCCGGGCATGCCAATTGGCTCTCCAGGGATGGAAATGCATTCTCACCAATCGCACTCTCATGATTATGAGAACTACAAAGTAGTTTCATTTAGTAAAACTGGCAAAACAAAAATATTTGATGAAATCTCTCCTTAATACAAATACTTATTTGAAATAATGCATATTTTTCTTGGAAATTTTAAATTTTTTATTTTTTTATTTTCCTTATCTCTAAATTTCAATAGTTATTCGCATGCACATATGAGGGGTACATTTCTTTCTGAAGAGGACGCCGAAAATAGATCTTTAGAACTTGGTTGCGAAGGAATACATAAGAATCAAGATAAATGGATGCCGTGCAAAAACGAAAAAGAACTACATATCTATTTGAGGAAATAGATGGAAAAATTAAAAGCAAATCAAAGAAAAATTCACAGAAAAATAACCGCAATTTCAGCAATCCCATTACTAATTACTATTTTATCTGGAACTATTTATAGTATTCTTCAGCCACTAGGAATAGATGCTTTTTGGTTAATAAAATGGCATACAGGTAATTTTGGCATTATTAATTTGCAACCTTTTTACTCGATTTTTCTAGGTATAACTTCAATAATCTCAATAATATCTGGCGTTAAACTATTACAAAAAAAATCTTAGATATATTCTAAGCCAAGCCAAAATTTAATTATTTAATTAATCCTATTTGCTCCCCCACTTACTAAGAAAATTATCGCTCCTAGTGCCATTGTTGCTACACCCATATAAGGGTATTTCTTAATTCTTGATTTAGTAATTGGAAGCCATGAAAGGTATCTATCAGATTTATTTAATTCATTTTTTTTTGGTCTAGGTGGTAATCCTAATTCTTCTCTTCTTTTAGCTTCGCCCATAATCTTAAATTTGTTTATTTATCAATATTAAAAATTATGTTCCATACCTGCGAGTTAACTTTGTTAAAAACAGAGGTCATTTATAGATAAACAAATTATTTAAAATTTATTTAGCCTTCTTTAAATATAGATTCTTTGTATTTGCCTGATCTGATGTAAATAACAAAATTAAGATAGTTCCAACTAGAAATGAAAAAATCATTGTCAAACCAACAACTTCAACCATTTCACTAGGCAGATAATTTAGAAACATTAATGTATAGATCTCTTATCTTAAACTTAGCAATTGTATTTTTTATGTAAAGTAAGTATTCCTCCTTAAATTTCAAAAAGAACTTTCTGAGACATTTTAATCTTTATTTATTTTTATTTGCGGGATAAATCTACTTCTAGCCGATCACAATTTTCTTACTTAGCTATTCCTATTTTCTTAAGCAATTTCAGGTAAGGCAAGGCCCAATTACCAAAGGTAAAAGAGATTGTCGTATTTTTCGGAGTTGGTAATAATTTTTTAGAACGTGTAGAGGCTAATTTAGAAAATATCTTAATAGTCTTTGCTTCTAGATTATCCATATACAATTTTTTTTGAACACCTCGATCTTTCTTTTGGGGCAAATAATTTTCTATAAACCATAAAACTTGATCTAAATTTGATTTATTAGGTGAGGTGTTAATTTGTTTATTTTTCTCTTTAAACATATTTTTTTACCTCTTAATTACTGAATTAAATTTGCCATTTATATAATTTAAATCAATAGTAAAAGCATCAAAATTATGTTGTTTTTAATAATCGATAATCGAAAAAATAAATTAATAATTACTTTGTTTTTATAAAAATAAAAAAGAGAGGGCTAAAACCCCCTCTTAATTAATCAGTTTCAAAAAAGAATTTAATTTTTTGATTCTTTCAATTTCATTTCTTTTTGTGTTTTCCTGATTCTTTCTTCAAAGACGGATATTCTGTATGGAGTAACTTCTCCACTTTTAGTAGCCAAAAGTTGGGCTTCATATAGCCTATTGGCTCTTTTGATTTTTTCTCTTATTTGTAAGAGGTTATTCATGGTCTTTTGCAGTTAATGAGAATCCCGTTCCCTACTCCCATTTCATGCGTCCAGAGATATAAACTTGGATGAACGTTAGTGAACAATAACATCTTTAAAAAAATTCCGCGAGAGTAATTTTTACTAAATTTTTCTCAAAAAAATAAATATTGAGTAGAAAGTATAAATAAGGTTTTAATATTTCCTAAATTAGGATAAGAAAATTGTTTGCGACCCATCATTATTATCTTGAATCACTATTTTTTTATTTGGGAAAATATCTGATAATATTCTTTTCAAATTTGAATTATCTGAAGGAATTATATTACTCATATTTTTTGAATTAATTTTCCAATTTTCATCTACAAATAGCTCTTTATCATCCCCTTTTTCATTCTCCAGTGATGTCTTATTTAGAATCTTAAGTAACAGTTCTGAATCATAATCTTTAAATTCTTCAGGGTCCTCTTGAAAATTTTTAATCATTATTTAGAAATCTAATGTTTCTAAATCTTGCATAAGAAATTTGAAGAATACAAGGTATTAATTACCTAAAAATAACTCTTAGAATAAAAAATTTGGATGAAATTAGAATAATTTTCTTTAGAAAATTTAATTCCAAAATAGCTAAAGAATGATATTTAAAAAGATTAATTAATCATTTACACCATTTATTTACTTGTTAGGTTGCAATCAAGGGATTCAGAAAAGATGCCAAGAGTAATTAACAAAAAAATTAGACTTTTAAGATGGTTAAACTCAGGCATGATACTACCATTTATCATTATGGCTGCATCCTCATCAATTATTCTTTATGGTGTTTTATTTATCCTTATAAAATAGTTTTTAAATTTAAGCAGCTAAGTTTTCCTCAGATTTAGACATAATTATTGCAGCTTTTTTTAACAAACTAACTACTTCTTTTCTTCCCACTGCATTATCAGCTTGACGAATTATTTCATAATATTTTTTATTTATTTTCTTCATAAATAGTTTTAATTTAATCTAAAATTACAACACCAAATGATGGTGTCAACTGTAAATAATTCTCATATATTATTTCTTTGATTATTTTTGCACAATAAAAATTGCTCATTTATTATCCTTCAATTTTTTTTAATTGATGATGCCAAAAAATCATAAATACCAAAATTAATAATCCTTTTAATTAAGCTATATTGAAGGATTTGAAAACATAAAATAAACCTCCGATTAGTATCAATATTGCAGCTCCATAAAAAAGAAAAGGTATAATTGGATATTTATACAATGTAGTCCTTACTTTTTGTTGTATGGCTTTTTTATCAAGTTGAGGCAACTTTATATCTTCAGTTTTTTCTCTAGGCGGAATACCTAAATTTTTTCTTCTCTTTGCCTCTCCCATAATTAATACTGAGGTATTCCCATACATTTTAAATAATTGTTATCAGCTAAATCTAAAATTTGATTCCATTCTTCATGAGATGTTTCCAAATTATTTTTAAAATCTTTTTCAAATTTAAGAATACACCTTTTTTCTATATTTTCTGGAGAATTATAATTTCTTAAAAAAGAAAAACTCAAATACGATAATGATGAAAAAACTATAATTATTTTAGTAATCCTGAAATTATTCATACCTTAAATGATATTGCCATATAAAAAATAAGGTACTTGTTGGTTTTATAATTAATTTAATCTATTAAAAACAATTATCAAATGATAAATTCGGTGAATTTTAACCATTTGCCTATCCAGGATTTGGTTGTTTCAGGGTTAATAATCTTTATAATGTCGACTATTATTGCAAATATATACGACCCATTATTAGGAATAACTTATGCATTTGGGAATATACTTACTCTTATCTTTTTGAGCTGGTTATACAAGGAGACTTGGAGTGATCCAAAGAAATAAATCTAATAAAGAAAAAAGATAAATAAAAAAACTACTTCTGTATTTTTAATTTCGAAGAATACTTTAAATTAACAATGTAAGTTGCAACAAGAGAAAGTATCAAAAAAAATAATAAGCTTTCCAAGGTAGATTGGGGCATAACCATGAGTAGTACCAAAAATGATATATCTTCAAAGAAACGAATTCTGAAAAAAAATCAACCCTTTCATCATTTTTTATTCTCAAACTTATAAATTTAATTTATCTTATAAAATCTCTGAGATTTAGATTGATTTTAATTTGAAAAATATTTTTCAGCCCTCCTAAAGGCTTTTACTGCTCCTTTATAATCAAGACTTTTTAATTTTTCCTTACTTTTTTGTTCCAACATTTTTACTATTTGATTTCTCTTTATTTCATCAATTTTCAGCTTATGATCGAAAATAAGATCAAATTTTGAGGAATACAATCTAGATAATTCTTTTCTATATTTTTCAATAATTTTTTCATCACAAGATTTGGATTTTAAAATTGCATTAGCCTTCGTTTTGTCATCTATTGCCCCTTTAAAATTTCCTTGTTTAAATTTCTTCTCACTTGATCTAGTTAGCTTAATAATATTTCCCAATATCAATTCATTAGAATCTTTCATTTATTTATCTGAACCTAGGTTAATGCTATCAGAATAAAGAAAAAACAACTTATTTTTTTTAAAACTCAAATACTCAAATAATTAAATAATTAACCAATAACAAGTCCTTTTTCAAGAAGTAAATCGAAAACCTCTACACTTTTCGTTTTCCCAAATTGGGGGGGTTTATGTAAATCTAATATTTCAGCAAGGCACATAATCCAATAAGTATCTTTTTTTAAATTTAGACCTTCACAAATATGGGTGGGGGCCGATTTAAAACAGCCAAAATCTGTTGATATATTAATGTTCATGATTTGAGTTTCAAGTTCCAAACTTAAAAGTTCTATTTCTTGCTCAGAAAGGGATGTCCCAAAAGAATATGATTCAATTAAAAGTTGATAATTCATAAAAGATTTATTTTTTCCAAGAAATCCATCGAGTTATTTTTGTACCTTCATAAATATGCCCTGAAGCTTCAACAATAGGTATTGTTTCAGGATTCATAAAAATATCGTATAGAACATTTTCTGGTCCTTGAAAAATTACAGTTGCCCTTTTAGGATCATCTATTGATTTCCCAATATAAAATGTTTTTACACCCATTTCTTTAAACATCGACTGCTGTTCCTCAGCATTCATATGAGATTCATATTGTTCAAACGTATTACTTAGTTGAAAATCTAGAATAGTCGTTTCAATGGTCATGGTATTTATAAGATGTTTTTTAGATTTTAAATCTTTTTGCAAAAAAATAATTGAATAAAGATTAGTTTTTATTAAGCAAGGTATTAACTAATTTTTACTTATGAGTTATAAATCAACTATAAAAAACAGATTTTAATTTTGGACTCAAAAATTTCTCCAAGAGAACAATGGACTAGTAAGTTGGGATTCATTCTTGCAGCTGCTGGTAGCGCAGTAGGTCTTGGTAACCTTTGGGGTTTCGCCTACAGAGCCTCTCAAGGTGGAGGTGCTGCATTTGTACTTTTATACGTACTAATCGTTTTAATTGTATGCCTTCCGGTATTTGTTGCTGAAATGGCTTTAGGAAGAAACGCTACCGCCAGCACATTGCTTGCACCAGTAAAGTTAGCTGGAAAAAATTGGTATCCATTAGGAATTCTTTTCTTTATAGCTCCCTTGGGAATAGCATCATATTATTCAGTCATAATGGGGTGGACCGCAGATACCTTGTTCCATTCATTATTTTTTGGATTACCAAAAAATTTAAGTGAAGCAGAAACTTTCTTTGGCTCAATTAGTAGTGGTAGCAGTGTTTTATTGGGGCACCTATTAAGTCTTGTTCTTACAGCCATAATAGTTTCATCAGGGATAAAAAAAGGAATCGAAAAGGTGACACGATTCTTTATGCCTATACTTTTTATAATTCTTCTATCGCTAGCAATATGGGCCACTTCACTTTCAGGCGCATGGGAAGGATATAAAACATTTTTGTTTAAATTTGACTTTGATGAATTAAGGAACCCTCAAACCATAAGAAATGCTTTTACTCAAGCTTTCTTTTCTTTAAGTTTAGGAATTGGAGTAATGGTGACTTACGCTTCCTATCTAAATAAAAAGAGTAATCTTCCAAAACTAAGTGTTGGAGTCGCATCATTGGATACTTTGGTGGGTCTTATGGCAGGACTTATTACTTTTCCTATTGTTTTAACGTTTGGTTTAAGTGATGCTATTTCTGAATCAACAGTTGGTGCATTATTTATATCAATTCCTACGGGCCTTGGTTCATATGGAGCGGTTGGAAGAATTGTAGCTGTTGCATTTTTCGCACTAGCTTATATTGCAGCAATAACTTCCTCTGTTTCATTATTGGAAGTTCCAGTTTCCTCTTTAATGGATAAATTTGGTTTTAAAAGAGAAAAATCTGTTTGGCTGATAACTCTTTTCTTATTCTTAGCAGGCATTCCTTCTGCATTAAACTTAAACATTCTTGGAACTATTGATTCGATTTTTGGAGGTGTATTACTTATCTTTGGTGGATTCTTGGTTACTTTCTTTATGGGATGGGTAGTACCTGGAAAGTTTAATGAAGAACTTAGTGATTCAAAAGTTGGAATCAAAACGACACGTTATTTGAAATTCATGACAAGATGGGTTGCACCCCCAATTATTGGTTTTGGACTATTTATTAGTGTGTTTGATTTGCTTAAAGGCTGGGTAAGTTAGAAAAATTTTACAAGTAATATAGTGCGGAAATAAGGAGGGGGTGGTATAAGTCGATCAACAAATTAAATTGTGAAACTTTTTCACATTATTTTAAAGCAAACTTAAAAAAAAATTCGTCAATATATAAGTATTTGCAGTGGTTCTTGTTTAAAAATTAATATATTTGAAAAGTTCTTTTTTATTTTTTTAAGGCCAAAAAATTTTTTCCAAAAAAAATGTCTTACTGCGGATCCTTTTTTTAATTAAGTATTAACTTTTAACTTATATTAAATCTCAAACGTATCGGCAAAAACCATCCCTAATAGAATCTATATAAAATACATTTAGGTGTTTAATTTAAAGAAATTAGAGCGCCTAAAAGAATAGATAACAAATTTGATGCCAACCAAATCTGATTCATTAAAAGGAAAGCTTACGGAAAATTTTTCTGAATTTTCTCAACTATCCGACTATTCTTTTATGAATTCTCTTAAAGCAGATCCTCAATCAACAAAAGATGGAAATGATCATAAGCCGCGTTCAGTATATTCAGGTCATTACGTACCAGTTGTTCCAACTGCTATTCCAGAACCAGAATATATTTCCCATAGCAACAAACTTTTTAAAGAACTAAATCTTAGCTCAGATCTTACTAAAGACCAGAATTTTTGTCGTTTTTTCTCAGGGGATATTTCTGTTGCTAATTATCCAATGAGTCCTGTTGGTTGGGCAACCGGTTATGCATTATCAATTTACGGGACTGAATATACCCAACAATGTCCTTTTGGAACTGGCAATGGTTATGGCGATGGCAGAGCAATTTCTGTTTTTGAAGGTTTATTCAATGGGAAAAGAATGGAAATGCAACTTAAAGGAGGAGGTCCAACTCCCTATTGTCGAGGAGCAGATGGTAGAGCTGTCTTAAGATCTAGCGTTCGAGAATTTCTCGCACAGGAATTAATGGATGCCTTGGGAGTCCCTACCTCAAGATCTTTAACACTTTATGTCTCACGTTCAGAAATAGTTAGAAGACCATGGTATTCCAAAGGGTCCAGGTATTTTGAGCCTGACATCATGATTGATAATCTAGCGGCAATTACTACGAGAGTCGCTCCATCTTTTTTACGTGTAGGCCAGATTGAACTTTTTGCAAGACGAGTTCGTAATAATGCGCATGATGAGGCACTCAATGAACTAAAGATGATAGTCCAACATCTCATTGATAGAAATTATAAAGATGAAATTGAATATGAGATTACAATTGAAAGTAAGATAATAAAACTGGCTTCTTTATACAGATCAAGACTTATATCACTAATAGCCAACTGGATGCGAGTTGGTTATTGCCAGGGTAACTTCAATAGTGATAATTGTGCTGCTGGTGGTTATACCTTGGATTATGGCCCCTTTGGATTCTGTGAATTATTTGATCCAAGATTTCAACCATGGACAGGTGGAGGTGAACATTTCTCATTTTTCAACCAACCTTCTGCTGCGGCAATCAACTTTAAAACATTCTGTTCCTCTCTTAGTCCGTTACTTTCAGAAAACAAACAAGATCAAGAAAAGTTAGATCAAATCGAAAAGGGTTTTTCAGAATTGATGAACAAAGAGTTGAAGAAAATGTGGGCAAACAAGCTTGGTTTAGAACATTACGACGAAAGTCTAATAAATGAATTTTTTAATCTCATGGTCATTTCAAAAGCAGACTATACAATTTTGTTCCGCAAACTCTCTGAAATCCCTGATAACTTAGATTCTTTAAAAGACTGTTTCTATCTACCAATTAATGACGAGCTCAATAATAGGTGGGAAGTATGGCTTCAAAACTGGCAATCAATCTTGAAGAAAGAGGGAAATATTAAAGCGAAATCAGCGTCAATGAAATCCCTTAATCCAGTCTATACTTGGCGCGAATGGATGGTCGTTCCCGCATATGAAGAAGCTGAAAAAGGAAATTACAAAAAAATAAAAGAGTTACAGGATGTCTTTAGCAATCCATATATAGAACAATCTTCAGAAATAGATCAAAAATATAATCGACTAAAGCCAAGCCAGTATTTTAACTATGGAGGAGTATCTCACTACAGCTGTTCTTCATAAAAGTTTAATCCTCATACTGATAGAACAACTTTGAGAAAAATCTTATTTATTTATGGCCGTAGGCATTCCAACTACTGATACAACTCCCACGTGAAGTATGGCCGGCTTCTTCCCAACACTTTTCACATAGTGGGGACCCCCATTATTACTCTCTATAAATGCATCACCTGCTTTAAAGAAATTAATTTCTTCACCCCTCACATGCTTTAATCTTCCTCTGGTGACATAAATCAACATTGGGGAAGGATGAGTATGAATTGGAGTTTTCAAACCAACTGGAATTTTTACTTTTAAGAGTCTTAATTCAGGCTTACCCTCGAGATAATTAAAATTTTTACCACTTAGTCCTTTTGAACTTTGAATAATAGGTATAACTTCAATCTTTTCTTCTGCAAGAGAAGGTTTTGGTAAAGCTAAAGTCCCAATAAAAAGGAAGCAAACAGGAATAAATTTTTTTAATTTCATTAGATATTTGAGTTTCACTAATAATAGGTAGTTTGCAAAAATAATAAACTAATTTATTTTTTATATAACTTTTCTAATTGCTTAATTTCCTCTCTTAAATCCTTACCTCTATTATTAAATTTATTATTCTTAATAACTATTGGGATAATCCACCAGGCTTGAAGACCTAAAAAGATAAATACTAGGATCAATAATTCAAAAGTACCAGGCTGCATTTGATAAATAACCCTTCTTTGTCAATAACATTATTCTAAAAGTTATTAAACATTCATGAGATATTAAATATTTCTAGGCTGCCTCTAATTCAATGTTAAGTTCAATTCCCTTTGAAATGATTGCTTCTTTAAATTCAATAAGTTTGGAAATTATTCTTTGCTTCTCAGGTTCAGTTTTATGGATATCATCTACAACTTCCTGCATTGCAAGTGTTACTTTTTGTAGTTTGATTTCTAGATCTTCCCTGTAATTCATAAACTTAAAGAAATTATCTTATTTATTAAAAAACAAAATAATTATTAGTAAATAAGTACTTAACCTTAAAAGGATTGACAGCAAAACAAGGAAGATATAATTTATAGTACAAACGTATTAATAATTAACCGGCCGATTAAAGGTAAAGCATGGATCCTAAGTACTCATTTGGTTGTTGCACTAGCAAACCCAACGGGTGTCTACTAAATCCCGAAGGCAGCAGAATGATCTTTTTCGAAGAATGCAAAAATTCTCCTAAACCTAATTTAAAAATTCATACTCATCTTTTCTACGCAAATCACCTTGGAGAACCAGGAGGATACAAATCCTCTGAAAAACTCAACATAGATTCAGCTTGGGAAAAGTGGCACGAACTTCACCGAAAAGGATGGACAGAAGTATCACACAATTACGGATAAGGGATCCCTCCAATAAAAAGTATTTTTGTTTATTTGAAAATTTTCAATCCTATTCATGTACAACTACAAATTAAATCAGGGTTTGAAAACAATGTAATCGTAGATACCAACAGCTTTTTTATTAATTGATTATAAATTAAAAACACGAGTTAACCCGTTCCAATTTGTTGACTCTGAGGTTTAACCGTTGACTCCTTATCTACTTCTAGTTTTGACTCGCTAGATCCAAGATTCAAAAACGGTATTTATATATCTTAAATTATGGAAAAAAAAATCGCAAAGAAATACGCCGATCTTATAGTCCAGGCTAATAATTCAAAAGGCAGAAAAGAAGCTTTGTCATTGATTAAACAAGCAACAAAATTAAAAACCAAACTTGATCAATACGAAATGATGTAGTCTCTTAAAATCTACAGGATATTCAAGATGAGGTAGAAACTAGTTCCTTTTTTTTTATCTTGCTATAAAAATACTAAGAGATTATTTAACTTATCTGCTTTAATAAAATATCGTGGAATTAACTGAGCTAATTAAGGATTACGTTGCTACAGAATTATTATCAAGTATTGAAATTGATTTTCTTGAAGGAGAATTATGGGAAACCACTCAACATATTGCAGAAATAAATACAGTTATCAAAGCTCCAAAACATATATGCAAGAAATTGGGACTAGATGAAAAATCTTGCTGGCAATTATGTTGTGCAGCCGTTCTTGATTCCTCAAGACCATTAAAAAATGGACAAAAGAGAGTAGATGATTTTAAAAAATTAATTAATCGATATGAAATCAGCTACATATAAACGAAAGACTCAATGATACGTTTACTTATTGCATCAATTCTTTTTTTTACTCCACTAGGAGGTTTTGCTAATGAAAAGCAAAGAGAAATTGAGAATGAAGCTATAAATCTTGTTATTAAAAAATATGGAAAAGGCTTAGAAAATAGATTAAAAGGAACAGGAGTAACTCCCAGTTATCGAAGTTGGTATGAAAATGATTGTTTTGTAAGTATTGCAGCAGGTACATATCAAGAAGATACTTGGTCGGCAATGAAGTGGTTTAGCGTTAATGTCTGTTCTGAATCAGCTGAAATAATGGAAAGTGAATGAAGGAAATAAAACGCCTATTAGTTTTGCAGCATTTAGAAATAGAGGGGCCTGGTCTTTTTGAACAATTTGCTAAAGAAAGAGATTTAAAAATAGAAATTATTCGTTTAGATAATAAAAATGCTCTGCCGCAAACAAAAAAAGGTGACTTAATTTTAATTATGGGTGGACCAATGGGTGTTAAAGATATTGGAAGCGGAAAATATCCATGGCTTAAGTTAGAAAGAGATTTTATAAAAAAAGAATTAGAAAATGAGAGACCTATAGTCGGTGTTTGCTTAGGTGCTCAGTTGCTTGCGAGTGCTGCTGGGGGAGATGTAGAAATTCTTAAATATGGATCACCTCCAAAAGCATTACCAGAAATTGGATGGTCTCAAATTTTTATAGACAAATCGAATAAAGACTTTAAAGCACTGTTTGAAGACCCTTTTCATGTACTACATTGGCATGGAGATAGGATTTTGTTACCTAATAAAGCAGTACTCATTGCTAGTAGTGCACGTTGTAAGGAACAGTTTTTTAGGATTGGTAATTTTGCTTACGGATTACAATTCCATATAGAGACGACGGGGGGAATGATAAATAACTGGATTAAAGAAGATAAAGAGTTTGTCCTTAAAGGATTAGGCTTAAATGGTCAGGAAATATTGAAAGAAGAGAATAAAAAATATATTGATAAAACTTTTTTAAAAAGAAAGCTTCTAATAAGTAAATTATTTGAATTATTAGATAATTAAAAAGGTAATAATATTCCAGTAAAAAAGGGCTTATTAAAGCCCTGAAAAAAAATTAAAAAGGATTTCTACTAGAAAATTCCTGGAAGAATTTGACCAGTAAAATAGTAGGCTCCTACAAGAGCAAACATTCCTAGCATTGCGGCTTTACCATTAAGCTTTTCAGCTTTTTCGGTCATGATTTTTTTTGCGAATTCCATAATAAATTGAAATAAATTATATCTAAAAACTAACTATTCAAATTTCAGAATGATGTAGTTTTTTCTACCAAATTGATATCTTTCTAAGGATTTTAAAATAAATACTGAAACAACAAATTGAACTCTTAATAGTTTTCGAGACAATCTGCAAAGCGTAGCAAGCTTAAAAACAACAATTTAAAAGTATATGTCACTAATATGTAACAGTTATGTAGTAAATATATTGAAAATAACTTAATTTACGCCTAATACTTTACATTTGTTAATAGTAGTGTTACATTAGTTAACAATTACACAACTTCAATGGCTAATTCAAACGTTACTACTGAATCAGGCGGCAGACAGAACATGTTTCCTACTGAAACACGTCCTTATATAGATGAGTCTGTTTCATACGACAGCTACCCACAAAATGCAGAAAAAGTTAATGGTCGTTGGGCAATGATTGGCCTTGTTGCACTAGTAGGTGCTTACGTTTCAACTGGACAAATTATTCCTGGCATTTTTTAATGAGTCCACTTTCAGGTTTCTTAGCCGTAATTGTATTCTTTACAGCCATCCTCGTTGCTTATTTAACCAAGCAATTTCAAAACGAAAATTTAAACTATCTATCTTCTAATCAAATGAAAAACACAAACACAAAAGTCAAAACAATCGAAAAAGAAAAAGTTGTTGCTGAAACTCTTAACGGCAGATTCGCGATGCTTGGATTAATTGCTGCTGTTGGAGCATACCTAACAACAGGTCAAATAATTCCTGGTTTCGTTTAAAACAATTTATTTAATAAATCTAAAACTCAAAAAAAATGGAAAATTCAAAACCAACTTACTGGCAAAACGCCGAGAGAACTAATGGAAGAATGGCCATGATGGGCTTATTTGCATTAGTTGTAAATTATGGCTTATTCGGCTGGATAATCCCAGGAATTTTTTAAAATGAATTTAGGCTTACTTTTTCTTAAAGTAAATACTTTAGGAGTTATAACTCTTTCTGAACTTGATTGGATAACTAACCATCAATCTGAATTTTCAAGGCTAGATATGGCTTTAGTTATTAAAATCGGCCGTCTTATGGATTCTGGAGTGGTGGAAATTGATAATAGATTACCTGTTTAATTTTTAAAAAAATTGATCGTCATGAGTGTTTGTCAATAGGGATACTGACAAACACTTTTTATTAGAAAAAATATTTGTAAAAAAAAGAGATTGTTTCTTAGCTGAAAACAATCTCTCAATTACCTAATTCTTACATGAAAATTTCAAGTAAGCTTTCAGATTTTAACTGATTTGTTTTTATAGTAAATCCGTAAAAATGCTTTTTTAATTTATCTTTTTAAACCACCTCTTTTTATCCATAGGAACCATGTAACCCAAATAGGAGGAAGGAATCTGATTAAAAAAGAAATTTTGTATATATAAAATGGAGCATTTTCACTTTGAAATAAATTTATCAAAAAGGAAGATATCGAAACCCAGAGTAAAATTATTAATATATTTGCTCCCAACAAGGCAAACTTATTTTGTTTGAATATTTTTGGCATAAAATAAATTTAATATATTTTAAATTTTAAGTAATCTCGGAAAATAAATTATACATTTTCAAAAAAACTTCAAATTTAAAATCCATATCCAAATAAAAAAAGTACTAAATTTCAATCCCTCTCCAAATAACAATCCAAAAGCGATAGGAGGAGAAAATATTAAAAAAAGAATAGAGAATAAACTAAATAACGCAAATGATCCTCTCAGAAAAAAATTCTTTCTTTTTGTTCTTCTTAGATTTTTTAAAGTATTCCACTCCCATTCGATAAACCTATAAAACTTTTCTGATAATAAAAAAAAATACTTCATTAATATTATTAATTTCTATCGGCTTTTCTTATTTATAAAATTAATTTCACTTGTTAGCAATAAACCTTATCCCCTTCTTCAGAAAGATAGTAAATTTTATTTTCTGAACTTACGAAGAAAGTTAATCCCTTATATTGTGATCTTTTAAATTTATCTAATCTAAATTTATGTAAATCCCAATTTAAAGTATTAATATCTGGATTTAGTTCTACTTCTTTATTTTCTGGCTTATAAAAAAATTTTTTGGTTAATTTCTTCTTGAAAAATTTATCAATTCCAAATAAAAAAAATGCAAGAATAAAAAGTACCAAAATCAATAAAAATAAAATAGCCATAAAAAATTTAAACACTAAAAAAAAATAAAAAAATGAGTTCTAATATAAGAAAACCAAACTAGATCAAAAAAACCCAAAGTAACTTACAAAAAATATGTAAAAATTGATCAACTAACAAATTAAACTTCCCTATACATTTCAAATAGTCAATATAAAAATGTAATAAAGCCTCTAAAAGTGCAATTAATGAAGAACCTGTTAAAAAATATACTATTAACCCATGAATAGAAACATGACCAGTCATCCACCATACCCAACTTATACTGGATTTATTTTTTGGACATTTATTTAAGGCCACTGTATCTGTCTGTATTGCAAAATCAGCTACAAAATGTCCAAGGACTAGCGGTATTAATTTATCTAAAAAATTAATCATAATATTTCTCTAATTTAGTCAAAAAGTGAATTTTAGATTAGAAAATATACCATCTCCTAACATCCAATTATTCCAAGTTCCTGTATTATCATCAGTCTTAATAAAATTTGCCAATCCAATTTCAAATACATTATTAGAATTTATATACCTTAAAAGTAATCCATAAGATCCTGCAGAATCCTTGGTAATTGTATTTTGAACATCAGTAACCGCTTCACCAAATCCTAAAAAGGGTAAAAATTGAATTGCTTTTTTTTCTTTAGCCCAAGGAGTAAAAACCAATTCCACATCACTTAACCATCCACTATCTCCTCCAGTAACACTTTTAGGTAATCCCTTTAATCCTGAACTGCCGCCGACACCAAAACTCATTCCACTTATTAAGGGATTTAAAGCTATTTGAGCAGAAGAATTTAAATTTAATCCTAAATTATTACTTAATGTCCAAACAAGAGAATTACTTACACCAAGTGCTCTTGATTCTCCAGGGTAAATACCATTTGCAGCAAAATCTGTTAATTGAAAGCTTTCACTTATTCCTGCGATCCCTTGCTGAAATGAAATATTTCCAGAGTTTAAAATAGATTCACCGATTAATGCATAATTTAAACTGGCTTTTAAATGACCTGTCCTAACGTAACCTTCTGGATTAGATCCTGCTGATAAAGGAGTTCTAACTCCGGTTAAAAAACTTTCTGAATTACTAATATTCAATCCAAAAGATGAGCTAAGATTTTTATTAGGCTTTTCTAATAAAGATTTATCTACTTGAAAAAGTAAAGTTAAAGAATCAAATCTCATCGTTTTTAAATCACCTTCAAATTCGACAAAATCGGACCTGCTATAAGAAAGTGAATTTGTTGAGCTAAAGCCATTTTTAAGAGGGAAAGTATATGTTCCTGAATAAGTTTGAGAGCCAATTTCAATATCTTGATCATTATTAATCTCTACCATTCCGATAAATGTGTCGCCTTTTTTTAGGATGTCAGTCTTAACAAAAGTTCCCATATTCCTCCACTGCCCAGTTCCAGAACTTCCATCATTTCTAAGGCTAAATTCTCTTTGCCATTTTGATGGCATATAATCGACAGTTAGATTTAAAACCGCCTTTGTTGGATCACTACCTAATCTGCCAAGATTTCCAGAAATTTGGCCAACATTTTTAATATTTCTTACCTCTGCAAACTTTTTCTCAAGTTCTGGTGTGTGTAATGTTTTTCCAATTAAATCCTTTAGTTTTAAAAAAGCACGCTCTCTTATTACTGGATTATCACTTTTAACAGTTAATTCAACAACCTTTCCCATTATTACTTCTAGGATTCCTTTTTCATCATCAATGATTGTATAAACTCTGCTATTTACGTAGCCATTTTGGATTAAAACTGCTGTTAATCTAGAAGCACAAGAATTTAAAGTTGTGGATATTTCATCCTCTTTACAGTCTTTTAGAATTTCTTTTAATTCATTTTTGCTATAGGGAATATCCTCACCAACTATCTTTGGGAGCCATTTTAAATCTTTAACTTCAATAGTCTCTTCAATGTCAATTTTAATTTTTTCTTCTTCGTTTTTTTCTATTCCTTCTATTTTTAAATCTTTGGACTCATTGTTATTTTTCCTTTTATCTTCAAAGGGAGATTTCAAAGGGAGATCAACAGGTCTCGGTTGCACAGCAATCAATATTTCAGGAAGAAATAAAAACAATATCTTTGATAGCAAGCGTATTTCCTATAATTTAACGGCAAATTATTTGAATATGACTAATATATTTAATATGTGTCTAAGTAAAAATACTTGCTTAAATGATTTGCAATCAAAAGCAAAAATATACTCCTTATTATTTATTTTTACTAGGGCTTTTAATTAACTACGCTCCAGCAAGTTTTGCAGAAATAAATTTAGATAAAAATATTCAATCTGCAACAATAATTAATGGGATAAAAGGGGGTAAATGTATAACTGGAAACTGTATAGTTTCTGGAGGAGATAAGAGTGGTGCCAATATCTTTCATAGATTTAATTCTTTTGATACTAGAGGTTCAATAAATAGTGTTCTTTTCAAAAATGAGAACTACAAAAATGTTATTGTTGGAGTATCTTCTCGAAATGGAAGTTTTATAAATAAACCAATATCTTTATCTGAAAAGGGGAATTTATTTTGGGTTTCTCCTGGAGGAATAAATATTGGCAATGGTGCAGATTTTATTAATATTTCTCAACTTCATTTAAGTACTGCAAACTCATTACATTTTTCAAATGGGGTTTTTGACGTTTTTAGTAATAGAAAATATCACCTAAATAAAATGGGTTCAAATCCTTTAATAAAAAAAGAGGGTTTTAAATATACGCCATCTAATCCAAACAAAATAAGTAACATTTCACTATCAGGAATAAATGTATCTATTGATGAGAACCTCTACATCGATGCTTTAGATGGAAATGTTGCAATTAAAGATTCAACTATAAAGACTTCTAAAAATAGTGGTGGTGAAATCACAATATTAGGAAAAGACATAATAATAGAAGGCTCTTCAAAACTTATTTCTCAAGGGGAACAATCAGGAGGCTTAATTCAAATTGGAGGAAGTTGGCAGAATTCAAATCCATATATCAGACAAGCGGTTTATACAGAAATAGGAGAAGACGTTTTTATTAATGCATCTGCTAAAGATCATGGGAATGGAGGAGAAATTGTAATTTGGAGTGATATAAAAAATCCATTATCATCCACCGTCGTCTCTGGCACCTTCAAGGTTGATGGAGGAGCGCTAAGTGGAGATGGAGGAAGAATAGAAACCTCGGGAGCGAATTTAGATATCAAAGAAAATATTTCTGTAAGTATGGGCTCAAATTATGGGAACCCAGGAAAATGGCTTCTTGATCCAGAAGATTACATCGTTACAAGTAGCGTTGCTACATTATTGGTAAATGCACTTGCAAGTGGCGATGTAGAGATAAGCACGACATGTTCTCCTGATACATATGGTGGCTGCCAAGGTAGTGGAGATGGAGATATAACAATAGGCTCAGATTTAGATTACTCTAATAACTCCGGCCAATTAACTTTAACTGCAGCAAGTCAAGTCATTGTTAATAGCGATATAGATAGTGGCTCAGGTGGGTTGGTTATAACAGCCCCTGATGGACTTACAGGAAGTGGTCAAATAAGAATCAATCCCAATAGCATAAACAGTACATCGGGAGATATTTCTGTCAGCCAAAATACTGATTCAACTTATTCAGGAGCAATAGCAGGATCTCCAATTGGATCATCAGATTTCAAATTGTATGGGACTGGGACTTTATCTTTTGCCTCTACTCCGACAAATTTCACAAAAGTCCTGCAGGCAGAATATGGATCTTTATCTTTAACAGAAGAATGGCAGACGGTTACTTTAAACAAAACATACACTAACGCTGTAGTAATAGTTAGTGATCCCTCTAACAATGATACGGACTCAGTTACGACAAGGATCAAAAATGTAACTTCTACTTCTTTTGATATAAGAATAGATGAACCTGAGGCTCACAGTGGAACTCATTCCACAGAAACTGCATCATATTTTGTTGGTGAAGCTGGAAATTATGAAATGTCTGATGGGACAAAAATAACTTTAGGGACTGTTTCAAGTAATGGCCTTAGTAGTAATACTCATGAATTAACATTCAATATTGGGTCTTCACTAACAAATCCTGCAGTATTTACTCAAATTCAAACTGATAATGACTCTAATTGGGTAGTTACTAGGGTTCGTAATGTAACTTCTTCAACATTTGTACTTGGCCTACAAGAACAGGAATTATTCTTTAGTCATAATCATGGAGATGAAACTGTTGGTTATCTCGCTATTGAGAAAGGTTCTAATAAGAGCGATGGCTTTAATACCATTGATGTGGGAGAGACATCAAATACCTATACACATTCAACTAGAAGTCAAAGTTTTGGCACAACTTTTTCTACAACGCCTGCTTTGATAGTAAAAATGGCGACTAGAGATGGAGCTGACGCTTCTAACGTAAGAACCACATCAATTTCAGATAGTTCTTTTTCTGCATATATTGATGAAGAAAGTTCTAGAGATTCTGAACAAAACCATACTACTGAAGCATTATATTATCTAGCCTTACTTTCGCCTTCTAATACTTCATCCGGGACATTTGGATTTACTATTGCTGACGATACCACTGCTCCTACTATTACTAACGTTACAGCTACTACAGCAGATGGATCTTATAAAAAAGATGACACAATTAATATCACTGTTTCTCTCTCAGAAGCTGTTGATGTAACCGGTACTCCTACCTTAACTTTAGGTACCGGTAATGATGCTACTTACACTTCTGGTTCTGGGTCTGACACTCTTACTTTCACATATACAGTTCAAGATGGTGATACCACTTCTGACCTTGATTACAATGCCACTGGTTCTCTATCTGGAACTCTCAAAGATACTGCCCTAAATAATGCGATTCTTACTCTTGCGAAGCCTGGAAGATTAGGATCTTTAGCTGCTAATAAAGCATTAGTTCTTGATACCACTTCTCCTACTATTACTAATGTTACAGCTACTACGGCAGATGGATCTTATAAAAAAGACGACACAATTACAATCACTGTTACTCTTTCAGAAGCTGTTGATGTAACTGGTACTCCTAAATTAACTTTAGGGACGGGTAATGATGCTACTTATTTTTCTGGTTCTGGGTCTGACACTCTTACTTTCAAATATAGAGTTCGTGACGGTGATAGTGCCTCAAAACTTGATTACGCTACCAAAAGATCTCTATCTGGAACTATCAAAGATACTGCCCTAAATAATGCGATTCTTACTCTTGCGAAGCCTGGAAGATTAGGATCTTTAGCATTTGGGAGTTCCATTTCGATTACAGGTCTACCAACTAATTTAAAAATCGAACCTCCAAAATTTACTGCCCTCGCTCCAAAAGGTCCTGCGCCAAGAAGAAGTGGAAATGCTGGAACCTCTTCGCTTGCCGTTGGCCCATCTTCATCTGGTAGAAGAGAGAGTGCTTCTTCTGGTGGCAGTAGTACGCCTTCAACGATTAGAGTTTCTGCAGGCGGTAATGTTGCCCCACCCAAAAGCATAGGAGGTCAAGGCGTAAAAGTAAGTTTAGCGCTTGATAGCTCTCAAGGCATGGGTAACTCATCCTCTCCCGCAACTCCATCTTCAGGACCAAGTTCTCCCTCTAGTAGCGAAGGGGGAGGCTCTTCTTCTAGTGGAGGAAGTAAGAGCAAATCTTCTAAATCTGGAAGTAAGAACTCAACCTCTAACTCAGGAGGTGATGGTGATAATAGCTCTTCCTCCGATAGTGGTGGCGATAGTTCTTCCTCAGACGGAACTGATTCAAATAAAAATAAATCAGAACCTAGTGGTGAGGAAACTAGCAGTGATGAATCTAGTAGTGATGAATCTAGTAGTGATAAATCTAGTAGTGATGAATCTAGTAGTGATGAATCTAGTAGTGATGATTCTAGTAGTGATGATTCTAGTAGTGATGAATCTAGTGAGGAAGAGTCAAGCGAGACAGAATCTAGTGAGGAAGAATCTAGTGAGGAAGAATCTAGTGAGGAAGAATCTTCTAGCTCAGAAAAAGCAGATGGAAAAGATTCAAAGCCCTCAAGAGTTGCAGGCGATAGGAACAAAAAAGATAAAGAGTCAAGGAATAAAATTATTGATCAAGCAAGAAGAATTGCCTTTACAAAAGTTCCAAATAAGGAAGTCCTTGCAAACTTAAATAAATTTATGAATAGAAACATAACAAATACAATTGATGTTCTTAACTTAGATAAATCATTTAATTCTGGAACAAATCTAATTGATATACAACGAAAATTAAAAATAGCTAAATCAAAGATAAGAAATACTTCATCTCTCTCAAGATTATTTTATGGAGAAAAATTATTTGCCTCCAACTCCCAATCTCTAAGATCCAAAAAATCAAAAATATTTTTTGAAAAGAATTTATATGAGCCTGCTGTAATGCATCTACGTTTTACTAAAGCGGCAGGGAAAACTACTACAGAAAATACAGATTCTTTTCTTGATATAACTTTAATCCCATCTGCAGGAGAAGTGATCGGGAAGAGAGTTGAATTATCAATGAAAGAATTTGGTAAAAATTTAGGACTTTTATATTCACAATTATCTCGACAAGAAAACTTAAATGTTGAACTTGAATCTTCTCCTTCAAGAGTTTTGAATAACATGATTTTTGAGAGTATCAAATCTGAATTAGAGAGATTAAAAGTAACTACGATACTTATTTCTGCAGATAGAGGACTGCAAGCAATTCCTTACGCTGCTCTTCATGATGGAGAAAATTACATTGGTGATTCCTATGCTTTTTCAATTACACCTTCTTTAGGTTTAACAGATATTAGTTTCTCTGATAGTGAAGATAAAAAGCTACTAGCAATTGGAGCTTCAGAATTTAGAGAATTAGCTCCTTTACCTCTGGTAGGACAAGAATTATCAAAAATTGGCGGAACAAAAAACAAAGAAATTATTTTCAATAAAGAATTCACGCCAGAAAGTTTCTTTGAAAAAGCAATTCAGGAAAAATATGACATGATTCATATTGCTACACATGCCGAATTCAAACCTGGTGGTCCCAATGCATCAAGACTATTTTCAGGGACAACACCAATAACATTAGATAATTTTTCAATTCTTAGGAAAGGACGAATTGGCAATCCTCTAGATTTAGTTGTTTTTAGCGCTTGTAGAACTGCTTTAGGTGATCCGGAAACAGAATTAGGTTTTAGTGGTTTAGCCCTACAGGCTGGTGCAAAAAGTGCCATCGGCACACTTTGGTATGTGGATGATGTGATGACCTCTGCTTATTTTGTACAAATGTATAAGTTTTTAGATTTGGGTATTCCAAAGGCAGAAGCTATGCAGCTAACTAGAAGACTTTTTGCTCAAAAACTTATATTTTTAGAAGATGATAAATTAATTGGATTTAATAATTTACCTCTACTAGAAAATTTAAACTTGTCTCAAAAAAGGCTGATTAAAAATGGTTTGAATAACCCATTTTTCTGGGCAGGTATAGAACTAATGGGTTCACCTTGGTAAAAAATTGTTATCCTTAAATTAAGTATTTAGACACTTTGAAGAATCTTGCATTTATTTTTTTAATAGCCTCATCACTTATCTTTCCTAACAAGATAAAAAGTCAAGATGAGATGTTAAATATTGGTTTAGCTTTCCCAGGAAGAAGGGTTGGAGGAGGTACTAGAGGTGAATGTAGTGCGAGAAAAATTATGCATCTTGTCCCAGAATCAAATATAGCTTTTCAAAATGAATTAGGTCATTTTGCATTAATTATTGGCCCTTCCAACGACCCTAAAGACATTAATATTAACTTTAAAGAATTTGAAGAAACACAAAAAAATAAGTTTGATTTAAATGATTTTAAAATAAAAGCTTCTAAAGAAAAAGTATTTTTAATTTCAATTCCCAGCCAAGATGTTCCTTTTATTTTGGAATCTTCATTTGATTGTAGTGATAATACTGATATGGGTTTTGACTTCAATTTTATACAAGATGATTCACCACCTGCTCAAACTTTAATCGCGCCATCAAGTTATCAGAAAAGTAAAAATGAAGAGGACAAAATGGCTTGGCTTTCTAAATTTTGTGATAAAAATATTTCACAAAGTTCTTTAAGCGAGAAATTCCAAATTGGTGATTTCTTTGATGAAAATTGGGCGAAAGATATCGATGTTACTTGTTTAAATAAACTATCTTAATTAAAGATATGTTTAAGAAATTAATAAAAGCCTCAGTCAATTCAAGTTTCTATTTATTAGTTATTCTATTTTGCTCCATTTTATCTTTTAGAGGTGTCACACAAAATCTTGATCTTATAATTTATGACTCATTATTGAATAAATTTCCTAAAAAAAATAAGGGAGAATCTAAAACCATAGTTGTTGGGATAACAGAAAAAGATATTGAAAAATATGGATGGCCTATTGATGATATTTATCTTTTTGAAGTAATTAAAAATTTAGATAAAGCTGGCTCCTCAAGTATCGTTCTTGACTTGTACAGAAATGTAGGAGTAGGGAAAGGAGCAGATCAACTTGCCTCTTTTAGCAAAGAGAATCCAAAGGTGATTAGTATTTTTAATGTTGCAGAAGGGATAGCATCAATTCCAGAGTTTCCACTCGAGAGGCAGGCTTTTAATGATATCCCTGTTGATGTAGATAATGTAATCCGAAGAAATTTGGTAGGGGTAGATCGTAAGAAATTTAATTTGCCTCCACAATTTGTAAGCATTCCTTCCAGAATGGTTGAAATACATCAAAAATTAAATAATGAAATTTTTGATATAGATGAGCAATTTAGTGAGGGGAAAATTAACACTATTAAAAAATATTCTGGAGGTTATACTAATGTTGATTCAAATGGATTTCAAATTTTAATAGACTATCCAAGATCAAATCATGTCCCAAAATATAGTATCGAATCAATATTAAATAAAAACTTTTCTAAAGATTTTTTTAAAAATAAAATGGTTGTTATTGGCGCAACTGCGCCATCACTAAAAGATATATTCGCTTTCCCGTCAAGCAGATTCATAAAAGATAGCCAACTTATGTATATAAGTGGAGCCGAAATCCATGCGCATAGAGCGAATCAACTTCTTTCTCTGCAAAATGGAAATACTCTACAAATTAATACTATAAATCCAACATTAGAATTATTCCTAATAATTCTATTAACATTATCGACAGCTTTATATATAGAAAAAAGTAAGAAAATTTTGTATGGATTATTAGGTTTAATAATCATAATTTCATCTTTATCAATAGCTGTATTTTTATCATTTATTTCAGGATATTGGATTGAATTTGCCCTGCCAATTATTTCTATTATTTTAGTTTCTACAGTTTCATGGGTTAAAAAGGCCGCAGAACAGCAAAAACAAAAAGCTTTGATGCAAAAACTTTTAGGTCAAACTACATCCCCAGAAGTTGCGGAAGAATTATGGAAACAAAAAGATGCACTAATAGAAAACGGTAAGTTTCCTGGAACTGAATTACCTGTAACTATTCTATTTAGTGACACAGTTAGTTTTAGTAGTGTTTCAGAGAAAATGACTCCTACAGAATTATTAGACTGGCTTAATAATGGTATGGAAAAGTTTGTAAAAATAATTTCAGAAAATGGAGGAATGGTAAATAAGTTTACTGGTGACGGATTCCTTGCCGTCTTCGGGGCCCCTGTAAGAAAATCATTAGAGGAATCTTCCAATGCTTCAATTAAAACTGCTATTGAGATTAGAAACGCAATAGATGATCTTATAAAAGATTCTGGTAAGAAAAATTTACCTCCTCTACGCTTAAGGATTGGGATTCATAGTGGAAAAATTATCACTGGATCTATGGGAGGCGCTGAAAAGATTGAATATGCTCTAATTGGAGATAGCGTAAATGTAGCTGCCAGACTTGAATCACTAAATAAGGACAAGATGAACAATAACTGCAGAATTCTTGTTTCTGGAGATAGTCTTAAATTTCTAAAAAAAGAAAATTATAATATTGAAAATTGGGGAGAATGCAAAGTTAAAGGGAGAGAATCACTTGTGGAAGTTTATGAAATTCTTTGAAAATAGTTTGATAAAAATTTAGAAGAGTTTTATTTTTTATTTGATCTAATTAATTTGTCGCATAAGTTTCTCGCTATTAGTGAATTTAACTTTTCAAATAATTCTGGTTTTCTATCTTTAATCTTTTGAAGGTTAGCCTTACTCCAACTGATAGCAAAAATATCATTAGAAATAACATTTGCTGAGGTCTTATCGCCTGTTATAAATGAAAATTCTGAAATCCAATCACCTTTCTTTAGTTTTGCTACCTCCACGTTATTTTCTATTGTTATTGATGCTCCACCATCTACTACAAATGCAAGATTCTCAAATTCGCTATTTTTATTAACAAGTTTCAAAGACTTTTTATTCTTATGTTTAATAATATCTCCAAATTTAATCATATTTTTAAATTCAAATGGCAGAAATATTAAAAAGTAATTTTTATATGTCTCTCTCCAACCTATTGGTACGCATCTTATAGATCTGGAATAATAAAAAATTGAAATCATATAAATATTTAAGCAAAAATGTAGTATTGCTAGTAATAAAATAGAAACGTGCTCTGCTGTTTCAAGTCCAACCCAATAACAAAAAAAGAAATTCGCTATTGAAAGTGCAACGATGATGAATCTTAAAACTATAAGAGAAGAACAAATGAAAGAAAGTCCTTCTATAGTTCCTAAAATAGCTTCTACCCAATCTGGAGTAATTATAAAGTTAATCATTTATATCCATTAAGAAATTAAAGATGCTATTAATTAAAAGCATAAATAATTTTTGAAATACTAGGTTAAAGAATTTACTTATATCAAGATTTACTCAAAATTAAATTTTTAAATATAATTAAATATATAACTTATAAATATAGTAATAAATTTTAGAAATGAAAAACCTAAGAAAAGATTCAGGATTTTTTAGACCTGGATTATCTAATTTTTCATCTATTCAAACTTTATTTGGAGATTTCATAAACGATAGAACTTCTCCAAGTCTTTTAAAAAATTATCACGATGAAAAAGCTAAAATTCTTACTGAAAAGAAATGGGATAATGGAGCACCTTATGAAAGAGTAATAGAAACCAACGAAGATCTAAAAGAAATTCTTCAGAATCCAAAAATTATAAAAAATTCAATTTGCATCATCGAACCAGCAGATCATGTTGGAAAGAATTTAATTGGAGAAGATGTAAGAGCTTCTTCTAATATTGCATCTCTATGCCAATTCATATCAGATTGCGACTCAATACTTATACCAATATGGAAAACAGGAAAACTCGATAATAAATTATTAATTAATTTATTACAAAACTGTTTAGCAGTTTTTGTTGAAGGGGGACATCCAACAGTAAAAGATGCAAATAGTTTTAAAGATTTAAATATATCATTAGATGAATTACAAGAATTAACTGAAGAATTAATACTTTCAAGAGGACTCAAAACTGCTCCATCTATATTTATTTGTCTTGGCCATCAATTAGCGGCTCAGGCTCATATTAGGCTTATAAAAAAGGCAGTAAATCAGATTGTAAATTTGATGAAGCCAGAAGTTGTCTCTTCCAAGTGTCATTACGAAAACCTTTTAAATACTTGCAAAGAAATAATAAATACTGGAGAAAATTTATCTATTTATAAGGATGATGATACTGAAGATGATATTCCCGAAATAGAAGTAGCTAAAGGTTGGGATGATCCATGTTTTGCTGTAGCCCTAAATGAAGTCCCTGAAGTTGGTCAAGTTGAACTATTGCATTATTCGCACAATGGCATTCATCAAAGTAAAGATTTTCCAAAATTACTATTGCATCATGAAGTAACGAGCGAACAAAATGTAGGGATTGTTGAACAGTCAGTAACTTTCGAAAAAAATTTAAATATAGTTATGTTTCATAGTGACGAGGTAAATGAAGAAGCAATATTATTTGCTAATTGGGCTTATGGGAAACTCCATAATGCAATTGCTCCGATAAGGAAGAATATCTCAGTTTCTGAATTTTCTTGGCTTTTAAGTTTACCAGATTCAATTGAAATTGTTTGTTCCACTAGTGCACAAGGTAAGCTATGTACACAAGTTTCTGCTACTTGCATTAACTACACAGATTATGAGACACAACATAAAAGAAGATCTTTCACCTTCCAATTTCATCCTGAATTACTTGAAGATCTTAGGGAATTTAATAAATCTGGAATGCCATCCTATGAAAAGCTAAAAAATGATGATGGGATAAGAATGTTGATTAGGGTTATATACGAATCGATTACTGATTAATTTGTATAATTAAATTTTTTGAATACCTTTTTACTGAGTAAAAAATCCTATTTATAAATTCTTGTATTTTTGAATACTTATCAAGGGGTTACCTAAATCAGATTATAAAATGAGTCGCATTTTCAACATGACTCAAAATTCCATGAACACTCCTTATGCAAAAAGAGTAGCTGAAAAATTTAGAGAGGCTCAAAACTATTTAAAAACTAATGGTTTTAGTAGATCAACTAAACATTTACTAGAAGATATTGAAAATTCTGTTGAAAAATAATGCCAATACCTCCTCACTTACCACAACTACAATATGGCTACGATGATGGCTTTACAACCATTGTTTTTGGGTTAATAGGAAGTTGCTTAGGATGTATCTTAATTTTATTAATTTCATTTTTTGAATTTAAATTCAAAAAGCAAAATAGTAAGCCTTAAGAGACTTACTAAACGTTAAATAAGAACTCCATTACATCACCTTCGTTAACAATATATTCCTTACCTTCACTTCTTAAAAGACCTTTAGTTTTTGCATTGGCAATTGAACCTGAATCAATTAAATTTTGATACGAAATAGTCTGAGCTCTTATAAATCCTTTTTCAAAATCAGTATGAATTACTCCTGCTGCCTGTGGCGCAGTCATTCCATCTTTTATTGTCCAAGCTTTTGTCTCCTTTTCTCCGGTAGTGAAATAAGTTTTTAATCCCAATAATTTATATGTTGATCTAATTAATGAACTTAATCCCCCTTCTTCTACTCCTAAGCCAATAAGGTAGTCTTTTTTATCTTCTGGTTCTAACTCTATTAATTCAGATTCGACTTGCGCTGATATTTTTATACATTCTGTATTTTCATTGCTTGCAAAACTCTGAACTGTTGATGAAAAATCATTACCTTCAGCTAAGTCATTTTCATTCAAATTAGTTGCGTAAATAATTGGTTTAGCAGTAAGAAAGCCTAATTGCTTAATTATTAAATTTTCTTCTTCATTCAAAGATATTGATCTAACTGAAAGGCCTTTCTCTAGCTCTTCTTCAATTTTTTCAAGTAAGGTATCTTCTTTAGCTGCCTCTTTACTAGTTCTAACCTGTTTTTTAATTCTTTCTCTTCTTTTTTGGAGTTGAGATAAATCAGCTAAATTCAATTCCAGATTAATTATCTCAATGTCATCCAGGGGATCTACCTTTCCAGAAACATGAATTACATCACTATCTTCAAAGCACCTTACAACATGAACTATTGCATCAACCTCCCTAATATTTGATAAAAATTTATTTCCCAAACCTTCGCCTTTACTAGCTCCTTTTACTAGTCCTGCGATATCTACAAATTCAATTTTTGTTGGGATAATATTTTGGCTAGAACTTAAATTACCTAACTCTTGCAACCTTTGATCTGGGACTGAAACTATGCCTTTATTAGGTTCTATAGTACAAAAGGGAAAATTAGCCGCTTGGGCCTTAGCATTTTCTACAAGTGCATTAAATAGAGTTGATTTTCCAACATTTGGTAATCCAATAATACCTGCTTTTAACATTTGAAAAAACTTATGGAAAAATTATCAAGAAAACATCTTCTAGTAATATAGTATTTACTTAACCAATCTTGGATAAGTTAATTATAATCGTCTTGATTATTTATTTAGTTCCTAAATATTCTCTAATTCTGCTTTTAAAAAGAAATGTTTGATTTAATAAAAAAAAATATAAATCTAAGAAGTGGAATTATATTGCTTTCTCTAGCTATATTTTTCGTTTTTATAACCAATTCCTTCAAGAAAAATAAGTCAAAAGATATTTCTGATTTTGTAGTTCAAGTTGAAAAAGGAATCCTCTCAGATTCAATTAATACAAGTGGTGAAGTAAAAGCAATAAGGACAAGCAATATTGGGCCTCGGAAGCAAGGCGTAATAAAAGAAATCAAAGTAGATGAGGGCGATCTTGTAAAAAAAGATCAGGTTTTAGCTTCTCTTGATGATGAAGATTTTATCTATAAAATTGAAGAACTTGAATTAAATGTAGAAAAACAAAAATCTGAATTTTTAAGAAGGGAATATTTATATCAAGAAGGCGCAGTAAGTAAAGAAGACTATGAAAGTTATAAAAATAACTACAACATTAGTAGCGCAAAACTTAATGATGCAAAAGCTGAAAAAAGTTTCTATCTAATTAAAGCTCCTTATGGAGGAAAGATAACTGCAAAATATGCTGAGATAGGATCTTATGTCACACCAAGTACAAACTTAAGTTCAGACCCTAAAACCAAAAACTTTATTTTTGAACTATCAGAGGGCCTAGAAATTGTTGCTAAAGTTCCTGAGAGTGACATTGGCAGAATAAAAATAGGTCAAGAAGCCTCAGTAAGAATTGAGGCTTATCCCTCAAAAAAATATAGTGCCATAGTTAAAAAAATAGCTACAAGAGCTGTAAAAGATAATAATGTAACCTCATTCGAAGTAACTTTAAATTTTAAAGATATTTCTGAAGAAATTAAAATTGGAATGACTGCAGATCTTGAATTTAGAGTCGAAGGTAATGAAGAAAAAATCTTAGTACCAACAGTTTCTATTGTCACTGAAAAAGGTGAAAAAGGAATTTTGAAAGTTGATAAAAACAATTCTCCCAAATTTGAAAAAATCGAAATTGGTATTAGTAGTGGAAATAAAACTTCAGTAATTGATGGATTAGAACCTGGAGAGCAAATCTTTATTGATATTCCACCTTGGGCTAAGAAGAGAAAATGAGTTTAAAATCTGAAAACTCTAAAAAACCAATTTTACTTTTAGTCGATGGCCACTCACTTGCTTTTAGAAGCTTCTATGCATTTAGCAAAGGGATTGATGGAGGTTTAACTACCAAAGAGGGATTTCCAACAAGTGTCACTTATGGATTTCTAAAAAGCCTTCTGGATAATTGTAAAAATATTAGTCCTGAGGGTGTTTGTATTACGTTTGATACCGAAAAACCTACTTTCAGACATGAATTAGATCCAAATTATAAGGCCAATAGAGATGTAGCACCAGATGTTTTTTTTCAGGATATTGAACAACTAGAAATCATCTTAGAAGAAAGCCTTAATTTACCAATTTTTAAATCTCCAGGATACGAAGCAGATGATCTCCTAGGCACAATTGCAAATGATGCTTCTTCTAAAGGATGGTGCGTGAATATTCTTTCTGGAGATAGGGACTTATTTCAATTAGTAGATGATCAAAAAGATATTTATGTACTTTATATGGGTGGTGGTCCATATGCGAAAAGTGGAAATCCAACTCTTATGAATGAAAATGGAGTAAAAGAAAAATTAGGTGTTGCGCCAGAAAGAGTAGTTGATCTTAAAGCCCTAACTGGTGATAGTTCTGATAATATTCCAGGTATAAAAGGGGTAGGTCCAAAAACTGCAATTAATCTACTAAAAGAGAACGACACGCTTGATGGAATCTATCAGGCTTTGGAAAAGATTCAGCAGAACAACGACAAGAAATATAAAGGATTCATCAAAGGTTCAGTTATAGAAAAGCTAAGAAACGATAAACATAATGCTTTTCTTTCCAGGGATTTAGCAAAAATAAATACTGAGGTCCCTTTAATTTTAAGTAACGGTTATGAATTAAAAAATATAAATCAAGAACTACTTTCAGAGTCACTGAAAAAATTAGAACTATCAACACTACTTAGACAAATTGATATTTTCAATTCAACTTTCAGCAAAGGTGGTTTTGACAAAAATAATGTAGCTAAAGAGGAGGAGAAGGCACCAAAAGCCTCAAGTAATAATGAATTAGAAAATAGTGAAAATAAAATCCCTAAAATCAACGTAACTGTTGTAAATGATTCCGAATTACTTGATAAATTAATTCAAAGATTAGACAAGACTAATCAAATAGTTTCTTTAGATACAGAGACCAATAGTTTGAATCCAATCGATGCGGAACTTGTTGGGATAGGGTTATGTCTTGGAGAGGAAAATGATGATTTATTTTATATACCTCTTGGTCATCAAACAAAAAAGGAGATCTCCAATCAATTATCAATAGAAGATGTTTTCTCAAAGCTAAGAAATTGGATAGAAGATCCAAAAAAAGAAAAGGCACTCCAAAATTCTAAATTTGATAGGCAAATATTTTTTAATCATGGACTTGATCTTAAAGGCGTAACCTTTGACACCTTGTTAGCAGACTACCTTCTTAATAATCAGGAGAAACATGGGTTAAGTGAAATAAGTTTTAGATTATTTGGATTTAAGCCTCCTTCATTTAAGGAGACAGTTGGAAAAAATAAAGACTTTTCATTTGTTGATATTGATGAAGCAAGTATTTACTGCGGTTATGATGTTTTTCTAACTTTTAAGATTGTCAAAATTTTTAAAGAAAGTTTTTCAAAGGAAAAAGATGAATTAATCAAATTGTTCGAAGAAATCGAGCTACCTTTAGAGCCGGTATTGTCCCAAATGGAGATGAATGGCATAACCATCGACATCCCTTATTTGGATAAACTCTCAAAAGAATTAAAAAGTACCTTAGAAGATATTGAAAGTAAAGTTTATGAGTTAGCAGAGGAAAGTTTCAATCTATCTTCACCAAAACAACTTGGTGAGATCTTGTTTGAAAAATTAAATTTGGATAAGAAAAAATCACGAAAAACAAAAACAGGATGGAGCACAGATGCAGTAGTTCTGGAAAGATTAGTCGACGAACATGAAATAATCCAACATTTAATAAAACATAGAACTCTTAGCAAATTACTTAGCACCTATATTGATGCTCTTCCAAATCTTATTAACGAAAAGACAGGAAGAGTTCATACAAACTTTAATCAAGCTGCTACAGCTACTGGGAGACTAAGTAGTAGCAATCCTAATCTTCAAAATATCCCTGTTAGGACTGAATTTAGTAGGAGAATCAGAAAAGCATTCTTGCCTGAAAAAAATTGGAAACTTTTATCAGCTGATTATTCTCAGATCGAATTAAGAATACTCGCTCACTTAGCGGATGAAGAAATACTAATAAATGCATTTCATAAAAATGATGACATTCATTCTTTGACCGCAAGATTAATTTTTGAGAAAGAAGAAATTTCTACTGATGAGAGGAGAGTTGGGAAAACAATAAATTTCGGAGTTATCTATGGTATGGGAATTAAAAAGTTTGCACGTTCTACAGGAGTAAGTACTCCAGAAGCAAAAGAATTCCTAATAAAATACAAAGAAAGATATTCAAAAATTTTCAAATTTCTTGAACTTCAAGAAAGGCTTGCCTTGTCAAAAGGTTATGTAAAAACAATTTTTGGTAGAAAGAGAGAATTTAAGTTTGATAAAAATGGACTTGGAAGACTAATAGGAAAAGATCCTTACGAAATTGACTTGCAATCCGCAAGAAGAGCTGGCATGGAAGCACAGTCACTAAGAGCTGCAGCCAATGCACCAATTCAGGGTTCAAGTGCAGATATTATTAAAATTGCAATGGTTCAACTAAATAAAAAATTCATAGAAATGAATGTTCCAGCAAAAATGCTTTTACAAGTACATGATGAATTATTGTTTGAAGTTAAACCAGATTCTTTGGAAATTACTACGAAATTAGTAAAGAAGACTATGGAAGATTGTGTAAAATTAAATGTGCCTCTTTTAGTTGATATTGGAATTGGAGACAATTGGATGGAGACAAAATAAACCTTATGAAATATTTATTTTAAGATGATCAAACTTTTTAATACTTTAAGCAAAAAAGTTGAGGTTTTTAAGCCTATTGATGATGTAGTAAAAATTTATTGTTGTGGGGTAACTGTTTATGATTTATGTCATCTCGGTCATGCCAGAAGTTATATCGCTTGGGATGTATTGAGAAGATTTTTAATTTACAGTGATTTCAAAGTGAAGTATGTTCAAAATTTTACAGATATTGATGACAAGATCTTAAAAAGAGCGAAAGAAGAACGCAGTTCAATGAAGGAAGTATCTGAAAAGAATATCATTGAATTTCATAAAGATATGGATTCTTTAGGGATAATGCGTCCGGATAGCATGCCAAGAGCAACGAATCATATATGCAATATCTGCTCCTTCATAACAATCCTTGAGGACAAAGGTTATGCATACTCTAGGGATGGAGACGTTTATTATTCTGTTTTCAAAAATAAAAATTATGGAAAGCTAAGTAATCAAAATTTACAAGAACAAAATATCAATCAGCAAGGAAGAATGGTAAATGAGGAAAATAGTAAAAAACTTAATCCGCAAGATTTTGCGCTATGGAAAAAAGCCAAAGATGATGAACCATTTTTTGATTCGCCATGGGGTAAAGGTAGGCCAGGATGGCATATTGAATGTTCGGCGATGGTTAAAGATGAATTAGGAGATACTATCGATATCCATTTAGGTGGTTCTGATTTGATTTTTCCTCATCATGAGAATGAAATCGCCCAATCAGAAGCAGCTAATGGCAAAAAGCTTGCGAACTATTGGTTACACAATGGGATGGTCAATGTAAATGGACAAAAAATGAGTAAATCCCTTAAAAATTTTAAAACTATCAGAGAGTTAATTAAGTCAGGTGTAAGCCCTATGACTTTGCGATATTTTGTTATGACTGTGAATTATAGAAAACCACTTGATTTTACTGAAGATGCTTTAAGAAGTGCTTCAGAAGCTTGGAAAAATATTAATGTAGCCCTTTCTTTTATGGAACTTACAAAAGGTGTTTTTAGATCTATGGATAAAGATGAATCTATCGAAGAAGAATATAAAGAGAAAATAAGTTTTGAATTATCTCAAAAAAAGCTTAAATTTTCTGAGGCCCTGGGAAATGACCTCAATACAGCAGGTGCTATTGCAATTATTTACGATTTAGCGAAACCATTAAAAAACTTTTTAAACCAATTTCAAAGGGTTGAAGGTTTTAAAATAGACCAAAATGAAAAATTCTTTCTACTTGAGAATTTTAAAACTCTTGCAAAGTTGACTGAGGTACTTGGTCTTAAAAAAGAAGTTTTAGTAAAAGAAAGTAAAATAACAGAAGAGGAAATTTCATCTCTTGTTAATGAAAGATTGAAAGCAAAAATGGAAAAGAATTATGCGAAAGCCGATGAAATAAGAAATTTGTTAAAAGAAAAAGGTATTGAACTTATTGATCAATCAAAGGAAATAACAACATGGATAAGGTTCTAAATTTTAAGAAAAAAACCAATTTGAAATTTTTGTTTTTTAAATACACCTTTAAATGGGAAGATATTAGAAATATCAGAGAAAATTGAAATACATTACTGTGCTCGGTTCTACTGGTTCAATAGGGACTCAAACTCTCGAAATAGCTAGTGAGCAGCCTGATAAGTTTAAAGCCGTAGCTCTTTCTGCAGGAAGAAACATTAATTTATTAACTGAACAAGTTAAAACACATAAACCAGAGGTAGTTGCAATTGAGGATGAAAGCCTTGTAGAAGATTTAAAAGATAATATTAATAACTTAGATTTGGATGATTCTCCCTTGATTTTAGGTGGAAAGCAGGGGATTAACGCAGTTGCAGCATGGGATAAAGCAGATACTGTGGTAACAGGGATAGTAGGCTGTGCAGGCTTAATTCCAACAATGTCAGCAATTAATGCGGGGAAAAATATTGCACTTGCTAACAAAGAAACTTTAATTGCGGCAGGGCCAATTGTTATTCCTGCATTAAAGAAAAATAATAGTAGGCTTTTACCTGCAGATTCAGAACACTCTGCTATCTTTCAATGTTTACAAGGATTACCTAATTATGAAAATGCAGATTTTTCAACCGGAGAGCTCCCTAAAGGTTTAAAAGCCATACACTTAACAGCTTCTGGTGGTGCTTTCAGAGATTGGGCCGTTGAGGATTTAAAGCATGTCACAGTGGAAGATGCGACTTCACATCCTAATTGGGATATGGGAAAAAAAATAACTGTAGATTCTGCAACTCTTATGAATAAAGGATTAGAAGTTATAGAAGCTCATTATTTATTTGGGACCTCTTACGAAAATATCGAAATAGTTATCCACCCTCAAAGTATTATTCATTCAATGATTGAGATGGAGGATTCTTCAGTATTAGCTCAATTAGGTTGGCCAGATATGAAGCTACCTATTTTATATGCGATGAGTTGGCCTGAAAGATTTAAAACAAATTGGAAAAGATTAAACCTAAGTGAAATTGGAAAATTAACTTTTAAAGAGCCAGACGAGTTTAAATATCCATGTATGGGACTTGCCTATGCCGCAGGAAAATCTTCTGGAACTATGCCTGCAGTCTTAAATGCTGCTAATGAAATGGCTGTTGAACAATTCCTAAAAGAAAAAATTTCTTTTCAAGAAATTCCAACATTTATAAGTAAAGCTTGTGAATCACATATGGAGAATTTGAATTTGAGTCCAGAATTAGAAGATATTCTTGAAGTAGACAATTGGTCCAGACTTTTTGTTAAGCAAGAAATTAAAAAAGGGAAAAAATACGTAAGTATTGGATAAAAGTGAATATTAAAAAGCATCTAAGACTCTAAACCCATTTACACCCTTTCAAGAAATCGCTAAGAACCCAGTTATTTCAATAAGTTTAAAGCATTAGATAAAGAGAGAGAGTAGCTAGTAGTGGGAGTAGTAAGCGTTTCATTTTTCTAGCTATGGTATGAATAAATTTTAAAATTTAAATTATTCTTAAACTTTAATTGGTAATTTTAAATTAAATATTCTTGGTATTTGAAGATATTAAATCTAATTTTCAGAAGAAATTTAATAATTAAAAAAATTAAAGATATTCAATTTTTTATTATTATATTATTATTATTCAAAATTCTTATAAATTTATTTAGTTTAGAATTTATTGAGATGAACGATTTATTTTCTATACTAGTTGGATCAAATATTTTTCTTTTAAGTTTTTTATTAACAGGTGTACTAACAGATTTTAAGGAGGCAGAAAAGATCCCACCAAATCTTGCAACTAAAATTCATTCCCTTTACTTAGAAATTAATGCGATTAAATCATATAACCCTGAAGCAAACTTAGAGAGAACTCAAATTTCAATATTATCTTTATCTAAGTATTTATTAAATTGGTTAAAAGGATTTTCTTCAACTGATAAATTGATAGAAACTTATAATTCAGCTCACAATGACGTTGTTCAAGCCTCTAAAAATTATAAGGGGGATGTATCTAGTCTAAGAGGACGTTTGATGGGATTAATGAATGGAATACTTCAAGATGTTAATAGAGTAAGAGTTGTTAGAGAGACAGATTTTGCACCTTTTGTGGCATGGATGGCGAATTTTGTATCATATACACTACTTATTGGATTAGTTTTCGTTAAATCAAATGATCTTTTTAACTCATTATTTTATTTGTTTATAATTTCATTTTTTATATTATTGCTATTAAAAATTATTAGAGATATCGATAATCCATTTGATGTATCAAATCCTAAATCAATTGAAAATGTTTCATTATTTCCTTTAGAAAAAGTGATAGAAATTATTTCTCATTAGCCCCTTAATTTAGATTGAATGTCAATCATTAATATCTATATTAGTTTCTTTACCCTTTGTTAAAGAAGTTTCTTACAGTAGCTTGTAACATTGCCTAGAATCATCTAAAAGCAGTAAGGAAAAGGGATTTAAAGATGACAACATGGGTAAATAAACACCTTCTACTTTGCGCAACACCTACAAAACAGAAATGCTTTAAAGGCAATGAAGGACAAAAAACATGGGAATGTCTTAAAAAGACTTTAAAAAAATTTGAGAATGATCCCTCTACAAAAAACGTTCATATATTAAGATCAAAAGCTGACTGTTTAAGGGTATGTAAGAACGGCCCAATTCTTCTTGTTTGGCCTGATGGTATTTGGTATGAGAAAGTTTCTCCAGAAAAAATTTCTGAAATTTTTACCTCACATATTATTAACGGTAAGCCAATAGAAAAATGGATTTTTAAAAAAACACCATTTTTAAATAGTCCTAGATACTCATAAACCAGTCCTTTACGACTTCGTCTGACCAGCAGCCATTAATCGAGTGAAAGCCATTATGACCGCCTTTTTCAGTAATAATAATAGTAAATTTATCAATAGATTCTTTTCTTAAATTCAAAGTATCCTTATATGGAACCCAAGGATCATCCTTGGCATGAATAAAAAGCATTTGAGGTAATTTTTTTATTGAGTTTTGGATTCTAAATATTGGAGAAGCTTTAACATAATAATCTTCTAAAGAATTAAATCCCCAACTTGGAGCTGTAAATTTCTGATCAAATTCCCTTATACTTTTTAAAGTTCTGATTTTTTTTCTTAATTTCTCATTATTAAGAATTTTGCCTTCATCATTAAATCCCTCCCATAACTGATTTTTTAAGCGGTGAAGTAACCATTTTTGATAGATAGAATTTCTAGGTTTTTCAATACATAGACTGCATGAAGATAAATCTAAAGGGGTACTTACGCAGGCAAGGCCATCTAAAAGTTTTTCTCCTTTGCTTTCATCGTAATCTAGGGAGGCATTTAAAAGAATTGTTCCGCCTAAAGATAATCCAACTCCGTAAATTGGAAGATTATTAATCTTTGTGAGATCTTTAAACTCTAAATTAATGAATTTTTTAAAATAATTAATTGCTGAAATAACATCACTGGAGCATCTAGCACAATAATTTCCTTTAGCTAAATATCTCGCAGATCCAGATCCTCTTAGATTTAATTTGAGAACTCCAAAACCATTATTTGCTAATTTCCTAGAGATTCTTCTTAAACCAAACCTTTTAGTTGAGCCCCCTAAACCATGTGTAACGATTACAAAACCCCTAAGTAAGTCTAAGTTTTCAGGTAATTCTAAAAACCCTAGAAGATAATCACATTCGAATTTTTTAGAAAGAATTTTATTAATAGGGAAGAATATTTTTTTATTTTTTTTTGATTTACCAAAATCAATAACAAAAGTATCTCTCAAAGTTTGTAAGTCGCCACCTATCCAAGGTAAGACTTCTCGAAATGGCTTATTTTTTACGTAATCTGAAAAACTAAAAGATATACTATTACTTCTCCCCAACTCCAAGATCCTTTAATTCTCCAATCAAGTCATTCAGTACTTTTTTTGCATCACCAAAGACCATCGAGGTATTTGGCAGATCAAATAAATCATTTTTTATTCCGGAGTATCCTGCACTCATACCACGTTTAATTACAAATACTGTTCTTGCTTCCTGCACATCAAGAACTGGCATCCCATATAAAGGAGAAGAGCTATCATTTTTAGCTTGAGGATTAACCACATCATTTGCTCCTAAAACTAAAACAACATCCGTTGCTGGAAAATCAGGATTTACAACGTCCATCTCTTTAAGTTGTTCGTAAGGAACATCTGCTTCTGCTAAAAGTACATTCATATGTCCAGGCATCCTCCCTGCTACAGGATGAATTGCGTAAACAACTTCAATACCATTTTGCTCTAGTTTTTTTGTCACTTCCCTTAAAGTATGTTGAGCTTGAGCTACTGCTAGACCATAACCAGGAACAATAATTACCTTGTTGGCTGCCTCTAAAGTCAATGCACATTCTTCAACACTGCAAGAAGTTATATTTGTATATTCTCCTGAACCAGAAGAGGCTGTACTTTGTGCAGATAAAGATCCTCCAAAAAGAACTGAGACCAATGATCTATTCATACCCTTGCACATTACTTGAGTAAGTATTAGGCCTGCTGCTCCAACCATTGCGCCTGCTACTATCAAAAGCTGACTATCTACAACGAAACCTGCTGCGGCTGCTGCAATCCCTGAATAGCTATTTAATAAAGATATAACAACTGGCATATCAGCTCCACCAATTGGTAAAGTAACTCCAATACCTAATAAAGAAGAAACTATAACTAAAAGCCAAATAGAACTTGTATTGCCGTTTATCAAATCAAAAAAGGCTACCAAGGAAGCAACTGCAAAAACAATATTTACAAAATGTCTAACTTTGCTCTGAGTCCATCCTGGAGTTGACAACCAACCCTGTAACTTTGCCATCGCCACAATTGAACCTGTGAAAGTTATGGCACCAACAAATATAGAAACAGATATTGAAACTTCGTTAATCAGTGACTTAAAGAAATCAAAATTTTCTTGGCCACCAGATATAGGAAAAATAGCTACTCCTAAGGCCACTAAAAGTGATGACATTCCTCCACAACCATTGAACAATGCCACTGTTTCAGGCATGGAGGTCATAGGCACTTTTTTTGCAAGAATTGCTCCGAATAAACTACCTATGATTGATCCAATTATTATCCAAATCCAAGACTGAATAGCAATACCAGAAGTGCCTAAATAATAAGCAAGTAATCCTACTACTGATAGCGACATTGCAAATGCAGCTAATCTATTGGCGTCCCTTGCTGACTTTACTTTTGACAACCCTTTTATTCCCAACGCCAGTAAAAGTACTGCTAGAAGGTCAATAACGAATTTAATGATTACAGGTAGATTCATGTTAAAAATTACTTCTTATTTGATGGTTTACGACTAAACATCGCGAGCATTCGATCAGTTACAAAAAAACCGCCTACAACGTTGAAAAGAGCAAATCCAAGAGAAACTGAACCAATGATTAAAAGTGGTACGTTACCTTCTGCTTTTACAATTAAAGTCAAGGCTGCAAGCATTGTTATTCCCGAAATTGCATTTGCTCCACTCATTAGAGGTGTGTGAAGAGTAGGAGGAACTTTTCCAATTAACTCGAGGCCTAATAAACTACCAAGTAAAAGAACCCAAAGAAGACTTATAAAAGACATAATTTTAAAACCTCAATTTTCAAAAACTTTATTTTGAAGAACAACTCCTTCATCGCTTAATAAACATCCAGAAATGAGTTCATCCTCTTTATCTAATTTAATTACACCATCTTTTATAAAAGGTGTAATCAAAGATGTTAAGTTCTTAGCATAAAGTGAACTTGCATCATAAGGAACTGAAGAGGGTAATTCCCCGGCTCCTATAAGTTTTACCCCATCTTTGATAATAGTTTCATTTGATTTTGTTCCTTCGCAGTTCCCTCCCTGAGAGACTGCTAAATCAATAACTACTGCTCCAGGCCTCATTTTTTTGATCATGGGTGAGTCTATTAAAACAGGGGCCTTTTTACCTAGAACTTGCGCAGTACATATAGCAACATCAGCTTCAGATAAATATTTAGTTAAAGTTGCCTTCTGTTTTGAGAGGAATTCGGGTGTTACAGCTTTTGCATAACCTCCTGACTCTCCAGGCTTTTCTTCAACTTCAGGAAGTTCTATAAATCTTGCTCCGAGAGACTCTACTTGTTCTTTAACAGCAGGTCTAATATCAGATACAAATACTATTGCTCCAAGTCTTTTTGCTGTCGCAACTGCCTGTAATCCTGCAACGCCTCCACCAAGAACCACTACTTTGGCAGGTTGGACTGTCCCAGCTGCAGTCATAAGCATTGGGAAGTATCTATCTAACTCACTTGCAGCCAAAAGAACTGCTTTATATCCAGCAATATTGGCCTGTGAAGAAAGAACATCAGAAGATTGAGCTCTACTAATCCTCGGAAGCAACTCTAGTGATAAAGCTGAAATCTTATTACTATTTATAATCCTTAGAAGCTCCTTATTACCATATGGGTTAAGAAGACCGAGAAGAACAGCGCCTTTCTTTAACTTAGTTAAATTATCCTCTGATGGAGTTTGAACACAAAATATTAAGTCCGCTTCACCCCAAATGTTTTGATCTAAGTTAGATATAATTGTTCCGCCCGATTCTTCATATGATAAGTCACTAAATCCTGATAATTTTCCTGCTGAACTTTCAATATAAACATCACATCCAAGGCTTTTTAATTTCTTTACCGCTTCTGGTGTAGCTGAAACTCTCCTTTCACCAGAGCTTGTTTCGGTAGGAATAAGTATCTTTGTCAATTTATTTATTTTTTTAACATACTAAATATAAATTGAAGAAAGTCAAAAGTCTTGGATTTTTGTTAAAAATATATTTTCTTTTCTATAAAAAATAGCTATCTAGAATATATAAGTACTAAATAATCCAATGAGTATAAAAGCAATCGAATGTCCTGATGGAGTATGCCACAGCCATCATGGTGGTCATGCTGTTCCAAGGCAGGCTATGCAGAAAAATCTAGAAAAACATGGTAAAGACTGGTGTGAGAAATTAGCAGAGAGAATTTATGAAATGTCAGTTGATACTTATTCACAAACAGTCATGCCCAGTCTCCACTCGGCAGGTTGGCAAAGAAGACATTTAGATTGGGAATTTAAGCTGGCAGAAAATGATTCTGAACCTGATGAAGCTCTTGTTGAAGGAATTATTAATGCCACAGAAAGCTTTCTAAGGAGTAGTGAGGTTCATCGATTATTTATTCAAGAATTAGTTCAGGGCACATTCGAGGAAGCAAATGATAAAAAAATAATTTCTAAAGCAATAAAATCTATTATTGAAGAAGAAATTGTTAGTTCACTAAGAGAAAAGAAAGAAACTCTTTTAAAAAAAATATCCGCAAAATTAATATCAGAAGAAAAAGTTAGCGAGGAACTTGCAATAAATTCAGCTAAAGAGGGTTTTGAGGAAGTTGAAAGGCTACTTGCGAATCACAGCGAAGCAGTATAACTCTATTTCTTTATATTTTCTTTATAATCTACCCATAATTTGGCTCAAATATAAATTAAAGATTAAATTATTGTTTGGAAGTACAAAGTTGTAACTTATTAGACAATACATACGTTCTCTGGTGTGTTTACCTATATACAACTTAAATCTTCGAATGGACAATTTCATTAGAAAAAGGATCGACATAGCGACCTGTTGGGCAACCAATAGAATTTCTGCAATGGACACTTTAGAAAGGTATGAAGACAGTTATGCAATCGCAGAAGAATTTAGAGAGTGGATATTACATATTGGAGAAAAGAACGAAAACTTAAAAGATTCTGTTTTAAACTTCCCAAAGGAATTAAAAAAGTTATTAGATCAAAAAGTCAACGATTGAGTAATAAATCTATCGAGTGAAATCCGCCCTACATTATTTGGGTTAGTTTATTATTATAAGAAGTGAAATTTGCAAATAAATGGAAAATAAAGAGAAGATTTCAAACGTAGAAAATGTTGTAATTATAGGTTCGGGACCTGCAGGTTACACCGCTGCAATATATGCCGCACGAGCAAATCTTCAACCATTACTTGTAACAGGATTTAATTCTGGTGGAATTCCTGGTGGGCAATTAATGACTACAACATTTGTTGAAAATTATCCAGGTTTCCCAGATGGAGTACTGGGTCCTGAATTGATGGATCTAATGAAGGCTCAAGCAGAAAGATGGGGCACTAATTTATACGAAAGTGATGTAGTCTCAATTAATACCGATTCGCGTCCCTTTGAACTAAAAACTTTAGAAGGGACTATAAGATCTAACTCAATAATTATTGCAACTGGAGCAAGTGCAAATAGATTAGGCGTAATTAATGAAGATAAATTCTGGAGTAAAGGAATAAGTGCTTGTGCAATATGTGATGGAGCCACCCCACAATTCAGAGATGAAGAATTAGCTGTTATTGGAGGGGGCGACTCTGCTTGTGAAGAAGCCGCATATCTCACAAAGTATGGAAGCAAAGTGCATTTGATTGTTCGATCAGAAAAATTAAGGGCTAGCGCAGCAATGGTTGACAGAGTAAAAGCTAATCCAAAGATAGAAATTCATTGGAATACAAAAGTTAATAAAGCGGATGGTACTGAATGGCTTGAGAGAATAGAAACTATTCACTCTCAAGAAGGTAAAGGGGAAATCAATATAAAAGGTCTTTTTTACGCGATAGGGCACACACCTAATACGAAATTCTTGGGCAACAAAATTGATTTAGATAATAAAGGCTATATTGCTTGCAAATCAGGAAGGCCAGAAACATCTATTGAAGGAATCTTCGCTGCAGGTGATGTTGTTGATTCTGAGTGGAGACAAGGAGTTACTGCTGCAGGAACTGGATGCATGGCAGCATTAGCTACCGAAAGGTGGCTAGCCGAGAAAAACTTAGCAAAAACTATAGTCAGAGAAACACCAGAACCAGAAAAAAAGCTTAATTCATCAGATTTTAATGAAGAAGAAGTTAATGAAGAGACTTTCGATTCAAATTCTGAATGGCAAAAAGGCAGTTATGCATTAAGGAAACTTTATCACGAGAGTAAAAAACCTATCTTAGTAATTTTTAGTTCCCCAAGCTGCGGTCCATGTCATGTTTTGAAACCTCAGTTAAAAAGGGTAATTAAAGAACTTGATGGTGCAGTTCTTGGCGTTGAAATAGATATTGATAAAGATCAAGATATTGCAAAACAAGCTGGTATTAATGGCACACCAACAGTTCAACTTTTTAAAGAAAAATTATTAAAAAAACAATGGCAAGGTGTTAAACAAAGAAGTGAGTTTAAAGAAGCGATAAAAAATATTATCTAAAGAAACTTTTTATTTATTATTTCTCTTGGGATTATTTTTATTAGTAGTAGGTCTAGCATTGCCTGCATTCCTCTCTCTGTAAGTTATCCTTCCTCTAGAAAGATCATAAGGACTTATCTCAACTAAAACTTTATCTCCAGCTAATAATTTAATTCTAAATTTAGTCAATTTACCTGCAGCTCTACATAAACATTGATGTCCTTCAGGTTGTTCTAAGGTAACCAAATAAAATCCATTCCCCTGCTCTTTTTCTATTACACCTGAAGTTTCAATCATTAATTAATCTTTTACTAAGTCCATATTATCAGAAAAAGATTGGCCAAAATTGATTTAAAAAAAATTACCTATGTAAAAATATAAAATTCAATTCAAATAGAAAATTTAATTTCATTAATTATTTGAAGTTGTCCATAGTAAAAATTTGCTTTCGCAATTTTTTCAGAATCTTCTAATTGATCAAAAAAAACAAACCCAAGGCTTTCCCATAATGAAGATCCGCAAACATTATTCAATTCATTTTTTGCTTCTTTTGCAAAATTATCTAGTTTTCGTTCAAGGTTTTTAGACTTAGAAACAGACATAGGTCAATAATATTTATTATAGTACAAATATACTATCTGTTTCTAAAATTGCAATATTAAAAAGGTAATCTCTTTTTTTCTTCAATATTAAGATCTGCTTCCATTTCCCTTAATCTTTTAAGTATTTGTTGATAGTACTCCTTTATATAACTCTCTAGTGAGGTAATATCCTCTTTTTTAACTTCCAATATTTCGTAAGTTTTGCTCATGTCAGCATCTAATGATTCACCACTACTAGTTACTTCCGCAAAAGCCAATCGCTCAGCAACATTAAGAGAATCTTGAAAAAAGGAAACTACTTTTTGAGTGACACTAATAAGGAAGGGGGAAACTCTAAAAATTTTTGCCTTTTTTTCACTAAATTTTTCACATAAAGATATAACTTCATTTGAATCCCATGCTTTGGGACCTACTAATGGCAATGATGTTCTGTGAGTTTTTGGATTATTAACTGCTGCTACAACAACTTTCGCCATATCTTGGGTATTCATATAAGCAATTTTAGTTGGAGTCCCACTCATCCACACCGCTTGACTATCCAAGATTGGGATTGCGAATTGACCAATAACTCCTTGCATAAAAGCTGCACATTTAAAGATTGTATAGTCTAAATTAGATTTTTCAAGAAGTTTTTCAGTGCAAAATTTAATGTCCATCAAAGGAACATTTCTAAACTTTTCTGTTAGGAGGATAGAAAGGAATATTACCCTTTTTACGTTTAAAGATTCGCAAGCATTAAATAAGTTAAGTTTTCCATCCCAATCAATTTCATAAATACTTTTAGGATCATCTGGCCTACTAGTCGCTGCATCAATAACCACTTCAATATCTTGCAATGCATATTCGATATCAGAAGAATTTAATAAATTACCTTTTGTTAACTCACAACCCCATTCTTGTAGAAAGGAAGCTTTTCTTGGATTTCTTACAAAGCATCTTACTTCATGTCCTTCTTCTATAGCTTGCTTTGCTATTTGTCTACCAAGTGTCCCTGTTGCTCCTACTAAAAGAATCTTCATACTTAAGATTTACTTAACTTTAAGACCATAACTCAAATTGTGATGTATCCGTGAGAATCAGTCTCCCTGAAACTTTAATAACAAAGCACCACCAACTAATCCTATTGGTATGAGTATCCAAAAAACTGCTGCAATACTAAAAATTTCTTTAGCCATAGTAAAATTGAATGATTACTATAATTTACATTCAAAATACATTTATTTGTTAAAAATGTAGACAATTCAAATATCTTGAAAATTTTTGAATATATTTTTGAATATATGAATAATAATTTAAAAAAAAATATAAACTTTCCTAATTACTGGAATTGGAATGGTTTTAAAATTTGTTGGAGTGTTACAGGCGAAGAAAATGAGATTCCAATTATCTTTCTCCATGGATTTGGAGCAAGTCGAAAACATTGGAGAAACAATTTAGAGTATTTTGCGAAAAAGAATTTTGCCTCTTATTCTTTGGATTTAATAGGATTTGGGGATTCAGATCAACCTGGGATTAGACAAATTGGAAAATTAAATAATGAGATTTGGTGTGATCAAGTGAAAGACTTTATTGCACAGGTAATAAGACCAAAGAATTCTGGGAAAGTAATTCTTATTGGCAATTCCCTTGGATCACTAGTTGCTTTAACATGTGCAGTTTCATTAGAGGATCAGATTGCAACAGTTATTGCATCGCCTTTGCCAGATCAAATTCAAGAAAATAAAAAGTCCATAACAAAAAAATCATCATTTAAGAAATTTCAAGATAGATTCATAACAATATTTTTTTTGTTTTTCCCTTTGGAGATTATTTTATTTTTAATAACTAAATTAGGGGTTATTAAACTGGGACTAAATTCTGCCTATTTTAAAAAAGATAATATTGATCGCCAACTAATAGATTTGGTAACAAAACCAGTTTTAAGGAGAACTTCAGCTAGATCATTAAGAGCAATGTGTATTGGAATGTCTTCTAGAGATGAAAAATTTAAAGCTTCTTACCTTTTGAGAAAACTTAGCGCCTCAAAAAAAGTTCCTTTTTTATTAATTTGGGGCGAAAAAGATAATTTCATACCTTTGTTTGTTGGTAAAAAGATTGCAAATTTCCATAGATGGGTAAAATTAAAAATAGTATCCAATTCAGGGCATTGTATCCATGATGAAGACCCTTTAGTATTCAATAGAATTTCTTATGAATGGATTAGAGATTTAAAAACCTTTTAAAATATGAAACATACATTATCAGTTCTTGTAGAAGATGAATCTGGAGCCTTGAGTAGAATCTCAGGTCTCTTCGCTAGAAGGGGATTCAACATAGATAGCCTTGCAGTAGGACCTGCAGAATCTAAAGGGATTTCAAGGTTAACAATGGTAGTAGAAGGTGATGATGAAACTCTTCAACAAATGACTAAGCAACTTAATAAGTTATTTAATGTTCTGGGAGTTGTAGATTTTACTAATCTCGCAGCTGTTGAAAGGGAATTGATGTTACTAAAAGTTTCATCGAAAGAAGATACTAGAAGTAATATCCTTGATATAGTACAGATCTTCCGTGCAAAAGTTGTTGATGTATCAGATATGGCCTTAACTCTCGAGGTAGTTGGAGATCCTGGGAAGTTAGTTGCTCTAGAGAAATTACTCGAGCCATACGGCATCCTTGAAATAGCGAGGACTGGTAAGGTAGCTCTTAAACGCTCTTCAGGAGTTAATACAGAAATGTTGAAAATAAATAAATATTCTCTAGAAATTTAATTAGTAATCTGGACTGCCTTAATGTAGTCTTCTTTATTGATTTTTTCGAGTACGTCTAATCCTTTAATAATCTTTCCAAAAATCGAATATCTTCCATCTAGCTCTGGGATCTTAGTCGTTACAAAAAAAAATTCAGTAGATGAAGACTTATCCTTACCGCTCTTAACCATAGCAATTGATCCACTTTCAAAAGTATTAACTAAATTTACTTTCTCACTAGGATTTTTTATTTGATAGTTATATCTCGGTTTTACTTCTTCTTTGAATTTTATTTCTAAAGGTATTGTTGGACTTATCTTATTCAGGTTTTGTTTTCGTTCTATATAAGATTTATTTTCTGGATTAACGCCGCCATGTATAAATCTTATTTGGGGATAGGTTATTATTTTATAAAATTTTTGATTTAAATAAATATTATTTTCTATGTTTTCCAGAAAATTTGATACTGTTACTGGGTTATCTTTACCAAATAATTTTACCGCAAAATCACCTTTTGAAGTTTTAAAATAAACAACTTTATTACTCTGAATACAACTAAATTTAAGTTTTTGGCAGTAATAATTTGGATCAATCTTATTTTTATAATTACAAGCTTGAACCAAAAACAAAACCTGTATAAAAGATAATGTTTTTAAAAAATATTTTTTTTTTATTTTAGTCCCTCCAAATTAACATCCAAAAATTTAGCTAGACGAGCTCCTTCTTCTTCAACCTGAAGCAGTGGTTTAAGTTCACCTGCTCCGCTTAAAGGGAGAGGTTTTTTTCTACCTTTTAAAACTAAAGCAATTCTTCTTCTAGGATTAAATCCCTCACTAATATCCAACTTGACAGATTTAATTTCATCAAAATTTAATTTAACTTCAACATCTTTAAATAATCCCTTTCTTTTTATTTCTACAGATTTTGAGGATTTATCAAAATAATTACTTCCTGAACCAAAGTTTATGTAAACCAGATACCACAAATAAAAATTTAATAAATTTGCTATTACTCCGTATGCTCCCATTATTATTCCTTGAGGGATAAACAACAAAGTTGAAGGATTTCCTAAAGGTAATAAATCCCTTCCTGTGTAGCTAGATATAGAGGCCAAAAGAAAACCAATGCCTCCTATAGTCAACATTCCTCCTATAATATAATTTGAAATTTTTCTTGATCCACCAATTTTTTGTTCGATTTTATCGAATGATGTGAGGTCTGAATTCATTTTTATCTTTTTTTAGAGCCTAATTCAGATAATTTAACAAACTAAGGGAGTATTCTTACCTAATTTTTAATAAAAAAGTCAGGAAAGCTTTACAAGGCATTTCAGATATACAAATATTTCCCCACATTACTCTCAATCTTTGTTACAGTCACTGCGTATCCCGAAGCTAAAAACGATTTCTCATGACGATCGCAGTTGGTAGCGCCCCACAAAGAGGATGGTTTGATGTCCTCGATGATTGGTTGAAGCGCGACCGCTTTGTATTTATTGGTTGGTCCGGACTACTTCTACTTCCTTGTGCATACCTTGCTATAGGTGGTTGGTTTGTCGGAACAACATTTGTTACCTCATGGTACACACACGGAGTTGCAAGCTCATACCTTGAAGGTTGTAACTTTTTAACAGCAGCTGTAAGTACCCCTGGTGATGCCATGGGACACAGTCTTCTATTTTTATGGGGTCCTGAAGCCCAAGGTAGTTTCGTAAGATGGCTACAACTTGGTGGACTTTGGAACTTCGTTGCATTACATGGAGTATTTGGCCTAATTGGTTTTATGCTTCGTCAGTTTGAAATTGCTGGCCTTGTTGGAATTAGACCATACAACGCTCTAGCATTCTCAGCAGTAATTGCAGTATTCACAAGTATTTTCCTTATTTATCCCTTAGGACAGCATAGTTGGTTCTTCGCACCTTCATTCGGTGTTGCAGCAATCTTCCGTTATATTCTGTTCATTCAAGGTTTTCACAATATCACTTTAAATCCATTCCACATGATGGGTGTTGCTGGAATTCTTGGTGGTGCTCTACTTTGCGCTATTCATGGAGCTACAGTACAAAACACTTTGTATGAAGATACAAGTATTTATACAGATGGTAAGGTTCAAAGTTCAACATTTAGAGCTTTTGACCCAACTCAAGAAGAAGAAACTTATTCAATGATTACAGCAAATAGATTCTGGAGTCAAATCTTCGGTATTGCTTTCTCAAACAAGCGTTTCTTACATTTCTTGATGTTATTTGTACCTGTTATGGGTATGTGGACATCTTCAATTGGTATTGTAGGCTTAGCACTAAACTTAAGAGCTTATGATTTCGTAAGCCAAGAAATCCGTGCAGCAGAAGATCCAGAATTTGAAACTTTCTATACAAAAAATATACTTTTGAACGAAGGTATGCGAGCATGGATGTCTTCTGTGGATCAACCACACGAAAACTTTGTATTCCCTGAGGAGGTTCTTCCACGTGGAAACGCCCTTTAATAATTTATTAAGAGCTCCAAACCAAAGTATTGAGGAAACTGGTTATGCCTGGTATGTAGGTAACGCTAGACTAATCAATTTATCTGGACGTTTATTAGGAGCTCACATTGCTCACTCTGGACTAATAGTCTTTTGGGCGGGAGCAATGATGCTCTTTGAGGTTAATCATTTTACTTTTGATAAACCAATGTGGGAGCAAGGTTTAATCTGTATGCCACACGTTGCAATGTTTGGCTATGGAATAGGCCCAGGAGGTGAAGTTACTGATATCATGCCTTTCTTCCAAGCAGGCGTGGTTCATTTGATAGCTTCTGCTGTACTTGGTTTTGGTGGTATTTACCATTCATTGGCAGGTCCAGAAAAACTTGAAGAAGATTTTCCATTTTTCTCAACCGACTGGAGAGATAAAAATCAAATGACAAATATCCTCGGATATCATTTGATTGTTCTTGGTGTAGGTGCACTAGCATGGTCAGTAAACTGGTGTTTTATTGGTGGTGCATATGACACTTGGGCACCAGGTGGTGGTGAAGTCAGACTTGTAAATCCAACACTAGATCCAAGAGTTATTCTTGGTTATCTATTCAGATCTCCATGGGGTGGAGCTGGTTCCATTATCGGTGTTAACTCCATTGAAGATATTGTTGGTGGACATGTTTACGTGGGTATTACTGCAATTATTGGAGGAATATTCCATATCTTTACCAAACCTTTTGGATGGGCAAGAAGAGCTTTCATCTGGAATGGTGAAGGACTATTAAGTTACGCTCTTGGTGGAATTTGTGTAGCAAGTTTTATTGCTTCAACTTTCATCTGGTTTAACAACACTGCTTACCCTTCAGAATTTTATGGCCCAACAAATGCTGAAGCTTCACAGGCCCAAAGCTTTACTTTCCTAGTGAGAGATCAAAGAATTGGAGCTAACGTTGGTTCAACAATGGGACCAACAGGTCTAGGTAAGTATCTCATGAGATCTCCTACTGGTGAAATTATATTTGGTGGTGAAACAATGAGATTTTGGGATTTCAGAGGTCCATGGTTAGAGCCTCTAAGAGGACCTAATGGATTGAGCCTTGAGAAAATCCAAAATGATATTCAGCCTTGGCAGGTAAGAAGAGCTGCTGAATATATGACTCATGCTCCAAACGCTTCTATCAACTCTGTTGGTGGAATCATTACAGAGCCTAATGCTGTTAACTTCGTTAACTTAAGACAATGGTTAGCTGCAGCTCAATTCTTCCTAGGATGGTTTACATTCATTGGTCATCTTTGGCATGCTGGACGTGCTAGAGCAGCCGCTGCTGGTTTCGAGAAAGGAATCGACAGAAAGAGTGAACCAGCTCTAGAAATGCCTGATTTAGATTAATTTCTATCTCAACTTAAAAAAGCCCTATTTTCGGATAGGGTTTTTTTTTGCTCAATTTTATTATCTATACAATTTTCTTCTAAGCCATGGCAAACTTAATCCCATTACATTACTGAAGCAACCCTCTATTTTTTCTATATATTTACCCCCTATACCTTCTAAGGCAAATCCTCCGGCGCAATATAAAGGTTCATTTGTATCTACATAACTCTTGATTTCCCAATCTTCCAAATTAGAAAAATAAACTCTTGAACTTACTGTTTTTTTTATTATTTCAGTGATTTCTAAAATTTTGGAAGTTGAATCAAAATTCCCAATTATTAGAGTATGACCAGTATGTAAAAATCCAGATTCTCCAGACATTTTTTTCCATCTTATAAATGCTTCCTCTTTATTAGATGGTTTTCCATAAGCTTCTCCTTTAAATTCAAAAATTGAATCGCACCCAAGTATTTCCAAAGGACCATAATTAAATTCTTCTGGCAATGATATGTTGTGAATATTTTCAGATATATTATTAGCCTTTTGAAAAGATAATTCCAAAGCTAAATTAAATATATTCTTTTCTTGAATAGTAGTTTCATCAAAGTCACTTGATATTTGGAAAAAATTCGATTTGACAATTTTCTAGTAATTTCTTTCTAGATTGAGAAGCAGAGGCTAGAATTAACACAAATTTTTTACCAAATTATAGTGCAATTTAAAAATTAATAAATTTTAAAATTAATATAAATTACTAATGGAGTTAGAAGAAAAATTACATGAAATAAAGAAACCAATAATGGTCCTAGGCACTTCCAGTGGAGCAGGGAAATCATTAACTGTTACTGCTATTTGCAGGATTCTTAAAAATTTAGGAGAAGAACCAATACCTTTTAAAGGACAAAATATGAGTAACAACGCTTGGGTTGATTTGGAAGGTGGAGAGATGGCATATTCACAAGCACTTCAAGCTTTTGCTTGTGGTATTAATCCCTCTGCAGAGATGAATCCCATTTTATTAAAACCACAAGGGAACTCAATAAGCGAGGTGATTCACCTTGGCAAAAGCATAGGGACCACAACAGCACAAAATTACTATAAAGATTGGTTTTTTCCAGGCTGGGAAGTAATAAAAAAAAGTTTAAAGTCTATTTACGAAGGGAATCCGAATTGCCGTTTAATTATCGAAGGGGCTGGAAGTCCGGTTGAGATGAATTTAATTCATAGAGATCTGACTAATTTAAGAGTTGCTAAATATTTAAATGCAAATTGCATTTTGGTTACTGATATTGAGAGGGGAGGCGTATTTGCACAAATAATTGGTACTCTTGAATTAATGAAGCCTGAAGAAAAGAAGCTTATTAAGGGAATTATTATAAATAGATTCAGAGGAGACCTTTCATTATTTGAAGATGGAAAGAAATGGATAGAGAATAAGACTCAAATACCTGTGATTGGAATTATTCCATGGTTAAATGATTCATTTCCTCCAGAGGATTCTTTAGATTTAATAGAAAAAAAATCACTTTCTAAAAATCCTGAAATCAAAGTTGGAATTGTAAAATTACCGTCTATTAGTAACTTTTCGGATTTTGATCCACTAGAAAATGAAGAAACAATATTTATTGAATGGATTATAAATTCACAAAATCTAAATAAGTATGACTTCATTATTCTGCCTGGCAGTAAACAAACGATTAAAGATCAAATATTTCTTGAAAATTCTGGCTTATCTAAGGATATAAGGGACTATTCAAAAAACGAAGGAAATATTATTGGAATATGTGGAGGTTTACAAATGTTAGGGACTACACTTGAAGATCCTTATTTTAAAGAGGGTTCCAAAAATTATTCTGAACAAAAAATAAAAGGAATTGGATTACTACCATTAAAAACGACTTTCTTTAAGAAAAAATTTACACGTCAAATCAACTCTAAATCAATATGGCCATGCCAATCAGAAATTAATGGATTTGAAATTCATAATGGTCAAACTGTATTAGATGATATCCAAAGTTCATTGAAGATTAATCCTATTTTTGAAGATTCAGATCTTGGTTGGTACAAAGAAAATAATAAAGGAGGAACTATTGCAGGAACTTACATTCATGGGATATTTGAAAATGATAGTTGGAGAGCTCAATATATTAATTTAATAAGGAAGAGTAAAAATCTACCAATATCAAATAAAAAATCAATATCTTATAAAGAAAAGAGACAATCCATTATTGATAATCTTGCGAATGAATTCCACAAACATTTAAATCTCAAATCATTTTTAAGTTGAAAGAAACAAAAAACATAAAAATAATATGGCCCAACAATAAAGAGACATTTGTTTCAGATGGAGATGACTGGTTTTCTTCTGCTGAAAAAGCGGGTTTAGAAATCCCTACTGGCTGCCTCACAGGAAGTTGTGGAGCCTGTGAAATAGATGTAAATGGTGAAACAGTAAGGGCTTGTATAAGTGAAATTAAAAATAATAAAAAATGTACTTTACAAGTTTCTTTAACTACTGACCCCTTTTGGGAAAAATAAATTGCGCTAAACATTACTTATTATTAGATAAAGGGAAACATAGAAAAAAATGATCCAAAAATTTGTTTATTAGAATATTATTTTTTGATTTTTGACGAAGCAAATAATTTGCAAAAAAAGACCCCTTTAATGGGGCCATTTATTGTTTCACTAAATCAAGTGTTTCCTTGTTTCCACTTTTTTCAGTAAAACAACTCCTTCACACAATTCCAAAATATGTCATTTAATTCTTTTTCGTGGAAGCGCTGAATGGAATGTTACTTAACTGTCACATGTGACAGTTTTCCACTTCTGAACATAATGGAAAACACTAATTCAGTGAAAAGGGTGTTTACTTCTCAGAGATTAACGTGTGAAGAGTTTCTAATTTGTACAACTTACTTGGAAAAAGTATAAATTATCTAAAGTATCGTTTGCTATTTCTTTTCCCAAAATAGATAAAGATTTGAAAACAGGTTTTTAGTATCTACTATTGCAGTGCTTGTAGAGATCAACTTCCATCCTGCAGAATTTCGTTTTTTCATAATTGTTGCAAGTTCGTTTTCTTGTCTTTGAGTATTTGCATTTCCAACTGCGTAATATATATCAAGATCATTTTCTACTTTTGCCATTTTTTAAGGTGATGGTTTATTCAGAGTTAATATTACTCAATCTTTCTTAGTAACTGGGGAAGATTCGATATAGTGGCTGTAAATAATTCTCATATGGTATTACCTTCACCCCAAATTGCGATAGGACTACTGCTTATAAGTATTGGAATGGTAGTTACTTTCGATATCAAAATTGATCAGTTTAAAGGTAAATAATTAAAAAAAGTTGAATATCTGGGTGAATATCTATATATATTTGATCAATAAAGAATTATCTTATTTAGATCAAGAATAAGAAACACCCTGCAACAAATCCACTTAAATGACCTAATAAACTTACCCCTGGCAAAAATGAGAAAACCAAACCTATAAGGCATATTGTCTTTAACATTTTTTGCACTTCGTAATTGGATTTTAAACCAATTTTTTTGCCTAAAAAGTGACTCTTTCCATAAAAAGACGTTAACAGTAAAAATCCAAATAAAGCATAAATTATTCCGCTAAATCCTAAAGCAGCATAATTCGGATAAATATTTAAATACGACAAGATCTTTTCGTAAACCCAGATAATAAAAAAATTCAAAAAAGAACAAATTAAAATAAATTTCAGATAAAAAAATCTGCTTTCTATTCCAAGTCTCATCAGAAAATATCTAGTAATGATTATTCCACCAATATTTGATAATAAATGATTTAAATCTGCATGAACTAGTATTGATGTGAAAATCCTATAAGGTTGATCACTAATTAATTTTGGTACAAAGTAAAAATATTCTTTATCAATAACTCCAATTAAATCTGTAAGTATAAAAACTGAAATTAAAAGAGATGCACTTAGGATGTATTGCCAATCATATTTAGATATTGAATTATTAATAGCCATATCTTCTCTAGTTTTATACTAAAAGAATATCTACTTACTTAGAAGAAAAGACCCTCAAAAGGGTCTTTTTAACGTCTTGAATTTATATTAGCTTTAGTAAACTTTGCAATGAGAACTTGTTGGGTGGTCTATACATTCTTTTTCCCAATAATCTTGGCTTTGATCTTTTGGTAGTTGATAATTAAAATCATGCATTCTCCAAATATCTGAAGTTGCATTTCTAAGGGCAGTAAATGGAGTGGTGAGTCTCATAAACATTAAACCTCCTATATCTCTACTCCTTAATTATCCTCCTATTCAATTGAAATTAATAGAGTATTAATACCCGAGTATTAGTGCTTTGTGGTTGTCGCGACTATCTTTTCCCATTCAGTAGGAGTAGAAATAATTTAGGAATCAAAAGCACTTCATCGACTTTGTGGACAGCGAGGTGCATAAGACTCGAAGAGGGCACATAAATGCCTCTTATTTAATTTTGGGATTTCTAGAAACTATTATTAACGGAGAGGGTGGGATTCGAACCCACGAATAGTTTCCTATTAAACGATTTCGAGTCGTTCGCTTTCGACCACTCAGCCACCTCTCCTGCTTTTTATAAGTATGCACATAAAAAAGAAAAAATTTTGAACTATATAATTATCTTAATTTTTAATTCCAACCTGCATCTTTCATCAATTTAATAGCTAGAGAATTTTTTTCTCCAAGGTCTTCTACAGTTACACTATCAGGCGTAAACTCTCCAAAGTTCTTCACTATTTCATTCTGATTAACTTCCTTCAAAGGATGTTCAAAAGTAGGAGCAGCTAAACCTTTACTTCCTTCGGGAGATGCTAAGAATTCAAGCAACTGAATGGCTTCATTTTTATTCGTTGCATATTTTGCAACACCGCCGGCACTAATATTTACGTGTGCAGGATTAGGAGTAAGGACCTTTGTTTTTTTTGCATACAAAGCATCTCTTCTTCCATTAACACCAGCTAACATTCTTGCGACGTAATAATGATTAACAATTCCTACCCCGCATTTTTTCTTAGAAACTGCTCTAATTATTGCAATATCCCCTGGGAAAAAAGGTTTTGAAACGTTTGAAATCATACCAGATAACCAAGCTTTAGTTTCTGATTCACCTTTGTTAATTATTTGATTAGCAACTAAGGATTGATTATATGGACTTTTTCTATTTCTTAAACATACTTTGCCTTTTAAAGAAGGATCTGCCATATCAGTGTAATCATTAATCTTGCTGATATCTACCACTTTTGGATTGGCTATCATAACTCTAACTCTTCTGGTCAATGCATACCATTCCTTATTTGGATCTTTTAATCCAACAGGTACATCATTTTCTAAATTAGAAGATTTTATAGGTTGCAGTAATCCAGCTTTGGCTGCATTTGTAATTCTTGCAGCATCAACTAATAAAATTAAATCCGCCTGAGAATTCTTACCCTCTCTCTTCAATCTTTCAATTAAAGATATCCCAGCAGCTTCAATAAGCCTTACTTTAATACCTGTTTCTTCTGCAAATTTTTTATAGACGCTCCTATCAGTGTTGTAATGTCTTCCTGAATAAACTTTAACTTCTTTTTCTGTTGAATTAGCAGGTATATTAACGTTGAGCAAAAATGTACATGTTAGTGCTGAATAAAATAGTTTTTTGAGTTTTTGCACTTTTTCAAATTAGTATCTATGGTTACTTTATACCTATCAAAACTGTTAAAACTCTAAAAGCGATCTTCTATACACAAAGATGTATCATTTTTTATAGTGCATATGAATTATTTAACTCAACAGTTATTAAATGCTGAAGAAATCAACCTAATAAATAAAGATCTAGAGGATGAAACTCAAAATTGGGAAGATGGGATAAAAACTGCTGGCAGTCACGCCTCAATCGTCAAAAATAATTTGCAATTAAATAGAAATTCTGAAATATCAAAAAAGTACTCACAATTAGTTAATAAAAAGATCCTTTCGAACCAATTAATAAAAAGTTTTTCTATACCAAAAAGAATTCATGGAATAATGTTTACAAAATCATCAAAAAATATGCATTATGGGAGACATATTGATAATCCATACATGTCTTCAGGTAGATCAGATTTATCCTTTACTCTGTCCTTAACAAATAAAGATTCTTATGAAGGTGGAGAATTAATTATTGAAACATTGAATTCAGAAGAGAAATTCAAATTAAATGCTGGACAGATTATCATATACCCAAGCTCTTACTTACATGCAGTTAGCAAAGTAAATAGTGGTAACAGATTAGTATGCGTGGGTTGGATAGAAAGTTATGTTAGATCAATTGAAGAGAGGGAATATTTATTTGATTTGGACGCAGGAGCAAGAAGTTTGCTTACAAAGCATGGCAGATCTGACGAACTTGATCTTATTTTTAAATCTTATTCAAATCTACTAAGAGTTATGGGAGACTAAATAAGAATCATTTTATACAACAAAAAGAATATTAGTTTTAAATTGATTATTATAAAAGGGATTATATTTATCGAATGCCCAAAAAAAGTTCAATTGCAATTTTTATCGCAGCTACAAGCGCATTAGCTATTTCAACGGCAGATAGTAATTCAGTTAAATCAGGTGAAAATGATTTAGGTGGATTAAAAGAATGGAATACTGATATGCCTTTAGATGCGGATTTCAAATTAGATGCAGAAGCACAAAGAATAGCAGACGAAGCAGCTAAGTCATCCGCATGTATTCCTATTGGCGAAGGAGAAAACTGCTGGTAACGAAAAAACACCCAATAATGCTGTCAAAGAGAAAAAACACCCTAAATGGGTGTTTTTTAATGCAATTTAAGAATATTTTAGAACTTAAATTGTGTTTCGATTACTGCACCAGTGTAGTCTTCTCCATCAGTTCCGTTAGCATTTGTTGCTCCGAAAATTGCTGGGGTTACAGTAACTGAGTCATTAACCTTGAAAGCGTAATATACTTCGTACATAAATGGTTCAGCACCAGTGTTTTCTCTCATTTGAGGTTGGCCGAATGCAACACCTAGACGATCATCTGCGTTAAAAGTATCCAACCATGTTAGACCAACAAAGAAAGCATCAGTAGTATCGTTTGAATCATAACCATCCAATACTGAATAGTCATAACCGACAGATACTTCAGGAGTAGCAGTACCAGATTCAGCTGGTCTCCACCAAGCTCTTAAACCATAGTTAGTACTATTTTCATTACGGTCATCACCAGTAGCTGTACTGAAGTAACTATCACCCCAATCATTGTACTTAAGGTTAACCATTGCAGAAACAGCCCACTGATCTTTAGTTATTCCTATTTGGTTTGCCCAACTAGTTTTTGATTGATCTGTAAAAAGGCCAGATTCGATGTAATCACCATCTGCATTTTTTTGAGTTGAATGTGATTTTGTACCAACATTTGAACTTATAGCAAATCCGTTATCTGCCTTATAAACCCAACCCGCACCAGTATCCGTGCTTGCACCATAAGCAGCAGCATTTCCTCCAAGAGTAAACGCTTTAAGTACTGGCTTATAGATTGATGGAGTAGTTCCATGCATATAATAATTTTCGATCAATGGACCGACAAAAACAGTATTTTGTTCGCCTACAGGGAACTGATACCAAATTTTGTCTACCTTTAATACGTTTGAATTACCTTTTGAAGAACTTAGATAAGTGCCATGATCTTTATCCTTAGTCCATGAACTTGCGTTACCTGTTTTAAGCCTTACATAAAGATTGTCATCTCCAGTAAAACTTGTATTTAAGTTTCCTTGCCACATGTACTGGAAAAGAGCTGCCTCATTGGAAACTGTATCAGTGCCAGAACCATCATAAGAAAGGGCACCGACTGTGAAATTAACTTTACCGTCTAATGTAGTTGTATCTGAGAAACCACCGGCTTCAAATTCATTTTGTTTAACCTCAAGGCCATCTACACGACTTTTAAGGTTTGCGATATCTTCACTAACTTCGTTAATGAATGTTTTGCTATCAAGTCTCGAAGATTTTGCTTGGCTACGTGCGTAGCTGTTCATTTCTTCAATATTGACAACGTCGGAAGCTTGCGAAGCAACTGGAGCTAGTAAGCTCAAAGATGCTCCTGCTACCAACATTTGTTGGAAGAGTTTCATTTTACCTCACACTAAAGTAGCCCAAATAATTTGGGTAACTATACTGTATCGAGCGTAACAAAAAAGGAAAGAAATATAAGTTTCATTCCGGTGTAACTTTTGATACTATCTGTTTTTTCCCAGTAAATTGAATTTACTAATTTTTTATCAATGGGAAATTAAGGGATTCTCTTTCATCTACCCATGAGGATGCAACTTCTCTCGCTAGTTTTCTAATTTTTTCTATGTATTGCGCTCGATCTGTAACAGAAATTACACCTCTTGCATCAAGTAGATTAAATGTATGACTACATTTTAAAACAAAATCAAGCGCAGGATAAGTTAATTTCTTTTCTGTTAAAGAAATTGCCTCAGCTTGATAAATTTCAAATAATTTTCTGAGATTGTCAGCACTAGATTCATTAAAATTATAAGAGCATTGACTTTTTTCAAATTGAAGCCAAATATCGCTATATTTCAAATCTTTGTTCCAATTTAAGTCCCAGATACTTTCTTTATCCTGCAAAAACATTGCAATCCGCTCTAATCCATAAGTGATTTCAATTGGGATTGGATTACAATCTATACCTCCGCATTGTTGGAAATAAGTAAATTGAGTAACTTCCATTCCGTCCAACCAAACTTCCCAACCTACACCCCAGGCTCCAAGTGTTGGTGATTCCCAGTTATCTTCCACAAATCTTATGTCATGATTTCTAGGATTGATTCCAAGAGATTCTAAAGATGTCAAATATTTTTCCTGTATTCCCTCCGGTGAAGGTTTAATTATTACTTGATATTGAAAGTAATGTTGTGCCCTATTTGGATTATCGCCAAAACGTCCATCTGTAGGTCTTCTACATGGTTCTGCATACGCCACTCTCCAAGGTTCTGGCCCAATTGCCCTTAAAAAAGTATGCGGATTCATTGTTCCAGCACCTTTTTCGGTGTCATATGGCTGCATAATCAAACAACCTTCTTCTGACCAGAAATTATTTAAATTTTGAATTATATCCTGAAAAAACATTTAACTGAAATAGTGGAAAAATTTAGATCAATGCCACTAGACATAATAACAAAGCTTTAAAGTAAAAAAACATTTTAAAATCCAATTCCTCAAAAATATCATCCGATAAAAAGCTTTCATAAAAATATATCCTTGATGAAAATAAATGAAGAATTAATTATGTAAAAAAATCTAATGGCAATGGTCCAAAAGTATCAGATTCTTTAGCACCTTCGTCAAACTGACATGTTATTAAAATTCCTTCTCCAAGACCATTTTCAGATCTGACAAAAACATTACTAGTTTTTTGATTGGCTTTTAAAAAAACACCTCCATCAGCATGGAGGGAACCAAGATTCCCAAATTTAATTGAGGAATATTTATTAGAAATTGATTGCAATGCTTCAATAGCTTTATAATCACTAGGTGCCATTATGCCTATTGTTATCCAATCTGCATTAAAAATATTTGCTTCTAGTTCCTCTAAAAGTTTTTTTTCTTGACTATTACTTAATTGAGGTGCAGTTCTAAAATCATTTAAATCGACTAATTTATTTATTTCCATAAGCCTTATATCTAATAAATTCTTAACCAAATGTTCTTCCATTCCAAGCCCACAATGAAGCTGGCACATCCTCAAAAGAAATATAAATTCTATCTATTGGGATCCCCATTTTTTCATATACAAAATCTGATATTGGCCTTGCCATTTCTGAAGGATTTAAGGAACCTATTGATTTGATTTCTAAAAAGCAAGAAGGGGTCTCATCATCTAAATACATTTGGCAATTATCATCTATTTTCGCCATAACAAAACTTCTTGATTTTTTAGTTAAAGATGAAATAAGAATTGAAATTTCCTTGAGTAATTTACTTTTATCATTAACTTTTGCTGAAGTCGAAACATTAATATAAGGCATCTCTAGGCAGCAAGATAATCTTTCTTAGAATCATTTTCTAGATAAACAGTTTTATTTTTCAAAATTTTTTTTGATGAAAGAAATGCCATATCGTATGAACTTATTCCGTTTTTATAAGGATTGAAAAGAGCATTTTTAGACCTGTTTTTTTTGCTCCTCTTGAACTCAATCATCATTATTAAATCATTAATTAATAATTTAACTTTTTTTGGATAGATGTCTAGTTTTTTTGAGAATTATTAATTTACCTAATGAATAAATTTCTAATACACAATTAGAATTTCTTTTTACTAGATTTGAGATATAGATTATAAATTAGTTTTTTGGAAGTTTTAAATAATTATCAAAGGAAAAAACTCGATGAGAGTAATGATGAAGAATTTTATTCTGATCCCAAATTTGTTTATCATCTAGATGCAAACTTCAGGCAAAATCTATCAGATTTATACGAAAAAGAAATTGATAATTATTCAACCGTCCTTGATTTAATGTCTAGTTGGGATAGTTATTTACCTAAAGGGAAAAAATATAAAAAAGTTATTGGTCATGGTTTAAACCGAAAAGAACTTGAAAAAAACAAAATTTTTGATTCTTTTTGGATTCAAAATTTTAATTTAAGTCAACAAATTCCCCTAGAGAAAGAAAGCGTTGATTATTGCTTGATGGTAGCCGCATGGCAATATTTACAATATCCAGAGAATTTAACCAAAGAAATTGCAAGAATATTGAGTAAAAATGGCAAGATTATTATTGCTTTTTCAAACAGAGCATTTTGGCATAAAGCTCCTAACATATGGACTTCATCTACTGAAGAAGATAGGGTCAAATATGTAAGAAAAGTATTAATCTCAAACGGATTTAATGAACCAAAAATTATCAAAAAGTTTACTGAACCGGCTCTTAATATCTTTAATTTTTTAAATAAAGACCCATTTTATTGTTTAATCGCAACCAAAGAATAATTTTTTAATTGTATTTCATTAAACAAAAACTCTATGAAAAAGTCATCTACTATTTTTCATAGCCATACTTTAAATTTTTTACTAATATTGGATAGTTAAAATTAATCATATGGGTTCTAAGAGAGAAAAATATCCTGAAAAATGTCCTTGGGATCTTGGTCCTAATCAACATTTAGCAAAAGAAGAGAACTGGACTTTAAGATTAGGAGAAGCAAATGTATGCTTTAGCAAAAATAAATTAGATAATAATTATTTTCATGTAATTAGTAATGAAAATGAAGAGCAGATTCTAGCTTTTAGAGCAAGACTCTTATATCAAAAACTACTTGATAAAGGGTTTAGATTGGTTGAATAAAAAAACCTGATTTAAAATAAACATAGATCCTCGAAGACAAACTTTTGTGTTTCTTCTTCTTGATTTTGGTTTAAGTATTTTATTGTTCTCGAATTTAATATCCAATAATCGTCTTTACCCATATTTAGAAATTCATCCTCGTATTTCAATTTTTGAGGATTTATCTCAAGTGTTTTTGGATCAATTTGTTGACTACTATATTTTTTACTGAGGGAGCCTGCTCCTGTATCTAAAAATTCTTCTACAAAAATTTCTATTATAGTTCCATGAATTTTTCTATAGACCATATTAATACAGTTATTTTTAACTCTATATTTATCACCTTGATTCTTACCTGAAACACTCATTTCAATCCCACTTTCAGAATTTTTAAGTAAATTAAAATTATTTTCTGAGTGCACTGATTCAAATTCTCTCTTTACCCTATGTATACACACTTCAAATAACTGAGAGGCAATACTTTTAACAACTTTCTCGTCTTCTATATTTTGAATATTTGGTTTAAAATCTTTACCTAATACAAATTCACCTTTATAGGTATTATCATTAGTAAATAAAATACATTTACCTTGGTAACCATGAAAATCATGTTTCCAAGTGTAGCGATTTTCATAAGCCTTTTTAAAAATCTCCTTACAATCAATTTCTTGTAGATTATCCATTAATTTTTGAATACATGAGATAATTCTACAAAAAAAACCTCCCTATTAATTAGGAGAGGTTTTTTAATTGATTAAACTAGTTTTGAGTAATTTTTGTATTTTCAATATTGTCAAAAGCTTGACCAATTTTCTTAAAGTCAAATCCCATTGCTCTTAGTGCATGCCAAAGATGACCTTGTAAGAAAAAGAAACCCAAATAAAAATGAGTATTAGCAAGCCAGGCTCTTGAACTATACGCTCCTGAACCTAAATCTACTGTATCAGTAAAATAAGGAGCGAATTCAAATTGAAGCTTTAAAGGTTCTCCATATAGATCAACTGGATATATGGTTGTATTTGAAGCACACCAAAAAGCAGCAACAAAAGCCATATAAGAAACACCGACAACTGAGTATGACAGAATTGCCTCAGCGCCAAGTAATCCTTTTCCTTTAAATTCTGTATATTCTCCAAATTGTTTAGTACAAATATGGAAAACACCTCCAATTATTTCGAGGAAAGCTAGGAAAGCATGTCCTCCCATAACGTCTTCAAGACTATCTATTTTTAAAAAATCAAATTGATGATTCCAGATAGCCGCAATGTCTAAATTGTAAATAACTTGTCTTGTAGATCCTATTGCAGGGTCGTAAATTCCATGAATACGAGCCCATTCAACGAACATAATTGCTCCAAGCCCAAGAAAGATTAGATGATGACCAAGAATAAAAGTTAATTTATCTGGGTCATCCCATTCGAAATCAAATTTTTGTGGCTTACTATTTTCTGGGTAGTCTCCAAGATCACCTGCAAATTTGTTGGAATGTAGTAATCCCCCAGCTCCTAATACTGCTGAAAAAATTAGATGTAATGTGCAAATTACAACAATTCCATATGGTTCTGTAATAACACCATTTTCAACGCCACCAATTCCAATACCTGCTAGGTGAGGCAAAACAATTGCTTTCTGTGCACCCATTGGAATACTCGCGTCGTAACGAGCCAATTCAAATAATCCAAAAGCTCCTGCCCAGAACATCATTAGACCTGCATGGGCAGCATGAGCAGCTATGAATTTACCTGAACGGCCAACAACACCAGAATTCCCTGCGTACCAGTCATAGGTGACATCAGATTTTCCGTAAGTTTGTAACACTTGATTTAAGTAAACAGCAAATTGAGCATATTGCTTATCGCTATTGTTTTTACATGTTCTTTACAGATTTAATTACTTATGTAAAAAAAACATATTGTGTAAGAACAAATGTTACAAACTAAGGAAGTAATATCTGAGAAAGCTTACGCCAATGAAGGGATTTCACCCTTAAGCTGAGAAGCCCATGTTTCAAGACGCGAATCGGTCAAATCAGATTCACTATCCTCATCAAGAGGTAATCCACAAAAGCTTTCTCCAATAATACTTTTAGACTCATCAAAAGTATAAGAAGATTTGTCTACATATCCGACCATTTCGGCACCTGCTTTTGTGAAGTAGCTATGAAGTTCTTCCATTGCATCACAATAGTTTTCTGTATATGTAGAGGAATCTCCTAAACCAAAAATTGCAACTTTTTTCCCTGATAAACTAAGTTCACCAATATCCTCTAAGATTGAATCCCATGCAGTTCCAGATCTTTCTTCATCGGCACCGGTATTCCAAGTAGGTATCCCGCAGATAATTCCATCAAGACCTTCAAATTCTGAAAGATCATCCACATCAGATACATCTTTTGGTGCTTCTGCTGAAGAGATAAAGTTGTGAAGACGATCAGCTACGTCTTCAGTTTTTCCAGTTGTAGTTGCGTAATAAATTCCTACAGTCATAACTTCAAAATGTTTACATTAAAATAATAAAATCTAAAAACGTTAAATTAATTTCTTTAAAAACTTTTTCATGTAAAATTTTATACTAATCAACGTAAGAAAAATTTTTTGAGAATAATTTATAAAAAATTCAAGCCATCGTGACTGACAAATTTCAAAATGAAATAAAAAATCTTATTGAAGAATTCAACTTTAATGGACATAAAAAATTCAAATTAATTGTTTTATTTGGTTTATTGGGAGATTTTGATAGCTTTGAATATGCAATAAATTTGAAAAGTTTTATCGATAAAAATCAAGAAAGAAATTTAGATGTTTTCGCAATTGCTATTGGGAACCAAAATGGGAAAGAAAAATTCTGTAAATTTACTGGCTTTCATAAAGAAAATTTAATAGTTGTTTCTGATAATCAAATTCATAATAATTTAAAAGTCTCAAGAGGATTAGATATTGGACTAGGAGGTTGGATCAATATGCTTTTGATGTTATCAGGAATAAATTCTTTTAAAACAATTAAAGAAGTTATTAGAGGTTATACCGGCGACCGAAAAGCAAAGAAAATCTATTCGGAATTTGACAAAATTGATGTTTTAAACTTTTTAAAATTTTCAGGAAATTCTTTTAAAAAGGTTTTTGGGGATGGTTATTTGAGACCATTTGAATTGGCAACATTTAGATTAAATAATATGAATGAAATAATTCAAAATTGGAGTGATTATATTCTTAATGAAGAATACCTTCCTCAAAGAGGGGCTTCTTTTCTGTTGAATAATAAAAATCAAATTATTTATAAATTTTTTTCAAACGATGTGCTTGGATATTCATCAAATATGAGAGATCCCTTAGGGTTTTTGACTGATTTAATTAAAGAATAGTTTTTATAATATTTTTATGAATATAGATATATTTGGATATTTTGCAGCGATTTTAACAACAGCAGCATTTCTACCTCAATTGATAAAAACTTTAAAAACAAAAAAGGCAGATGATGTTTCTTTGACAACATTAATAATGTTTATTATCGGTGTCTTGTCTTGGATTATTTACGGTTATCAAATTTCTTCTACACCAATATTGATAGCAAATTTGATTACCCTGATCTTAAATTTATTGATATTATTCTCTAAAGTATATTTTTCAAAAAACTAAAAAGAGTAAATTTTTTTTTAAAAGTAATTAACCTTAGATTTATTACTCTAATCTTGATTAAAATAGAAAAAAATATACTGATTTTGAAAACTTCAAAATGCTGGGTTTGGTTTAAAGGAAGCCTTAACAATGGTGGATATTGGAAAGAAGGTTTTACATGTACTTTTGATGAGAACCCAGGAGTTTTAATAGAAAGCCCTGCTTACGTAACTTGTCGGGTTCCTACATGGAGAGTTTTGACTACAGAACCAGAAAATTTATACAAATCTCCTCTCATTCCTGACAAAGCAATCTGGAAAATAATTTAAATTCTCAATTAACAATAAAAAACTTTTTGACTGCACTACGGCGAGTTAAAATTGCTTAAATAAATATTTAATTAATACCATCTCCTCTCTTTTTATAAATATTATCCCTTTTTTAATCTTTGGTTTTCTTCTGGGGAAAAAGAATCCAAAGATATCAAAATATATAGCAAGACCTCTAATAAGATTTGGCATTCCATTAAGTGTAATGGGTCTTCTATTAAAGGAAGGTATAGATATAAACCTAATTAAAAGTGCATTTTTAGCATTCTCTGTAATTGGATTTTTAATAACTTTAATAAATATAATCCCAATATTTAATAAGAGGCTTCCAAATTACACATTGCAGCTAGCAGGCCTAATAGGTAATACATCATTTCTTGGAATACCAATTGCGCTAGCTCTTCTAGATTCATTAACTATAAATTTCACTATTGGATTTGATTTAGGAACAACACTTTTCGCTTGGATATTTGGGCCTTTTTTTCTTCAAGAAAAATCCAACAGCAATAACATCCCAAACATCAAAGGACTAATAAATGCATTGATAAATAGTCCTGCATCAAGAGGGATTATTGGTGTACTTCTCGCGTATCTTTTTCAAATAGATGAAATTTTAGGAAATTATCTTTGGATTCCTGCAAGAATAGTTATTGCTTTAGCAATAATAATTGTGGGAACAAGACTTGGAATAATCACAAATCAAAATGAGAAGATTTTGGATCTAAATGAAGAAATTAAATTTTCAATATTATTAAAGTTATTTATTTTTCCTTTTATTATCTTTTTAATATGCAGATTCTTAAATTTTAACTTCTATCAATCATCTGCAGTAATTCTTCAGGCAGCAACACCAACGGCAATATCCACAATATTAATGGCAGAAGCTTATGGTATTAAACAAAAAATAGCTTCAAAAATTCTTTTTACTACAACCTTAATTTCAATAATTACAATTCCTCTATTAAAATTGTTTATGAATTTATTTATTCAAACAACTTGAATAAAGGCCTTTCATGCATGATTAAAGAATATTGTAAAGATTATATCCTGATAACTAAATAATGTCTTAAGATTTAGTGTATGAAGTCAGCAAACCCTGAAAATGAATATATCCCTTTAGATCTAAGGATTTCTGTGAGGAGGGATACTCTTAGGCTTATCTCAGAGATGGCACAAGATATGGGAATAAGCATTAATGAAGTTTTTAGTTTTTTAGCCGAAGATTCTGTCATCGATCTCGAATTAATGGAAGATTTAAATAAGATCGATATCCCAAGCAAGTGCAGCATTGATGATTTAAAAAATGCTCTTCTTAAAAAAAGACTTTGTTAAAATTTTTCAACTTTCCTATTTTCCCAGTCAGATTTATAACCACTTTTAACTAAAAGTCTCGAATACTTATTTAAGTCACTTTTTTGAATTCTCCATAAATTATAAATCCCAAATTTGCCTAATTTCTTATGATTAATTTTTGACCATTGCTGTCGGCGGGCAGAGTATTCATCAATCACGACCAATAGAGATTTGTATTCATAATCAGGTTGATCCTCATAATTCTCTCTCCTATCAGTATTTAGCCTTTCTGAAAGATTAATTAATCCCTCTGCAGTGTTTGGTTCATAAAAAACTATTTGTCTCGAATAATAATGTAATGAAGGTTTTCTTATCCCAATCATTGCTAAAGTTTCCCTTCCCTCGCGAATATCTAAAATTAATTTTGAGATATTCCTTAAAGGTAATTGCCTTGAAGTATCTGCTAATTTTCTAATTGGCGACATCAAATAAGATTGTCCAATTAAAAGCAAAATTTGGAGATAAACAAGGATATTTCTAGATTTTAAAGAAAATAAGATTATTGCAAAAAGGGTAAATGAAGAGAAGAATAATTTAGCTTTAAAAATTATCCCGGAGCTTATAAGTTCGGATGCAAGATTAGGCATTTCGGGATCATTAATTGAACTCAACCAAATATTTGAGAAAAAGAATGCTATAGAGAAGCCAAACAAAATTAAAATATTAACAACCCAGAAATATAAATAACTTTTATTTACCTTTTTTAAGCTTATAAAGCTATTACTTGTTAATAATGCAGCCGCTGGAATTGCTGGCAACCAATAGCTAGGTAGTTTCGTCGCAGAAAGACTAAAGAAGATTAAAACTGACGTTAACCAACAAAAAGAATATGTATAAAGAGTTTCAGTTACATTGCAACTTTCTTTTGAACTTTTATAGAAATCCTCAAAGGTTTTAAATATCCCATGATACAAAAAAGGAGTGAATGGTAATGAAGCCAATATCATTATGTAAAGAAAAAACCAGAATGGTTCTGCATGATTATTTACAACTGAGGTATATCTTTGAAAATTATGGTAACCAAAAAAATTATCCCAAAAAGGCTTTCCCTCTTTTAAAAGTTCTAATATGTACCATGGAATACTTATTAGTATTGTTATTAAAAAACCTTTCTTAGGATTTATCTTACTGAGCAACGTTTTCCAATTCTCCTGACAAAACAAAAAAGACGTAATAGTCAATAATGCCAAAACAAACGCAACAGGTCCTTTAACTAAAATTGCAAAACCTAAAAAAACCCAAGCTGAAATGCATTGATCATTCTTTTCACTTGCCATTCTTCTCCAAAACAAAAGAAGGCTTATCCCTAAGGTTCCAGTTAAAAGGGCATCACTCACGGCAGTTCTACTCCAAATAATTATTAATGGAGAAAGAGCAAAGCCTAATGATGCAACTATTGGTGTGAGAAATTGACTGTCACTCTTCTGTGGCCAACAAAACAACGTATCTCCAATCATCAACATTAAGAATAATGATGCCAAAGCTGAAGGGAGTCTTGCTGAGAGAGTCCCGAAACTATCCCAAATCTCGTTTCTCGGTAATGAGTAAAAAAAACCCATTAGCCAATATATCAGTGGAGGCTTATCAAAACGAAATATTCCATTGACTTTTGGAGTTAACCAATCACCAGATTCACTCATTGACCTGGCTGCAGCAGCAAATAAAGGGGGAGTTTCATCCACCAATCCTGTAGTACCTAGACCTAAGATAAATATAATGATCCCACAAACTAAAACTATCAATAAGGTTATGAGCCTTTTTTTTGACTTAAGAAAAATCATTCTATATTACTAATATTCTTGCATTACCTTATTAAGCCAGTTCACAACCTTGTTAGCAAATATATTTGCGGAGGCATTTTTTTCTACCCATTCTCTACATTCCTGACGCTTTATTTTTTCAATCATCTCTACATAGGAAAGCATATTTTTTTTATCATCAGGATCAGCAAGAAAACCTGTTTGGCCATGCTTAATAATTTCACTAGGACCTCCCCTTTTATAAGCTATAACTGGCACCCCACAGGCTAAAGCTTCAACAATTACGTTCCCATATGCCTCATTCCATTTCGGAGTATTTAGCAACCCTCTACATTTACCAAGTTCTTTTTGTAATTCATTGGTTGATAAAAACCCCATCCAATCTATAGCGCCTTGAGGAAATGATTTTTCTATGTTTGACGCATACATCTCATCCTCTATAAGTCCCCAAACTTTTAATTTTTCGCCAAGTTCATTTGCCACATAAACTGCATCCTCCAAACCTTTTTCCGGAGCCACTCTTCCAACCCATGCCAAGGGACCCTTTACTGAATCTTGAAAAATATAATCATCTAAAATAAACCCATTCCCAATAATTATTGGTTTTTTTATGAATGGATAATCGTTAGCTTGTATTTTTGAATGAAAAGCAAAATTATTTGGATACTTAGTATATACCTTAGAGATCAAATTACTAATTACTGAACTTTCAGAACCCATACTAATAATATGTGCAATGGGTATCTCTAAATTTAGAGTCATCCAGATAGGCAACCAATCATAGGACATGTTCAACAATACATCTGCATGTTTAGCGATATCTAATCCCTTTTCAAGCATTCCTGCTAAAAGAGAATTATCTGGGATACTCACGGGAGAATTATAATTTTGATGTTGCCAACTAATTTGATCTTCACCTTCCACAAAATGTAATTTTGCTTTTACATTACTTTCATGTAACTTAGAATTTTTTGGGGCTACAACCTCAACAGAATGACCTAAAGAAATTAAACCTGAAACTAAAGAATTTAAAGTTAATTCAACTCCACCACCTTTACCACTCCCTAAGAACCCTATTGGAGTACTAATCAAAACTATTCGCATTATTAAACTTTTTACGAAAAATAAACTAACTAAATAGTAGTATCAGAAATTTTATTTTCCCATAAACTCTTTCTCTGGCTAACAAAAAATACTGAGATAAGAACAAACGCCACTCCTATCCACTGCACAATAGTGAGTCTTTCATCTAACCAAACACCTCCACTGAGAAGGGCAAATACAGGTGTTAAAAATGCAAGAGTGCTAAATCCAGTTATTTCTTTATTATTAGCAAAATAGAAAAACAATCCATATGCTATTGCTCCTCCAAAAATACTTGCAAATGACATAAGTCCCCAATCAAATATTGACCAATCTGGAATTATTTTGAAATTTGATTGTAAGCAGTGCTTAATAATTAAAGGCAAGCTCCCTAAAACCATATGCCAACCTGTAACTGCCACTGGATCACTTTTAGTACAAGTGAATCTAATTAAAATTGTTCCTAATGCCATAGCAAGGGAAGCTGCAAGCATCCAAAGTTCTCCAAAGTTAAAAGCAACATCATTTATAGACTTATCAGACATCAACCACCAATTCCCTAAAAATTCTTGTGGAACTCCTAAAAATACTATTCCTCCCAAGCCAAAAAGTAGTCCTAACCATCCTATTGGATTAATTAAATTCCCAAAAATTGCCCTCGCTAGAATAGCTACCAAAAGCGGTTGAGAATCAATTAAGACAGAACCTAAACCTGCTCCAGTTTTTTCAATACCATAAGTTAAAAATAACTGAAAAAAAGTGGCATCTACAATCGTAAAAACAAAAAACCACTTCAAATCACAACTATAAATTTTTAAATCCCTTTTAAACAAATATGTTGTTATTAGAACAAGAATCCCTGCAGGAAGTAATCTTAAAGAAGCCACAAACTCTGGCCCAGCACTAGATACTAAAGGAGTCATAGCCGCCATTGAAGTACCCCAAAGTGCAAAAGGGAGTATCATTAAAAACCAATTTAGGATTGAATTCATTAGGTCTGCTGATAGTCTTTTTAAAGTAGTTTTATGAATTTACCTTAAAAGAATGATTTGGCCTTTTAGACGAAAGTCAAAAAAAAGATTAGCTCGTATAGTAATTGATGAGCCAATTACAAGTGCAACAAGAGTTTCAGTCCTTAAAGCTCTTAAACAAATTGAGGATAGAGAATTTCCTGCTTTAATCGTGAGAATTGATTCTCCAGGGGGTACTGTTGGAGATAGCCAAGAAATATACTCTGCTATTAAAAGACTAAAAGATAAAGGATGTAAAGTCATTGCTAGTTTTGGGAACATCTCAGCATCAGGAGGTGTTTACATTGGTGTTGCATCTGACAAAATAGTTGCTAATCCAGGCACAATTACAGGATCAATTGGTGTGATTATAAGAGGAAATAATTTATCTGAATTATTAGATAAAATCGGCATTAAATTTGAGACTGTTAAAAGCGGTGTATTTAAAGACATACTGTCTCCAGATAAACCTCTAAGTGAGGAAGGTAGAAGTCTACTCCAAGGGCTTATAGATGAAAGTTATAACCAATTTACTGAAGCTGTTGCTGAAGGAAGGAATTTACCTGTTGAAGAAGTAAGAAAATTTGCTGATGGAAGAATTTTCACTGGAACACAAGCACTGGAACTTGGTCTTGTTGATAAGGTGGGAGATGAATTTGTAGCAAGGGAGCTAGCTGCAGAAATGGTTAATATCGATCCTAAAATTCAGCCCTTAACATTTGGGAAGAAGAAGAAAAAAATACTTGGACTAATTCCTGGAAGTAGAATGATTGAGAAAATTATCAATAATATCCTTTTTGAGTTTGACTCATCTAATAAAGTACTTTGGTTATACAAGCCTTAAATCGATATGTATGAAAAAATGAAAGATGATTATAAAATTTCATTTATTCGTGGAGCCACAACAGCATCTGGGAATTCTGTTAGGGAAATAGAAGTTGCAGTAGTGGAATTAATTGATGAATTAATTTCACGAAACAATCTAATTAAGACGAACATATTATCCATTACATTCACAGCGACAAAAGATTTAAATGCATGTTTCCCAGCTTCAATTGCAAGAAAATTTAATGGACTTGATTCAGTAGCCTTTTTAGACTGCCAACAAATGCACGTATCCGATGATGTTGATTTTTGTATAAGAATAATGGCTCAAGTTTTATTGCCGCCAAATTATGTAATAAAGCATCCTTATTTAAAAGGCGCTGCAAAATTAAGGACAGATAGATGTTAACCTTAGTGAAATTATTTTTATGATTTAAATTTGAATAGTACGCACTCAACCTTTTAATTCCACCCCATATAATGTTAAAAATCGCAAAGAAATTTCCTTTAAAACTTAAAATTTTAAGATTTTTTATTGTCCCTACAATTTTAGTTTTATTTCCCTTTTATAAAATCCAAGATGTTAAAGCAGGGTTAGAATTTCAGTGGAATCAAGACGATAGTTATAGAAGATTAAAGTGGTTTCAAAAAGAAAATAAAAGGAGATTTAGAAATTCAATTTATTTTTTCTTGAGGCCATCTGATAGAAGAACTGATCTCTTAAAAATTAATCTAGCAATTCCTAAGACCTTTAAATCCACTCTAAATGATGAAAAAATTAGTTTTTGCAAAGTAAAAATAGGTGGTTTTGAGGGTAGAACTAAATGTTTAGAAGACATTCCAGCTGATTTCGAAATCAAGACTGATGAATCAGGCTTACGTTCACTGGATATTTACCCCTACAGCCCAATTCCTGCTGACAAAGACAGTTATGCAATTGTCTTTAAAATCTTTAATCCAAAAAAATCAGGCTTATATCAATTTCATTCATTTGGGCAACCTAAAGGCAAATCATTTTCAAGTTATTTAGGAAGCTGGACTATAGTGATCGATTAGATGATAAATTAAATAAGGATAACTAAACAAATGACTAAAAGAACCTTTGGCGGAACTTCAAGAAAAAGAAAACGTGTATCTGGTTTTAGAGTAAGAATGCGTTCTCATACAGGTAGAAGAGTTATTAAAAGCAGAAGACAAAAAGGTAGAGAAAGAATAGCTGTATAAATCTTAATTTTAATGGCCTTACCTAAGGATATGCGTTTAAAAGGTCACAGGACTTTTAATTATATATACAAAAATTCCCAAACATACCATGGGAAATTAATGACATTTAAAGTTGCAAGATCTAATCCAGCAATACTATTGACCCATAAGTTCACAAAAACCTCCAACAATTTTAGAGTTGCAATTGCTATTAGCAAAAAAGTTTCAAAAAAAGCTGTAGAAAGAAATAAATTAAGAAGAATTCTGCAAGAGTGGTTATTAACAAATATTCAAAAAATTAATAACCACAAACCTTATTGGTTACTTGTTAACCTTAAATTTGGGGATTTCTGCAATGATAAAAGTAGACTTTTGGAGGAATTCCAAAATTTAATGTTCAAATCTCATCTAATCAAATGATTAACATGAATGAAGAAACCTTTTATGAAGGAGGTCCTGCTAAAAGTGATTTAATAATAAATCTACTAGCAGGAATAACTATACTTGGTTTGCCATTTACCTTCGCCGCAATAGTTAGAGCATTGTGGTTGAGATATAAAATTACAAACAAAAGAATCACCATTGATGGTGGCTGGTTTGGTAAAAACAAAACACAAGTCTCATTAAGTAATATTGAAGAAATCAGATCTATTCCAAGGGGATTCGGTTCATATGGTGATATGGTTCTTATCCTCAACGATGGATCAAAGGTTGAAATGAAATCATTGCCTTTATTCAGGGAAAAACAAAAATTTATTGAAGAAAATATAAATACAAGGTCTCAAATACCAAATCTCAACGAGGTAGAAGGATTTGCTACTAAATCCTAAATAAATTAATTACAAAAATCTTCTTTTCCTGTAAAATAAAATGTCTAGTAAAATTACACTCTTTTTAACATCGTGATAGGGTTCATTTCTGAAAAACTACTTATCCCGATTCTAGATTTTTTCTACGGTTTAGTCCCTAGTTATGGTTTGGCGATTGTTGCATTGACAGTCGTAATAAGAATTGCACTTTTTCCTTTAAGCGCTGGTTCCATAAGAAGCGCAAGGAGGATGAAGATTGCCCAACCAGTAATGCAGAAAAGGCAAGCAGAAATAAAATCTAAGTTTTCAGGTGATCCAAAGAAACAGCAAGAAGAACTTGGAAAATTAATGAATGAGTTTGGCAGTCCCCTCGCTGGTTGCCTTCCATTAATTGTCCAGATGCCCGTGCTATTTGCATTGTTTGCAACTCTAAGAGGTTCTCCATTCGCTGATGTCCCCTACAACATAAATCTCAAGGTCGTTCCACAGGATCAAGTGGCAGCTATCGATCCCAAACCTTACAAATCCCCACGACACTCTATATTTATTACAGAAAAATCACATTTTCCTGTTGTAGCAACGATCCCTGGCGGAACAAAATTAGGAACAGAAGATTCCATAAAAGTAAATTTACAAACAACAAATGGCAATAGCTATTCGGAAGTTTTATCTAAATACGACAACGGATCTAAATTCCTCCCTACTTGGAAGGTCTCTAAAGGTTCCGAAAATCTTAAAGTTTCCCAAGACGGTATAGTAACAGCAATTAAACCGGGTGATGCAACAATTGAGGCGAAAATCCCTGGTCTAGCTGCTAAAAGTGGTTTTTTATTTATTAAAGCTCTTGGTCAAGTCGGTTTTTACGTAGATGGAGCAATTAATTGGGATATTGCTGCATTAGTCGGCGCCTTTGGATTAACCTTACTTCTCTCGCAAGTTTTATCAAGCCAGGGCATGCCTGCGAATCCACAGCAATCAACAGCAAATAAAATTACACCAGTTATGATAACTGGAATGTTTCTGTTTTTCCCACTACCAGCTGGAGTCTTACTCTACATGGTTGTCGCTAATATTTTCCAGGCATTCCAGACTTTTCTGCTTAATAAAGAAGCTCTTCCTGAGAATTTACAGAAAATTTTGGATCAACAATTATTAGCAAAAAATGAAGTAATAACAACTTCTGCTTCAACCATCTCAGATAAAAGATTACCTTTCGAGCCTAACAGTAAAAAATAGTCTTAACCTTAAATAATGAATTCTTGGTGTAGAAATTTAGAATTACTCATAAAATCAAGGACCTCATTAATTTGGATAAGGACTAAGGAAGAGGAAAGATTAGAGAAATTAGTTAATTTTTCTTGTGAAAGACTAAATATAAAAAGATTCGTTTCATGGGATTGCGTTAGCGGTATAAAAGGATTAATAAATGAAGAAGGTAAATTTTCAAACAATCCGTTAGGAGTACTTAATTGGCTTAAAGAATTAAATCCTGAAGTTTCAACAGTTTTACTAGTTAAAGATTTTCATAAATTTTATGATGATCCATCTATCAATAGAACAATTAAAGAACTATCCTCAGCGCTTAAAAAAACTAGTCATAATTTAATTATTAGTTCTCATTTATTTCCCTCATCAGAAGAGTTGGATGAATTAATGACAATTGTAAATTTACCTTTACCTGATCAAAGAGAATTGAAAAATCTAATAAAACAAATTGCTAACAACACCAATTCAAATCTGGAGGAACAAGACTTAAACGAACTTTCTATAGCTTCAAGTGGACTTACCGAAATAAAAGTAAAGCAAGTCACTGCAAAGGCTCTTGCTCAAAGAGGAAAAATAAGTAAAGAAGATATTAAAGATATTCTTGAAGAGAAAAAACAAGTGATCGCCAGAAGTGAAATTTTAGAATTTTTCGAAGCTAAATCAAGTCAAGATGATATTGGCGGTTTAAATGTTTTAAAAGTTTGGCTTAATCAAAGATACAGGGCCTTTTCTAAAGAAGCTAGAGACTATGGATTACCTATTCCTAAGGGAGTCTTACTCGTTGGAGCGCAAGGAACAGGGAAATCGCTAACCGCGAAATCAATTTCTAAGAGTTGGTCAATGCCTCTTCTTAGGCTGGATGTTGGAAGACTATTTTCTAGCCTTGTTGGTTCAAGCGAGGCAAGAACAAGAGAAGCAATATTAAGAGCTGAGGCCATGTCTCCTTGTATTCTTTGGATCGATGAAATTGACAAAGGATTTGGCGGCGATGCCAGAAGTGATGGAGGAACAAGTCAAAGGGTTTTGGCAAGTTTGCTAACTTGGATGGCTGAAAAAGAATCCGCCGTATTTGTCATAGCTACCGCCAATGCTATAGATAAGCTTCCTGCTGAATTATTGAGAAAAGGTAGATTTGATGAGATATTTTTTCTTGATTTACCAAATTCCGAAGAAAGATTAAGTATTCTGGATTTGCATTTAAAAAAAAGAAGACCAAGTTACAGTTTTCCTCTTTCCACTATCATCGATAGAACAGATGGATTTTCAGGCGCAGAACTTGAACAAGCAGTGATAGAGGGGATGCATATTTCATTCTCTGAAAATAGAGAACTTATGGAGAAAGATTTAATAAAGGCAGTTTCTGAATTAGTTCCCTTATCTAGAACAGCTAAGGAGCAAATTAAGTTACTAAAAGAATGGTCAACTTCAGGACGGGCTAGACCTGCCACATAGCAAAAAAATTTTATCTAAAAATACTCCGTAAGTTAGGAATCATTAATTTAGTTAATTTTTAGTCAAAAATCCCTAATAATGAATTTAGATTAACTAGTTTAATTAAGGTATAAAAAAAAATAGTGTTAGATCAAAAATTAATAAGAGAAAATCCAACTTCAGTTGAAGAAAGTTTATCCCTAAGAGGAAAAGTTTTTAATATTTCCCAAATACAAGAATTAACTCTTCAAAAAAAAGAAATTGATATAGAAATATCCAGTCTCCAATCTGAGAGTAAAAAGTTAAGTAAATTGATCGGTCAAGAAATCAGCAAATCTAAAAACAATGATTCTCCAGAAGTAAATAATTTAAAGAAAAAAGGAAATGAATACAGGACAAAAATTTCAGAATTTGAAGAAAAAAAAAGAACCTTAGATAAAAATATTCATAATGAAATTTGTAATTTGCCAAATTTACCTAGCAAAGATGCTCCTATTGGAAAAGATGAAAGTCATAATGTCCAAGTAAAAACTTGGGGAGATCCGTTACTAACAGAAAATCTTAAATCTCACTGGGAAATAGGCGAAAGTCTTAATCTTTTTGACTCTGTCAAATCAACTAAAATTTCAAAAAGTCGTTTTATTACACTTATTGGTAATGGGGCAAGATTAGAGAGAGCATTAATAAATTTTATGCTCGACATGCATACTAGCAATGGTTATTTAGAGTTAATGCCTCCAGCTTTAGTTAATTCAGAAAGTCTTACCGGATCTGGTCAATTACCTAAATTTTCAAATGAAAGCTTTAAGTGTTCTAATGACGACCTGTGGCTTTCTCCCACTGCTGAAGTTCCACTAACTGCTTTTCATAGAAATGATATTATTGATTCAAAGCAATTACCCCTCAAGTATGTTGCATACAGCCCATGTTTTAGGAGAGAAGCCGGAAGTTATGGAAGGGATACTAAAGGTTTAATAAGACTTCATCAATTTAATAAAGTTGAACTTTATTGGTTTTGTGATCCAAGTAAATCTATTGAAGCTCATAAAAAGATTACTTTAGATGCAGAAAGTATTTTAAAAAAGCTCAATCTACCTTATAGATTAGTTGATATTTGCACTGGAGACTTAGGTTTTTCTTCAAGCAGAACTTTTGATCTTGAAGTCTGGCTACCAAGTAGTAAATGTTATAGAGAAATTTCAAGTTGTAGCAATTGTTTAGACTTTCAAGCCCGTAGATCATCAATAAGAGCAAAAATTGATAAAAAAAATACATATCTGCACACCTTAAATGGTAGTGGGCTTGCGATTGGAAGAACTATGGCTGCTATTCTTGAGAATGGCCAGCAAACAGATGGGAGCGTAAGAATTCCAGATGCTCTAGCTCCATATTTTGGATCAAATATTTTAAAAACTGCTTAATATAATTAAATGAACGTTTTAACCTCAATCACAGTTCTTGGATTTCTCATTTTTTTTCATGAGATGGGACATTTTCTTGCTGCAATTTTGCAAGGTATCTATGTTGATGGATTTTCAATTGGTTTTGGACCATCCATAATTCAGAAAAGATATAAAAACATAACCTATTCACTTAGAGCCTTTCCATTAGGGGGCTTTGTTTCCTTCCCTGATGAAGAAATAAATAATATTGACCCTAAAGATCCAAATCTTTTAAAAAATAGGCCAGTTATTCAAAGAGTAATTGTTATATCAGCTGGGGTATTTGCTAACTTAATTCTTGCCTATACTATCTTGATTTTAAATGTAACTACTATTGGAATTCCATTTGATCCCGAGCCTGGCATTTTAGTTTTGGCTACTCAGCCCGAGAAGCCTGCTTCTCTTGCTGGATTACAAGCAGGGGATAAAATCTTAAAAATTGAAAGCAATATTTTAGGAGTTGGCGATCAAGCAGTTTCTTCTTTAGTAAAAGAGATTCAAAATGCATCAGAGAATCCAATTTCGATAACAATTGATAGAGATGGAGTTCTGAAAGATTTAACTTTGGTCCCAAAAAACATAGATGGGAAGGGTACAATAGGGGCTCAATTACAACCTAATATAAAAAAAGAAACTAAAAAGACAAACAACATATTCGAACTTTTTAATTACACCAATAATGAGTTTTCATCACTTTTGGTAAAAACAATACAAGGCTATAAAGGATTAATTACAAATTTCTCCTCAACAGCTCAACAATTAAGTGGTCCCGTCAAAATAGTTGAAATTGGTGCTCAACTATCACAACAAGGAGGAACTGGAATATTAATATTTGCCGCACTAATTTCTATTAATTTAGCAGTTCTCAATTCTTTACCCTTACCATTATTGGATGGTGGACAACTTGTTTTCACTTTGATTGAAGGTTTCAGAGGAAAACCAGTCCCAATTAAGGTACAAATGGTGGTTACTCAATCAAGTTTCTTTCTTTTAGTTGGACTTAGTGTGCTACTTATAATAAGAGATACTAGTCAACTTTTAATAGTACAAAGATTATTAAACCAATAAATAAATTTTAAAAATTGTTATCCAAGCTGTTAAGATAAACAATAGATTAAAATTTTTATTAGATGGCTAAAAAGTCCATGATTGCGAGAGAAGTCAAACGCAAGAAGCTTGTACAGAAATATGCTGCAAAAAGAAAATCATTATTAGATGAATTCAATGCTGCAGAAGGGCCAATGGAAAGATTAGAAATACATAGAAAGATACAAGGTCTGCCTAGGAACTCTGCCCCAAACAGAGTTAGGAATAGATGTTGGGCAACTGGCAAACCAAGAGGAGTCTACAGAGACTTTGGTCTTTGCAGGAATCAGTTAAGACAAAGAGCTCATAATGGTGAGCTACCTGGAGTAGTTAAATCAAGTTGGTAGTTCGAGTTAGTTTTTTATCTTTATTGTCTTCCGTAAGATATAAGATTAAACAAATTTAAGAATTTTTATAGCTTATCTAAATAATTTACTCAATATGTCCCTATAAAATGTAAGAATAAATCATGTATAGATTAATAATTTAAAAAGTGGAAGGACAAAATAAGTCGATCACGTTTGACGGACGAGAGATACGACTAACTACAGGACTATATGCTCCTCAAGCAAATGGATCAGTAATGATTGAGTGCGGTGACACCTCTCTATTAGTTACAGCAACAAAAACTACAAAAAAAGAGGCTTCAGACTTTCTACCTCTAATATGTGATTATGAGGAGAAACTATATGCTGCTGGAAGAATACCTGGTGGTTTTATGAGAAGAGAAGGTCGCCCTCCAGAAAGAGCGACTTTAATAGCAAGATTGATTGATAGGCCAATGAGGCCACTTTTCCCATCATGGATGAGAGACGAGATACAAATTGTTGCCTCTTGTCTTTCTCTTGATGAAAGAGTTCCTGCAGATGTTTTAGCTGTTACTGGTGCTTCAATAGCAACTTTACTTGGAGAAATTCCATTTTATGGGCCAATGGCTGCTGTTAGAGTTGGTCTCATAGGGGATGATTTCATCTTAAATCCAAGTTATAGAGAAATAGAAAGAGGCGATTTAGACATTGTTGTTGCAGGTTCACCTGAAGGAATTGTGATGATTGAGGCAGGTGCTAACCAGTTATCCGAGCAAGATACTATCGAAGCTATAGATTTTGGTTATGAAGCCGTTACTGAACTTATTAAATCGCAAGAAGATTTATTAAAAGATTTAGGAATAAAACAAATTAAGCCATCTGAGCCTGAAGTAGATAAAACATTGCCCTCGTTTTTAGAGAAAAATTGCACAAAACCGATTGAGTTAGTTTTAAAGAAATATGATCTTTCAAAGGAAGAGAGAGATCTCGAGCTCGAAAAAATAAAAGTTGAGACGCAAGGTAAAATCGAATCTTTGAAAGACAACGACCAATTAAAAGTTCTCTTTTCAGAAAATGATAAATTATTAAGTGCTGATTTTAAAAAACTCACCAAGAAATTAATGAGGTCGCAAATCATTAATGATGGGAAAAGAGTTGATGGAAGAGATCTCGACGAAGTTAGAAAAATATCTGCTTCAGCCGGAATTCTTCCAAAAAGAGTCCATGGATCGGCTTTATTTCAAAGAGGTTTAACCCAAGTTTTATCTACAACTACATTAGGGACTCCTAGTGATGCGCAAGAAATGGACGATCTCAATCCAAGCACAGAAAAAACTTATCTCCATCACTATAATTTCCCTCCATATTCAGTGGGAGAAACAAGACCGATGAGAACTCCAGGAAGAAGAGAAATTGGCCATGGAGCATTAGCGGAAAGAGCAATAATCCCTGTGCTCCCTGGGAAAGAAACATTTCCTTATGTGCTTAGGGTAGTTAGCGAAGTTTTAAGTTCCAACGGATCTACTTCAATGGGTTCTGTATGTGGAAGTACTCTTTCATTATTAGATGCAGGAGTCCCTTTAAAAGCACCAGTAGGTGGTACTGCCATGGGTTTAATCAAAGAAGGTAAAGAAGTTCGAATTTTAACAGATATTCAAGGAATTGAGGACTTTCTTGGAGACATGGACTTTAAAGTTGCTGGAACTGACAAGGGAATAACTGCGTTACAAATGGATATGAAAATCACAGGATTACCAGTATCTATTATTTCTGATGCAATTAAAAAAGCTCGTCCTGCAAGATTACATATTTTAGAAAAGATGCAAGCAGCAATTGACAAGCCTCAAGAAACCCTTTCTCCTCATGCTCCCCGACTATTAAGCTTTAGAATTGACCCTGAGCTTATTGGAACAGTTATTGGACCAGGTGGAAGAACTATTAAAGGAATCACTGAAAGAACAAATACAAAGATAGATATAGAAGATGGAGGCATTGTAACTATTGCTTCTCATGACGGAGCTGCTGCAGAAGAAGCTCAAAAGATAATCGAGGGGTTAACGCGCAAAGTTCATGAGGGTGAGATTTTCTCTGGTGTTGTAACAAGAATAATACCAATAGGTGCTTTCGTAGAAATATTACCTGGTAAAGAGGGGATGGTTCACATTTCTCAATTATCTGAAGCTAGGGTTGAGAGAGTCGAAGATGTTGTAAGACAAGGAGATGAAGTAACTGTAAGAGTAAGAGAAATTGACAGTAGAGGAAGAATTAACCTTACTTTAAGAGGAGTAGGACAAAATAATGGCATGTCTTATCCGGAACCAACCCCTACTCCAGTTGCTCCACTCAACTAAAAATTAAATAGGATAAATATCTTCCTTCTTAATAATATTCTTTATTTCGCGACAAATACTTCCATGAGTTTTCTTATTATTAGTTGCGACTATAACACCCCCTTGTTGGAAACTAGTTTGTCCATAAGTTAGTTCTTGATTGTCTAATTTTGTAATGGCACCACCAGCTGTTTTCAGGATAGATTCTGGCGCAGCAAAATCCCAATCTTTCGGCGAGCTTTTCCCCGGTAAACTCAAACAAATATAAATATCACTTTCTCCTCTTACTATAGATGCAATTTTGCAGCCAATACTTCCCATAATTTCAACTTTGCGAAAATTAATTTTTTGAATTAAATTTCTCAAAACATCGTTTCCATGATTTTTGCTTGTTACTAAAGTCATTTCTTGAAGATTCTTACTATTTGAGATATTTGGTTTATATTTTGTACCATCTCTTTTTTCAAACCATGTTTTTTTTCCATCTGTAATCCACAATTGATTTTTATCTGGAATCAAAACAAATCCTATATAAGGTTTTTGTTTAAAGTTCAATGCCAAATGCATTGCATAGTTACCGGTTCCCTGAATGAAATCTTTCGTGCCATCAAGAGGATCAAGAACCCAGATCCAATCAGAATTACTATCAGAAACTTTGGAAGAAATTTTTACATTTTCTTCGCTCAAAATATCCCAATTAATATTTTTATATTTTTCATTAATTCCTTTAATAATTATTTCATTAACTTTTAAATCCGCCAAAGTAACAGGATCTTCTTCATTATCATTTCTGAGTATATTTCTTTTATAATCTGAATCTTCTAACAATTTAGAGTAATAATGCAAAATATCTGCTGCTTGCCAGCTTAAAATTCTTATATCATCGATAAGATTATTAATATCTACTCCAAAAGGTAATTTAAGCATTAAATGAATAATAATTCCTCATTATCCCATAGAGATAAAGAACCTGAAAATGGTACTTGTTATATAGTAGGCACACCAATTGGGAATTTAAATGATATTTCACAAAGAGCATTAAATATCCTTAAAAATGTTTCTTTAATTGCTTGCGAGGATACTAGACAAACTAAAAAAATACTGAATAAATTTGTCATCTCAAATAATCTTACAAGTTTTAATAAGCACAACTCTCCAAAGAAAATTCCAGGGCTTGTTAAAGAACTTAAGGAAGGTAAATCCATAGCTATCGTAAGTGATGCTGGAATGCCTGGGATATGTGATCCTGGCGAAGATTTTACTAAAATAGTTAAAGCTGAGGGGATTGATGTAATTTGTATACCTGGGGCATGTGCTGCAATAACAGCACTAGTTTCAAGTGGATTACCATCCTCTAGCTTTGTATTTGAAGGTTTTCTTCCAAAAAAGAAAATTGATAGAGACAAGATACTTATTGAAATTAGTAAATATGAAAAAACAACAATAATCTATGAATCGCCTCATCGACTTAAGAAATTATTAAATGAACTTTACGAGGTCTGTGGAGGAGATAGGGAAATCATCGTAGCTAGAGAATTAACAAAAAAATTTGAAGAGCATATTGGATATAAAATCGATGAAGTAATTAAATTTTTTGAAGATAAGGAAGTAATTGGAGAAATAACAATTGTTGTTAAAGGTATTGATAAAAAGATTAGTATAGTTAATGAAGCTGATTTAAAAAAAGATCTTAAAGAGTTAATTAATGCTGGATTAAGCTTGTCTGCGGCTTCTAAATACTTAGCAAAGAAGAATGGTCTAAAGAAAACTATAATTTATAATTTAAATTGAGTGTTTTAAAAAATTAATATGAACTTTCAAATAAAAAAAAATTTTTTTATTATTATTTTCAATTCTTGCTTGTTCTCATTACTAGTTATTGGTTTACAGAACAATTCAAATAAAACTAAGGTCAATTTGTTAATTGAAGAAACAGTAAAATTACCAATTGGTTTTATTGTAGGCAGTAGTTTTATTACTGGTTCAATAATTGGAAATTTTTTATTATTAGGGTTAGATAATAAGAAATAAAAACTAGATTGCAATAAGTTGTTCAGAACTAACAATTCTTGAAATTCCTCTTGAAATCAAAATAGGAGCTGCAATTCTAAAGACATCTGTGTTTGGTACTTTGATAACTTTTTGCTCTTTCTTGCAAAATCTTTTAGCAACTTTTATATCATTAAATATTTCAATGGTTTTTCTATTTAAGTCTCTATTAGGAAGAAAATCCCACTGAGGGTAATCTTTTAAAAGTTTTATTTCTAACTCTATATTTTTATCGACAATCATATAAACAATCTTGGGGAAATTAATTTCAGCGATTGGAATTGAAGATAATTCTTTTCGCGAAATACTCTCTATCTCATAATTTAAAGGGGTAATTTCAATAAATTCTGAAGCATTAAGAAAGTTTTTCTCATCGTTATATTCATCAATTTCATTAATTTCAAGAAACCTTTTTTGAGAATCTTTTGAATTAGAACAAATATTATCTTTATTAATGTTTTTGTCTCTATTAATAATATTTTCTTGGACAGATTTCTTATTCTTTAGGCTTAATTCTTTATATACTGAAACTCCAAGCTTTTCCTTGAGTTTCCTTATTATGGTAACACTCGTAAAACAAAACTCTTCGGATAAAGTTTTAATAGTTTTACCACTTTTAAAACCTCTTACTAACTTTTCATTTTCTTTTTCAGTAAGTCTTTTAGCCAAAATAAAATAACAACTAATTTTATTATAAGGAATTCACATAGATTGGATTTATAGAAGATGAAATTATCAAATAATTTTAAAGAGTATTTAAAAATCTTTTAAAATTCAAATAAAAAATGTGAGAGGTGCTTGAGTGATATAAGATATAATTATTGATATTTGGATGATCAAAAAAGAGTTGCGAAAATTGATTAATTTTTCATTTTAAAACTTTTTAAGGTCTTAAACCATAAGGATATCAAGCTTCCTTAGCTCAGCTGGATAGAGCAACTGCCTTCTAAGCAGTGGGCCGCAGGTTCGAATCCTGCAGGAAGCGTTAAAATATTTTAATTTACAATATAAAAACTACTAACTTAAATTTAATTGAATTCAAAGTTAAAATATAAATAATTAATTAATTTTTTTGTTTAAAGTATTACTGGAAAAATTAAACTCAAAGAAGGATTTTGGTAAATTATCTTTCTTAACTGGTATTTTTTTACTCCCATCAGCATTTTCTCTGTCGATATTATTTTTTTTATTTTCTTTAGTAACCAGCTTATTAAAAAATAAAAATAATTACTTTGCTGATAAATATAATTTTTCTCTATTTGTGGGAGGATTATTTTTAATTATTAGTGCAATTTTTCATTCTTTAGGGATTACTCAAAATCATCAATATAACTGGGATAGTAATTTATCTTGGATTGGTTTGGCAAATTGGCTTCCTTTCTTTTTATGTTTCTACGGTTTTCAAATCTTCTTAAATACTCCTAAAGAAAGAAAAGCAGCTAGTCTCATTTTTTTGTATGGAACCTTTCCTGTAATAATTTCAGGTTTAGGGCAAGCTTTCTTTAATTGGGATGGCCCTTTAAAAACTCTTGGAGGTTTAATAATTTGGTACCAAAGACCAATTGAGAATATTACAGAATTAACTGCTTTATTTAACAATCCTAATTATGCAGGCCTATGGCTAAATCTAGTATGGCCATTTTGTCTTGCTAGCATAATAATAAACAAAAAAATAACTATAGGAGGAATTGCAAGTTTATCTTTTGGATTTGGAATTGCAATAACAACTATATTAACTAATTCAAGATCAGCATGGTTTGGTCTTTTTATAACCATTTTTTTGACCTATGGGAAAAGAATAATCAATATAATTCCTAAATTATTTTTTGGATTCTTATTTATTTTAATTACATCTTTAATACCCTTAATAAATAAATTTTATGAAAGTTTCTTTAAAATAATTATTCCCAATCAAAGTTGGATTTCGGCTGATCAAAATAACATAACAAGAATTGATATATGGGTAAGTGCACTAAAAAATATCATCGCAAATCCTTTCTTTGGTTCAGGTTCAGGTTCATTCTCCGAAATATTCATGAGTGAGACGGGAGTATTTAAAGGTCATCCTCACAATCTCTCTCTAGAACTTCTATTAAGTTATGGGATACCTGGAGCAATTTTAATAATTACTCCTATTGCCTTAATTTCATTTTTATCTTTTAGGAAAATATTCCTAGATCGCGATTATGAATTACCAAATTTGATTTTTGAAAAAGCATGGATTATTTCACTAATCATATTACTTACATCACAAATGGTTGATGTTCAGTATTTTGATGGGAGGATAAGTTTATTCTTGTGGATTTTACTCGCAGGGTCAAGAAATATTATTAGAAACGATATTAATTAGACATTTAAATCAAAATAAAGCTTAAATTTAAAAATGACTTATTTGAAAATGATAATTTAATATAAAAATTTTTCTCTTATAAAGATTAATGTATAATTTAAATAAAATAAAATTAATAAATGCTTATAAATTATTCTTGGATAATAAGGAGGCGAAGAATTTTATTTTCAGCTTTTGTTGATTTTTTTTTAATAATCTGTTTTTATAACATTTTTCATCTAGATAATTTTCAATCATACCCTAATAAATTTGTTACTTTTTGCATAGCTGCTTTTTGGATAATTATTAGTTACATAATCGGAAGATATATGCAAATAAAGAATATTAATAGCAATGGATTAATAAAAAATCTAATAAAAATTGTTTTTCTTTTTTTGTTATGCAATTTTGTTTATCTAATTATTAATTATGGATTGATTATTGTATTTGATATTTTTCTTGTTAAAGTGCCATATCAAAACTTTGATAGACTATTATTCTATTCTTTTTTCGAATCTTTAATATCTATAAGTTTAGTTAGTTATTTTTTTCAATATATATTGAGCGTTATAACCCATAAACTTTATAAGTATGATAAAAAATGGATATATATAGGGTCTGTTTTAAATTATAAAAGAATACTTGAGGAATCATCATCAAGGAAGAGCAATGTTAAATTAATTTTAAAGAAAGAAGATGAAGATCTTAATGAAATCAAATCAACCAGTATAGAAGGAATAGTTATTAACAGTTTTGCAAATATTAGTGAAGCAAATCTTGAAGTTTTTAGGAAGCTTAAACTGAGGGGTATTAAAGTAATTACATCGTTAACTTGGTTCGAAAAAGAATTAAATAGAATTCCTACAAATTTAATTTATGATAGATATCAATTAATTGAAAAAATAAAATCTTCAGAATATAATTACCAATTAAGAATTAAAAGAATTGGGGATATTGTAGTAAGCCTTTTATTACTTTTTTTTCTATCTCCAATATTTCTAACCATAAGTATTTTAATTTTTCTCGAGGATAGAAATTCGATTTTTTATACGCAAAGAAGAACCGGCTTAAATGGCAAAAAATTAAAAATAATTAAATTCAGGAGTATGAAAATTAATGCTGAAAAAGATGGTATTCAATGGTCAAGCAAAAATGATAATAGAATAACAAAAGTCGGTAAATTGATTAGGGCTACAAGATTAGATGAATTACCTCAACTTTTTTGCGTTATAAAAGGAGATATGAGTTTAATTGGTCCCAGACCCGAAAGGCCAGAGATTGAGGAGGAATTTTTAAAAGATATTCCCTATTATGATTATAGAAATGTTATTAAACCGGGCCTAAGTGGATGGGCACAAGTTAATTATCCCTATGGAGCAAGTGTATTTGACTCTAAGAAGAAACTTAGTTATGACATCTACTACATAATTAATTTTTCATTTTTCTTGGATTTATTAATCTTATTTCAAACAATAAAAATAATTTTTAATTTGAAAGGCTACAAGCCAGATTAATCTGAATAATAAAAATCATTGAGAGATTTAATTTAAGATAAATCTAAAATTATATATCTTAATTCTATTAATTTTTCCTTAAATTTATTATGGTAAAATCAAGTGGTTTTATATAAGTAATTGATATATGAATGCTAAATTTGCTAATCACAAAGTTGCTGTAATACTGGGGTTTTACAATGGTAATAATTTTATAGAAGAACAAGTCGAGAGTATATTTAACCAAAATTTTAAAAATATTGACATATTTATTTTTGATGATAACTCAAAGATAAAATTCGAATTTAAAGACTTAAAAATCAACAATAATAAAAAACCTAAAATAAAAATTACAAAAAGAAAAGAAAATCTAGGATACGCTAAAAATTTTCTTATGGGTTTAGAAGAAGTTGGGAAAGAATATGATTTTTACGCTTTCTCTGATCAAGATGACATTTGGGAAAAAGACAAAATCACAAGAGGTATTGAGGCTCTAATTTCAAAAGAGTCTAAGTTTCCAAAACTTTACTGTTCAAGAACTTCTTACTACAACTCTGAATGTACAAAAGTAATTGGATCTTCAAACATACATCTTAAGAAACCTACATTTGCTAACGCACTTTTGCAAAATATTGCAGGTGGCAATACTATTTTGATGAACAACTTAGCGAGACAAATAGTAGTAAAAACAGTCAAAGCAGAAAACTTTATTTCTCACGATTGGTGGTGTTATCAAATAATTTCTGGAGCGGGGGGTGAAGTTATTTTTGACAAACACAAAACTGTCAGGTACAGACAGCATAACTATAATTTAATTGGGAAAAATAATGGATTCGTAGATATTAAATCAAGGATTTTAGAATTTTTATCAGGAAAAGTTAAAAGATGGTCAGATATAAATTTGGAAAATCTTTTGAAATATAGATATCTTCTTACGAAAGATAATATTGAAATCCTTGAAAATTTCATAAAAGCCAGAAGATCAAGAAATATTTTAAAAAAACTAAATTATTTTTATAAATCTGGAGTTTTCAGGCAATCAAAGAAAGAAACTATAATATTCACTATTGGGTTGATTCTTAGTATGATTTGAAATCTTATTTCTTATAATTTTTTCATTATTAATTTTACGATGGCAACTCAAAATAAAATCTTTAGAAAAGGAATAATACTTGCGGGAGGTACTGGTAGTAGATTATTTCCTTTAACTAATGGAGTTTGTAAGCAATTATTACCAATTTACAATAAACCGATGATTTACTATCCTCTATCATCGCTAATGCTTGCAGATATAAAAGATATTCTAATAATAACAACCCCGGAAGATATTGATAAATTCAAGAAGTTACTTGGGGATGGCAGCCAATTTGGATTAACTCTCAATTATATATATCAATCAAAACCTGAAGGTATCGCACAAGCTTTCATTCTTGGAGAAGATTTTATCCAAAATTCAAACGTGGTTTTGATTCTTGGGGATAATTTATTTTATGGTAAAGATTTCATTAATCTTATGCAATCTGCAAATCAAAAAAAAGAACCTACAATTTTTGCGTATCCAGTAAAAGATCCAGAAAGATATGGAGTAGTTGAGTTTAATGAAAAAAAGAAAGTAATAAGTATCGAAGAAAAGCCCACAAACCCAAAAAGTAATTATGCAATAACAGGTATTTACTTTTATGATAACTCAGTTATTAAGAAAGCTAAAAGTCTTAAACCATCTAGAAGAGGTGAATTAGAGATTACTGACTTAAATTTACTTTACTTAAAAGAAAATATATTAAATGTTGAGATTTTTGGAAGAGGAATGGCTTGGCTAGATACTGGAACTTTTGATTCATTGCATGATGCATCCTCATTTATAAAGAGTATAGAAAATCGACAAGGCTTAAAAGTTTGCTGTCCCGAAGAAATTGCTTGGAGAAAAGGTTGGATTAACGATGAAGATTTACTTAGATTATCTAGACCTATTCAAAAGAGTGGTTATGGAGAATATCTAATTTCTCTTTTAGATATTTGAAAGATGAATATTATTTACGAAAAATGTTTTAATAAAGAAGGTCAACTAATAGAAGGTCCTCTAGTAATAAAGCCAAAAATTTATTTCGATGAAAGAGGTTTTTTTCAAGAAAGTTGGAATAAAAAAAACTTTAATAAGGTTCTTTTAGAAAATGGCCAGAAAGAAGAAACATTTGTGCAAGATAACCACTCAAAATCACTTAAAGGGACTTTAAGAGGTCTTCATTATCAAAAAGATCCAAATGCTCAAGGTAAATTAGTTAGATGTCTTAATGGAGAAGTATTTGATGTAGCTGTTGATTTAAGAAAAAGTTCAAAAACATTTCTTAATTATACTTTTATAAATTTAAGTGATAAAAATCAAACTCAATTTTGGATTCCAAGAGGTTTTGCTCATGGTTTTTTAACCTTAAGTGATTATGCAGAGGTCTCATATAAAGCAACCCAATATTGGAATAAAGATTCAGAATTAAGCCTTAAATGGAATGATCCAAATATTAATATCAATTGGCCTATAGAATTACTGGAAGAAGAACTTAATGTCAGCGAAAAAGATAAAAATGCTTTTTTGCTATCTCAACTAAATAGCGAACATTTTTTTTTATGAAGATATTAATAACAGGAGTAAATGGTCAACTTGGGAGTCAATTAAGAGAAATTAGTTTTAAAGACCACGAAATAATTGGACTAAAAAAAAATCAATTTAATCTTCAAGATAAGGAATATTGCAGAAAAATTATTCTTGAAGAAAAACCAGATTGGATAATAAATACAGCAGCATTCACTGCAGTTGATGATGCAGAAATAAAAGTTTCTAAAGCGTTTGAAATAAATGCATATGGAGTTGAAAACTTAGCTGAAGCATGTTCTATTTATGGTGGCAGACTTTTACAAATAAGCACAGATTTCGTTTTTGATGGATCAAAAAAAAATCCATATTTACCTCATGATAAATGTAATCCATTAAGTATATACGGGGCTTCAAAATTAAAGGGGGAAAATTTATCTTTAAAATATTCAGGGACCTTAGTATTAAGGACAAGTTGGCTTTATGGCCCATCTGGAAACAATTTTTGTTTAAAAATGTTAGATCTTCACAAAAAATATTCAAAACAATCAAAAATTATTAGAGTTGTTAACGATCAAAAAGGGTGTCCTACAGATACAATAGATTTAGCAAATGTTTGCTGGAAATTAATAAAGCAAAGTAATAAAAATAACCTAAAAAATAGAATCTTTCATTGGAGTAAT
>QCDG01000005.1 GCA_003280995.1 Prochlorococcus sp. AG-355-A09 | reverse complement strand
TTTCACGTGGAAAGCTCCAAAGGTCTAAAAAAAGAAATCCTCGATTTAACAAGAGCATATTCTAAGCAAGTTCATTCAGCCTTTAGACCAGAAGGTGATACTTTAAGAAAAGAATGGGAAGAAGGTAGTATCATCCCATATGCAGGAAGAGTATTTACTGAAGAAGAGGTGATAGCGGCAGTTTCTACAACACTTGACTTTTGGTTGACTCTTGGCAGTGAAGGGATGCAAATGGAAAAGGAGTTATCAGAATTCTTAGGCATAAAAAAATGCTTACTCGTTAATTCTGGTTCTAGTGCCAATTTGATTGCTATTTCGGCTCTAACATCTCACAAATTAAATGACAAGAGAATAGGTCAAGGAGATGAAGTAATCACAGTAGCAGCAGGATTTCCTACTACTGTTGCACCGATAATACAAGTGGGCGCAGTCCCTGTTTTTATTGATGCTAATCCAGTCACAGGAAATGCTAAATGCGAACAATTAGAAGATGCTTACAAGCCTGGTAAAACTAAAGCAGTAATGATGGCGCATGCATTAGGCAATCCTTTTGATCTTTCAATGGTCTTACAATTTTGTAAAAAATATGATTTATGGCTTATAGAAGATAATTGTGATGCACTTGGATGTAGTTATTCAATACCTAAAGAGGAAGCAAATAAATTAGGTTTTTATGAAAATAGTCCTGGATTAAATGACGGACCAAATCAAGTTATTAGGTGGACAGGTACTTGGGGTGATATAAGTACTCAAAGTTTTTACCCCCCTCATCACTTAACCATGGGTGAGGGTGGTGCAGTAAATATAGTTAATAGTCAGAAATTAGCAGTTATTGCAGAAAGTTTTCGGGATTGGGGCAGAGATTGTTGGTGTCCAAGTGGTGTTGATAATACATGTAATAAGAGATTTGATTGGAAGTTAGGAGAACTTCCTAAAGGATATGATCATAAATATACTTATAGTCATTTAGGTTTTAATTTAAAGCCTCTTGATATTCAAGCAGCAATTGGAAGAGTTCAACTTAAAAAACTTCCTCAGTTTATTCAACAAAGAAAAGTCAATTGGGATTATCTAAGAGCTGGATTAATTGCCTCAGAAGATTTTATTGATTTTGCACTGCCAACTCATGCAACAAGTTGGGATATTACAAATGGATTTTATTGGGATAATACATCTTGCAAATCTGATTGCTCATGGTTTGGGTTCAAGTTATCAGTGAAGCCAGATGCCCCATTTACAAGAACAGAATTAGCTAAGGTTTTAGATGAAAATAAAATAGGAAATAGGATGCTATTTGGAGGTAATTTAATTAGGCAACCAGCATTTTTAGAATTTAAAAAAAATAATCCAAATGCATTTAGAGTCGCAACTGATACTACTGGATCTGATAAAATTATGAATGATACACTTTTCCTTGGAACTTATCCAGGTTTAACAAAGCCTATGCTTGACTTTGAGATAAAAGTAATCAATGATTTTATTAAAAAATTCAACTGAATTTTTTAATACCAAATATTTTTTACTTTGATTCTCAAAGAAAAAGAAATTTATTTATTCGTAAATACCGAAATCAATCCAAGATCTATTTATAGATTCTCCCAAAATCAAACAATTATAAAATGAGAGTATCAGATTTCATTGCTAAACGATTAAAGTTTCTTGGTTGTGAAGACGTTTATATGGTTACTGGGGGTGCATCCATGCATCTTAACGATAGTTTCGGCATAGAGTTTAAAAAAAAAGTTCACTGTCTGCATCATGAACAAGCCTGTACTATTGCTGCTGAAAGTTATTCCAGAATAAAATCTTTCCCTGCAATAGTAAATGTAACTGCTGGGCCAGGCGGCATAAATGCTATTAATGGTGTTTTTGGTGCTTATGTAGACTCTATTCCAATGATAGTTATTTCAGGTCAAGCAAAAAGAGAAACATTAGTTAAGAATTCGGGCAGACCCCATCTAAGACAATTAGGTGATCAAGAAGTTGATATTATTCATATGGTTCAAAAAGTAACAAAAGAATCCATAATTCTCGAAGATCCAAATTTGGTTTCACAGGTAATTGATTTTGCTTTTTTAAGAGCAATAAGTGGAAGGAAAGGTCCAGTTTGGATAGACATTCCTATTGATGTCCAATCTACATTATTAGACCAAAAATATAAAAACCTTTTAGAGAAACCAATTGAAGTTATATCTAAGAAAAATGGCTTTAGTGAACCATTTGTTAATGATGATGAAATTAATGTGTTAGCAAAAAAAATTCTTCAGTCACATAGGCCAACGTTATATGTAGGAAACGGTATTAGATTGAGCGATGCATATGATGAATTTTTGAGATTTATTGATAAGTGGCCAATTTCTACAGTAACTGGATGGAATAGTAATGATCTATTATGGGATGATCACTATTGTTACTCAGGTAGACCAGGATCAGTTGGAAATCGAGCTGGAAATTTTGCAGTACAATTTTCAGATTGCTTGATAACTGTTGGGTGTCGATTAAATATAAGGCAAGTAAGTTTTAATTGGAAATCTTTTGCTAAAAATGCTTGGAGGTGTCATGTAGATATTGATCAGGATGAATTAGAAAAACCTACTTTAAATACAAACCTAAAAATCAGATCTAATATTAAAGGATTTTTTGAAAAGTTAGATAAAAGATTAATTGATTATGAGAATGAATTAAGCAATAAATTTCATATGATTCATTGGGAAAAATGGAGAGTTTTTAATAAAAAAAACTTAGAAGAATACCCAGCCACTTTACCTTGCAAACAAATCTACAAAAATTTGGTGAACCCATACTTCCTAATTGACTCTTTGTTTGAAAAACTAAAGCCTAAGGATATAGTAGTATGCGCTGATGGGACTGCTTGTGTTGTCACCTTTCAAGCAGCTAAAATTAAAAAAGGACAAAGGATTTACCATAATTCAGGTTGTGCATCTATGGGTTATGAGATACCAGCTGCAATAGGTGCTTTTAATGCAAGTAAGCAAGAAGTAATATGTATTGCTGGAGATGGATCATTAATGATGAATTTACAAGAGCTATCAATTATTGGCTCTAAGAATTTGCCAATAAAAATATTTCTTCTAAATAACGACGGATATCACTCAATAAGACAAACCCAAAAGAATTACTTTCCAAATACTCCAGTAGGATGTGGAGTAGAGTCTGGATTACCTTTCCCTAATTTTAAAGAATTATCAAAAGGATTTAATATTAAATACTTTTATAGTGATAACGAGCTAACCCTCAATAATCAATTAGAGAAGACATTAAATGAAAAAGGTCCAGTAATGCATGAAATAAAACTTAATTTAGAACAAGTTTTCGAGCCAAAGTTATCAAGTAAAAAACTAGAAGATGGAACGATGTTAACTTCCGAATTAGAAGACATGGCTCCTTTTCTTTCAGATGAAATAATGAGTAAGATAAAGAAAAAAGCATTTGAGATATAATTTTAAAAACCTTCCAATAATTCTTATGAAAACAAAATAATGAATAATAAATTTAAATATCCATTATGAAACAGGTTAAATTAACAATTATTGGGGCAGGTAGCGACCTGATAGAACCTCTTATAAATAACAAATATGAAGGAATTAATATTCAAAAAATAACAAGATCTCAATGGGACTTGTCAGAGACAACACCAAGCCAAAAATTAATTTCCGAAATAATTTCTTTTGCACCAAATCAATTATTATTTGCTGCTGGAGTAAACAAAAAAATCGAATTAAATGATATTAAAAATGAAGATTTAATTTGTCTAGTCAATAATCATTTTTCCATAAATTGTGTTTCACTTATTTCTATCGTACATTTGCTTCAAAATAATCTCGCTAATAAATTAGATGCTGTTCATGCTATTTCTTCTTTATATGGATTATACGGAAGAAAAAATAGATTACCTTACTCAGTTTCTAAACATGCTTTAGAGGCATCAATCAAATGTCTTGCGCTGGAGTATCCAGAAACCCAATTCATGGGATATAGGCCTGGATTTTTTAAAACAAAATTAACTTCTGCTAACCTTACTAAAGAAATGCAAGATGAGTTAAGCAAAAGGATTGGCAAGAAAAGGTTTGGAACACCTTTAGAAATGTCCAAAGTTTTGTTAAATAACATAAGAGCTACAAACCCTTATCAGACTGGCACTTTTATTACAGTTGATGGTGGTATGATAAGTGGTGGAATTTTTGACTCATGACTAAATCAACATCTATTAACAAAAAAAAAATAGAGAATTACTCAATAAACGGCAGCTCTTTAAATTATGAAGTTGAGGATTTTCCTTTTAAAATTAATTCGTTTCCGAAAAAATATAATGTTTCCTGCATAAAAAATATTGATCAATATATTTCTCTTTTAAGAACTGCTGATTTTATTATCATAGATAAAAAAGTAAAAGAACTGTATCCAATCCCAAGTGATTTAAAATCAATAATTTTTACAGTAGAAGCAAAAGAAGAAAATAAAAACTTAGATACTGTTTTGGAACTTATTAATGAATTTATTGGAGAAAATATTTCTAAAGGGAATAAGGTTATAGCCATTGGAGGTGGAATAATTCAAGATATTACAGCATGTGCATGTGCATTATTTAGAAGAGGTCAACCCTTTTCTTATCTTCCAACAACCACATTAGGGCAATTAGATTCATGTGTTGGGGCTAAGTGTGCTGTGAATACGTCTAATGCAAAGAATATCCTTGGCTTATTTTCAGCACCTAAAGAAGTAATTATCCCTATGTTTACAATAAATACAATGCCAATCCTTGAACATAGAGCTGGTCTCTCCGAAATGTTAAGACTCTGTATTACTGCTTCGTCCTCAGCTATTGAAGAATATTTAAACCTCTTGCCATATATTATTGAACCTAATAATTGTAATTTAGATGATTATGAAAAAGCTTTGAAATTATCTTTATCTATAAAAAAATCGGTTGTTGATTTTGATGAATATGAAATTGATGTCAGAAGATCAATGAATTATGGGCATACATTTGGCCATTCAATTGAAAAATTATCAAATTTCAAAATCCCTCATGGCTTAGCGGTTTTGTTAGGCATTCAAATTGCCAATAAGTTTTCATGTAGTAAGAAATTTATGAATGAAGAGATATTTCAAAAAATTTCAATAGCTATTAAATCTACTTTAAAAGAATGTAATGGTGATTTTCGTTTTCTAAATCATATTAATCCCTCTGATATTGTTGATCAGTTTAAATTTGATAAAAAAGGAGATGGAGAAAGTGTGCCACTTATTATTATAAATAAACCAGGAGATATGATTTTTTATAAACATTATTTCTCATCCAATAGTAATGAGATTGTCGAATCTATTAGAGATTCAATTGGAAAATTTATTGAATGGACGAAATAAGAAAAAGATATTTTATTATTGATTGGGGATTTACTAGATTAAAATTATGGAGTCTTAATCAAGATAAAAAAATAACAAATGAAAAGTATTTTTTCATAAAAGATTTAAATCCAAATCCTGAATTTTATTTACAAAAAAGTTTAAAAAAAATTGCAAAGGAAATAAATTTTTTTATAAAAGAAATTAGTCAATCTAGTGAAGAAGTATTTGTTTTAAGTAGCTGTCAAATGCATTGTCTAGCAGGAATTCTTGAAAATGGTGAGCCATTTTTATCAACATGGAATGATATGCCAAATAAAAACAAAAATAGCAAAATATATATTAAAAATGGTCAGCCAACTTTATTGTCAATGCCTATTAATAAGATTTTAATTGAAGATAAGGAATATTATTTAAGTACAAAAAATATAAGAGAAATATTTATGAAAGATAAAATAAAAGTACAAAATTTTTTGACACCATTTCAACTAATTTTTAATTATTTTTTTAACTTCGAAACTCCTGCATCAATTCAATTTTGGGAGTCTACTTGCTTGCCTAAAAAAATGATTACTAAAAAAATAAATAAAAAAAATAAATTTTCAGATACCTTTTTAGAAATTAAAAATAGTAATTTAATAAATATCAAGAATACTATAAAGATATTCCCAGAGATTGGAGATTTACAAGCAACTACCTATTCCTCATTAACAATTTCAGATATAGTAATAAATTGGGGCACAGGGTCTCAAATAATATTTAAAGGATCACTTAAATCAAAAAGTGCTTTTTATCGAAATTATCCTAATGTTGGTAAAGTTTCAGTAATATCTCATATTCCATGTGGAAGAATTTTTTCTGATTATTGCAAAAATACAAAATATACATTTAAGGATCTAATTGAAGCATTTTATTCTTTAAATATTGATATTTTCAAAAAATCTATATCTGATGATGCCTCTCTTTTATATTTCCCAGGTTTTGATGCCCAACAATTTAAATATTTAAACAATGTCTATACTTCTATTAATAAAGTTTGTTCTTATTCTCCAATTAAACTAATTTGCTTATGGTTAAATCAATATATAAAAATCATAAATTTCATTGATAATAATCACATTAAAAATTCAAAAATGAGAGTCACAATTTGTGGAGATCTGGGAGGTATATCGATCAAAGCAATAGAATTTTTAAAAGAAAATTACTCTTATCGTTATTCGTTTATTTTAAGCAAAGAGAAAGTTCCAAATTCAATAATTAAATGTTTAGAAGATAAAAATTAAAATTTAAATTTCAAAGATATTTAACAAACTATCTTCTAAATTCTCAAAAATTTATATAGTATTTTTGAACTTGTAAATTTACAAATATGTTAAGATATTATGTTATGAGATTAAGTAAAGACTCAAAATTATGATTTCTCAAAATGATAGAGTAATCTTCGAAAATCTTTTTGTGCTTGAATTAGCCAATAATCATTGGGGCAATTTAGAGAGAGGTCTGAAGATAGTAAGAGATTTTGCAACAGTAGCAAGAGTTAACTCTGTAAAGGTTGCAATAAAACTCCAATTTAGGGATGTTGATTCATTTATACATCCTTCATTTAAGGGTTTTACAGAATCAAGATATATTAAGAAAACTGAAGCCACTAAATTATCCATAGATGAATTTAAAGATTTAATTGATGAAGTAGTGAATTGCGGATGTATACCAATGGCAACTCCTTTTGATGAGGCATCAGTTCAACTATGTGGTACGTTTGATTTGCCTATTATCAAAGTAGCCAGTTCCGATATAGCCACTTGGCCATTGCTAGAAAAGATTGCTTCTTTAAAAAAGCCAGTAATTATATCGACTGGGGGGGCAACTGAAAAAAATATTGATGATTGCGTTAAGTTTTTTGAACATAGAAATATTCCTCTTGCTATAAACCACTGTGTATCACTCTATCCATCTGAAGATTCAGAGCTAGAATTAAATCAAATAGACTACTTGAAAAATAGATATCCTAATCATGTGATTGGGTTTTCCACACATGAAATGACTGATTGGGAGAATTCTATGCTTCTGAGTTATGGGAAAGGTGCAAGAACATGGGAAAGGCATATAGATATTGATTACGAGGAAGTACCTGTTTCAAAATATTGCTCTTTACCTCACCAAGTTGATACATGGTTTAGGGCTTTTCATAAGGCAAGAGAGATGTCTGGAGGTTCAACGTCATCTAGACGTAATGTTTCATCCAAAGAAAGAAAATATCTTGATGAATTAGTTAGAGGAGTTTATTCAAAAAAAGCTTTACAAAAAGGTTACGTTTTTTCTTCAGAATCTTTCGACGAAGATTTTTATTTGGCGATTCCACTACATAAAGGTCAGCTATCTTGTAGAGAAATAATTAATGGAGAAAAGTTAATAAAGGACATCGATATAGACCAAAAGTTAACAATTGATGACGTTGATGGCCCGTATCAAGAGAACCAATCTTTGAGAAACTTTATTCTCGACAGAGGTAAATAGATCAAAACAAAAATGTCAATTTTTTGTTTTGATCTTGATGGGACTATATTTAATAGTCTAGATGGTATTTATTATTCGCTTAATTATGCTTGTGAAAAATATAATCTAAAATTAATACCTAAGAAAGAATTTAAAAATTATATAGGCCCACCTTTAAAAAGTTATCTTAAATCAGTAATAAACTCAAATATTAATGATCAAATCATTTCAGAAATAATTAAGGAATTTAGACTTCATCATGACAATGAAGGTTATAAATATTATAAGGTATATCCAAAAATGATAGAGGTTCTTAGCCTTCTTAAAAAGGATAACAACTTATTCATCCTAACTAATAAACCTTTTAATATTACTTGTAGATCATTGGAATTTTTTAATCTAAATAAATTTTTTGAAAAATATTTTTGTCCAGATAAATCTAGTGAATGTATAAAAGAATGGTCTGAGGGAGTGGTAAAGTCTAAAAATAATTATCTTAGATACATTGATCTAAAAACACAAAAAAAAATAAGTAGATATTTTGTTGGTGATACAATATCAGATTATCTTGCTACCAAAGAAAGCTGTTTTGAATTTATATATGCTTCTTATGGTTATGGTAATAATATAAATTTTAAAGATATGCACAGAATAAATAAACCACTTGATTTAGATAGATTCCTTAAAGAATGAATTATAAATTTTTTAAAAAAGGTCTTTTTATAGTTACTGGCGCAACAGGTTGGGTAGGTAGGAATTTTCTTCATGAACTGCAAAAAATCTATCCTGCCGAATTATTTAATAAAAGTGTTCTAGCATTTGGAAGCAAGAAAACAGTAATAAAAAGCACTGCCTATTCAGGGAATCAAATCAGCATTCCTATTTTTCCTCTTAAATCAATCAATGAATATATAGATAATAAAAATAACCTGAAAATAATACATACTGCATTTCTTACAAGAGAAAAGATTAGTGAGTATGGAATTGAAAATTATATAGATATAAATAAAAGTATTACTTCTTCTGTTGCTGAATTATTAGAATGTTCAAAAAATTCCGAAATAGTAGTAATATCTTCCGGCGCAGCTAGGATTTTTGACAATAAAATTCCTAATAAAAATGATTTGCTTAATAGCCCATATGAATATTTAAAATATAGCGAAGAAAAAATATTATCTTCAACATCAAACTCAATAGTAATGAGGATATTTGCTCTTTCTGGAAGATTCATAAAAGATCCAAACTTATTTGCTTTTGGTAATTTTTTATTAAATGCAAAATGCAATAAATCAATAATAATTAAATCAAAAAATAATGTAATTAGAAGTTATGGATTTGCATCAGACATAGCTAAGTTAGGAATAAATTGGCTTAATGATGAAAATAAAACAAAACTATCTGGCAACATAATTAATTCAGCATCCATAACTCTAAATTTAATTGAACTTGCAACATACATTACTAAAATGTATTCTTTACCAAAATTTCAGGAAAATATTGATTTTAAGCTAGAGGAAAATAATTATTCTTGTGATACAAAAGATTTCATAAATTTATTAAAAAATTATAATATTGAACCGAATACACTGACCTCGCAAATAAAGGAAACAATGAAAGATATTTCTTAAAAATTTCTTTAAAAATAATCTTTAATTTTTTTAAAAATCTATAATTTAATACGAGAAAATAATCAATATTAACTTTTTAAATTTAATTAAGATGTTATTATTTATGGAAGATTATCTATTTATTAATTATTTCTATTGGTATGAAGATTAGTTTCGTAGTTCCAACTTTTAGAGAGGAATTAAATATAGAAAAACATTATCAAGAAAGTATAAAATCATTTTATAAATTAAAAAAAAAGTTCCCAAAATATGATGATTATGAATACTTAATAATTGATAATTGCAGCGATGACAGCACAGTAGAAAAAGTTCTTTCAATTAGAGAAAAAGATAATAATGTAAAACTCTATGTTAATGATAAAAATTATGGGCCTATTTTATCCCCGCTTGAGGGTCTCTTTAAAAGTTCTGGGGATGTTGTTTGCTTAATTGCAGCAGATTTACAGGAACCTCCTAGTTTAATACTTAAATTTGCAGAAGCATTTGAAGATGGTTATGAAGCAGCAATTGGAATAAAGTCTCACCAAAAAGAAAATATTTTAATGTGGTATCTAAGAGGTATTTATTATAAAATTTTGAAGGTCTTTGGTCTCATAAAATTCAACTCAAGGTATAGTGGCTTTGGATTATATTCAAGAAGTTTAATAAATAGATTTAATGATAACAATTTTGAAGAACCAACTTTAAGAATACTTCTCCCAACCCAAACTAACAAAATTAAGTCATTTAAATATTTTCACGCTGAGAGGAATGATGGTAACTCATCCTATAGCCTTATAGATTATACAAAAGAGGCTTTGAAAACAGTAATAAGAAATACAACCAGAATTCCACGGTTTGCAGGTTTTTACTCATTCATATTAACAAGTATTAGTTTTCTATTAATAGTATTAACAATCTTCAGAAAAATATTTTTTTGGAATAGCTTAGGACCTGGAATAGCTACTATATTAATATTGATGCTGATATTTAATTCTGGATTTTGCATTTTAATAGCCATAGTTCTTGATAGGCAAGGACAAATATTGTCAAGATTAAAACCCATTAAAAAGAAAGTAAAGCAAAAAGCAATATATAAATAAATATTCTATTTGAAGACTTAATTTGAATTACATATAAATGCAATAATTTTTTTAATAATTGAACAAAGAGAATAAATATGTGAAAACAACTACATTGTTGGCGAATTCATTATCTTTTAAGCTTTCTATATATAAATTATTTCTTTCAGATATTTCAATAGTTTTCTTTTCAATCATATTGAAAGAATATTCATCTTTAAAAAGTTTTTTATCTGAAAGATTAACTCGACTAGAGTTTTTACAATCTATATTATTTTTTTTAAATAAATCTAGATGTAATTCTTTTGCATAATTTTCATTTTTATCCATGCATACAATTGTTGAATAAGGAAAACCCTTTTTTAAAATATCTGCATTAATTTCTAATTTAGTTTTTATAATATCAAATTGTTTTTTTGAATAATCAATATTTGATTTAGAATTATTTTTTTCAAAAATATCTTTTCTTACAAGAGTAAATAATCCATATCCAGTATCTGAAGCAAGATAGGAATCTAAAATAATATATTTACCGTTTATTATTTCATCTAAAATATTAGAATTTATGTATTTAAAAGAATGTTCACCTAGTTTTTCATTACTAAATGCCCTGGCCTGAATATTATAAACATCCGAATGCATAAAGTTAAAAATAATTATCTCTGGTTTATTTTGATTCCATTCATTTTTTTGCATTTCAGAAGATTTTGAACTTGTAACATCTATCCAATTTAGAGGTGTTCCTGCAAATGAATCTTTAGAAGAAGCTTCATAAAAGTAAGGTATATTTGGAAAAGCTAAAATATTATTACTGTTTGAATAATTATTTATTATTTGAAGGCTTCTATCAGTATACATTCTTTGATCATATGACATAAAAAATGATCCTGGAATTTTATTTCTGGTTGGTTTCTTGAAAAATATTAATTTGTCAAAAAGGAATGCATTATCGCTTTTCTCAACCATTCCCCACCATGTATATCCTTTAGCATAGATATCCGCCATACCTGCAAAAGAAATGCAAGCAATTATTCCAGAAAATAACAGTTTTAAAATTTTTATGATTATAAAATATGCTTTCTTGAAAAGGTATTCAAAATTCTTATAATCATGAAAATTAAAAACTCTACCAAATATTGAGAAAATTATTTTTTTTGTTTTTATTAATTGATCAGAGTTTTCATATATTTTCAATTCATCTATTAATTTATAAATCAGAATAGCAAAAACTGGAATTATCAAAAAGCTATCAAAAGCTCCTGTACCGCCTGACATGACATTAGTTAAGATAATGCTAGAAAGAAAAGTTAGAAGCAAAAGGATAAGTTTCTTTTTATAGTTTTCTAAACTTGGATAAAATATGAAAGTTGATAATCCCAGTAGAATTGAAAATATTAAAAATCCAACACCCGATTCCCTAATAGTTCTAACTATAGCAGTCATATCATTAGTGGCTTGTGGGATTAGAAATAATCCAAATACTGTAAGAAAGGAACTTATCAAAATAATTAACAAATATCTCTTGCTTTTAAATATTTTAAAAATATTTAAAGAGGTAATTCCCACGGGCAAAAAAACTATTAAGAAAATAATTGATTCTCTTACAATTCTAAAAAGCAATCCTGGATTAAGTTTTAAAGAAGATGAAACAAGTATTTTTGGTAGCCTTTTAATTATTTTGTCTGCTCCGCCTTTGTATTCTGCATTTGTATAAATATCTAAAAATTGTTCATAACCAATGTTATTTACAAAATAAAGTATATAAAGGACTAAAAAGAGTAATATCGTAGATAAAAAATTTATCCTTTCTAATTTCTTTCTTCTTGTTAAACCATAAACCAAAATAAATAATATAGCTATAGGAATTGCGCTTTGTTTTGATCCTATTAAAGCTATTAATAATAATGAAGTAAAAATATTTCTTAAATAAGGAAATAAATTAATTCTTAGAAAGTAAATTTTCCTTTCTTTTTCAGTAATTATCAATGCCAATGAACTTATTATGATTCCTAAGAAAGGGGTATAGTCATAAATAACAAACGCTTCCATTGAACTGAATATAATCAGAGAGCAACTTGAAATTAATAAAGAAAAGTTTGTTTTACTTCCTAAATTTTTTGCAATTCTAAATATAATCCAGAGATTTATTAAAGATATGAATCCCCCAACAATGCGAAGTCCAAAGTAACGATCTATTGAAAAAAAATCTATTAAATTTAAAACTAATTTGTAAAAAGTTATGTAAATAGGGGGGAACGGGAAACCTGAAGAATAAAGTTCAGAAAAAGTATTTGTAGAAGCCCAACTTGAATACCAACCTTCAGTAAAGCTAAAAATCAAAAAAGTGTGATGAAAAATTATAAATAAGAATGATAAGAATGAGACACAAGATAAAATATTTATCAGATGATTTATATTTTTTTCATCACTATTAATAATTCTCATGAAAATATTTTTGTTTGAATTTATTTTAGCATTTGAATTTATTTTAAAATATTTATGAAAATATTTTATGCGATTATAAAAGCATATTTAATTTCTTTCAGTTCAAAATTAAAGAATAAATTCCAAAATTTTACATATCTATCAAAGCTAAATAAAAATGATTTACTACTAAATATTAATATTGCATTTATTTTTGATCCAAATCCTTAAAATTTTTAAAAATCTTATGTAAATTTATGCAATAAATAATACACCTTTTAAGGTAAATGATACTGATAATATACTTTTAGAATTTTTGCAAAATATTAATTTCATTACTCACTAAATTATCAATTAACTAAGCCCAAAACTTAATTATTTTGAATATATTTTTATAGATTGCTTAAAAAAAAATTTAATAAAAAGTTTCAAATAATAGAGTAAATATAAATTAAAAAGGTGTAGAGATCTCATTCAAAGTTTCATAAAAATAATTTTTAAACCATTAAATTTATAGCTATGAAATTAATCAAATTTCACCCCCAAAGTATTTCTCTTAAAACAAAATAAAATTAAAAATATTCTTTTATCACCTAAATTATTACTGATCATTCCATTAATTTTTTACTTTTTAATTTTTTGTTGTTCTACTGTAGCAATATTTATTCCATAAGTATCCAATAGTTGCGGAAAAAACTCCAGAAATTAGTGCTGTACTTATTGTACCCAAGAAGCTTATAAATATATTTACAATAAAAAAATTTACTATGAAAAGAGGGATTGTAGCTTTAATATAAGCCTTAAGTGAACTATTATTTATTTTTGTTTGAAAAACCCATAAAGTCATAATATTGAATCTTAAAAAATGAGTAATTATTTCTGAAAAAAGAATCGCATATCTAGGATTCAATATAGAAGAAATTAATATAAATAGAGATGGTCCAATTACAGTAAAGATAGAACCCGAAATAAGATATCTAATTTGGGAAGATTTATACAATGCAAAAATTTTTAATTTTAAATTCAAAAACTATCAAAATAATATTTACATCACTATAAATAAAAAATCTTTAAATTTCTAGTAATTACTAAACATCTTATTAAGATTAAAAAAAATTCTCAAATAAAGGTCTGAAAAATATATATAAACTAATTTAGATATCATAAAATATGTTAGGGAACTTTTAAGAAGTTAAGATAATCCAGAGTCTTTTTTTATACACAAGCTATAAATATTTTTAATAATGTTAATTAAATTACTTAAATTTCCTACCAAGGCCTCTAAAGTTAAAGGAATATATATCAAAATTTATACCCCCTTCCTCACTATCTAAATTATAAAATAGGCTTATATTATAAGCTCTTCTGTTCCATGATATTTCAATTGTAGGATTAATAAAATGATCGTTGGAATTATTTTTTTCTAAATTAAAATCACCAGAAAACTTTACTGCTAAAGCTTTATATAATCTTTGTTTAATATTGAATTCAACAACACTACTATCTACAACCTGATCAAAACTGAAAGGACTATTACCCCTATTGAATTTAAATCTTGGATAAAGTTGCAATTCAGTATAGTCAAAATAATTTTTCTTGAAATATCCCAAAACTAATTTGGGGCCAGTTTTTATTAAAATGACATCCTGTTTATTTCCATCATCATATCTGAAGAAATCGGCATTACCTTCAAGGAGCCAAAACAAGCCTTGATTTATTATTGAAGGACTATATTTATAGTCCTCAGTTAAAAATTCTTGGATTTTAGGTTGCCATAAAACATATTCATTTTTTTGTTTTATAGATAAATTTGACCTCTGTTTTGAAATAAGATTTTTAGAATTAATTCTTGAAGGTGCTTCGTATTTTCCATAACCTAAAGAGAGATTTCTCGTTACATTAGAATTTTTTTCATTCTTATAAGATTCAAAATCATAAAATACACCATATGAATTGTTAACTAAGATTTCCCCAAGAGAACCATTATTAGTTTTCTCTCGAAATGTACCAAAAAAGACAATATCTCCACTCGAAAAATTTTTATTATCATTTCTTGAATAAATGTTTTTAGCTAGATAGCTTTTACCCTCGAGAACTTTATCTAATTTTTCATAATCAAGAGAATTTGTTTCAGCTTTTAAATTAAAATTCCAATTTTCAATTGAACTATTTATCCCAGCATCTAAACCAAAGAAATCTAGGATATTTGCATCTTGTTCTATTTTATCCCCTAAAATATTTTCATTTTCAAGAGAAAAACTTTGGGTTTTACCACTTAAAAACCTTTGTATATTAAATTTACCAAGAAAATCAAATTTAGTTCTCTCTTGATCGCCAAAGAATAAAGGGTCAAAATTTCTGTAAATAGATAATCCGTCATATTTTTGCTTATCGTATGCTAATCCCCATCTAAAATAACTTTCACTATCAAGATTAATATTTCTTGGTCCAATTGGAATCGTTAACTTATCTTCAAAAGTTAAACTAGACCATTTTGTTTTTATTTTAGTATCGTTATTTTTTCTTATTAATCTAAAGTCTTTATTATTAATTATTAATTGAGGTTTGTTAAAAGGATCATTTGTTAATTTTAGTTCTGATGCACTCCAAACATCGTTATTGATATCTATCTTATCAGACTTAAATCTAGTTCTTTTTGTTGGATTTAATTTAGCATTTACTTCTGCCTCATTTTTTTTAAATTTAATATTAGAAGAGCTATCTAAAATAACATTTTTTATTTGAAAATCTTTTTCAAAATTTTCACTCAAATTACTACTCTTTTCAGAATCAAAAATATCATTAAGAGATTGAAAATCAATTGAACCAAATGCTTTCAAAATAAATCCTCTTTTTTTAATAAAGTCATATTCAATAGTTTCTGCCTTTAAGAATTGCGTTTCAGTTTTAAAGTCTATATTTCCTTCAATAATAATTTTTTCTAATTCTTTATCATAGGAAAATTTCGAAGCTCGCATTATTCCATTAGATGATTTAATTAAAACATCACCTTCAGCAATAAACTTAGACCCTATTCTCGATTGAGTATTTGAATCAATATCAACACTAAAAATTTTATCTTTTGGATTAGATTCAAGTGCTAAGTTTTCTGGTATAACATTTAAAAATATCTTTAACTCTAAAGGTAGTTTGAAATTATTTTTAATATTCTTAACTTCTTTTTTTTCTAAAAAGACTAAGTTTGGATAGTTTCCATATTTTATTTTGTTAAATCTAATTTCTGAATCTTCAAATTGATTTTTAATTTCTAAAAAAGAACTTGATGAAATAGGATTTATAAACCCAAATAAAACAAGGGAACTTGACCAAAGTAATATTTTTTTCAAAGATTAATTAAATAACTTTTTTCTATTTTAATTCATAATTGATTTTTTATTTTTTAATTATGGATATATAAACGAAAAAACTGAAATAAATTAAATTTCTAAAAAGTAATCTCTATATTAAAACAAGTATTACAATAAGCAATTAAATAAACTTTTTGCACCAATTAATATTTTCTAAATACCAACTAATAGTGGTTCTTAATCCTTCCTCAAAAGAATATCTTGGTTGCCATCCTAAATCATGACATATAAGTGCATTATCAATCGCATATCTAAAATCGTGACCTGGTCTATCTTCAACAAAAGATATTTGCTCTTTATAATCATTTTTTTTAGGAACTTCTTCATTCAAATAATCACAAATTAAATTAACAACCTGAAGATTTGAATATTCATTACATCCACCAATGCAGTATGTAGATCCTTTTAATCCTTTAAATGCTACATTTAAAATTGCTTCAACATGATCTTCTACGAATAACCAATCTCTTATATTTTTTCCATTGCCATAAATTGGAATTAATTCATCATTAATAGCCTTACAAATCACAAGAGGAATTAACTTATCAGGTAATTGCCATGGTCCAAAATTATTACTGCAATTAGATATTGAGATAGGTAATCCATATGTTGAACTCCAAGCTCTAACAAAATGATCGCTAGCAGCTTTACTTGCTGAATAAGGACTATTTGGTCTATAAGAGCTTTTTTCAGAAAACTTACTTTTATCATTTAAAGATCCAAATACTTCATCAGTACTTACATGATGTAATCTAAATACTTTCTTCCTTTCACTCGAAAGATGATCATAATGTTCCCTTGAAACTTCTAGTAAATTAAAAGTACCTAGTACATTACTTTTTACAAATATTTCTGGACCTTCTATTGATTTATCAACATGACTTTCAGCGGCGAGGTGAAAGACAAAGTCTGGATCAATTTTTTTAAAAGTCTTTGAAAGAACATCTTTATTTGAAATATCAATTTTAATAATATTATGCCTACTACCCAACAAGCCACCATGCTGTTTGATTTTATTATTGATACCAGTCAAATCACTTGCATATCCCATTTTATCAATATTAAATATTTGGCATTTAGAATGACTTAATAATTTCCTAACTAAGTGTCCCCCAATAAAGCCAGCTCCTCCTGTAACAATGATCTTTTTACAAAGATCGGGTATTTTAAATAACATTAGTATTGTAAAGAAATTTAAGTATTTCTAATTATACTTTAAAAATATATATGTATTACCCAATAAAGTTAGTAAGCAATTTTAATATAAAAAATAAATCCCAAGGAAATTAATTTTCTTATTACTAAAATTTAACTTTGAAAACTAATAGATTTTTTGTAAAGGCATTTATTATTAATTCAACAAAAGTCAGATCACAAATCATAAATATAACTAAGGTGACTTAATTAAAAAAAAATTTATATATTAAACATAGTTTGACTTGAAGAATTATTATGGGATTAAAGAAAAGTAAGAAACTTAAGTAATTTTTAACTAAAGTAATTTATGTTCTTCAATTTCTTAGATTATTTAAAAAGATTCCACATAAGAAAAAGAATACTTTTCTTAAAATAGATGTTATTTATTTCTAAACCAAAGATAATAATTCAATATGAAAATGAGTCCTATCATTCCAATTATCTTAGCTGGAGGAACCGGTTCGAGATTATGGCCTTTATCTAGAGAAAGTTTCCCAAAACAATATCTCAATTTGCTTGATAGGGACGAATACACTTTGCTTCAACAAACATATAGGAGAATAGCAAATTTAGAATCTATTACTAAGCCAATAATAATATGCAACGAAGAACATAGATTTGTTGTAGGGGATCAAATGAAAAAGATAAATATTGATCCATTAGAAATAATATTAGAACCATCAGGAAGAAATACTGCCCCAGCAATAACTATTGCCGCTTTAAAAGCAAGTGAATATTTTAAAAAAAAAGGTATGGATCCAACTCTTATTATACTTTCTTCAGATCATCAAGTTGAGAGAAAAGAGGAATTCCTAGAAACTATAAGGGCAAGTATTCCAGAAGCAGAAAAGGGGAATTTAGTAATTTTTGGTGTCAAGCCAACTCATCCTGCAACTGGTTATGGTTACATTAAATCCAAAAGTGAATTCAGGAAAAATGAATTAATTCCCATACAAGTAGAAAAATTCCTAGAAAAACCAGATCAAGAAAAAGCAAAATTACTTTTCAAAAATAAAAAATATTTATGGAATAGTGGCATATTTGTTTTTAAAGCGTCAATAATATTAGAAGAAATAAAAAAATTCTCTCCAAAAATTAAAATTAATTGTCAAGAATGTCTTAGTAAAAGCTCTACAGATTTAGATTTTTTAAGATTAGAAAAAAATACTTTTGAAAAATGTTCAAATACTTCTATTGATATAGCGGTCTTCGAGAAAACTAGTAAAGCTTTTGTTTTACCTCTGGATTGTGGATGGAACGATATAGGAAGTTGGGACGCAATATGGAAAATTGCGCCAAAAGACTCTAATGGGAATTTTATTAAAGGAAAAATAATCACAAAAAATTCAAAAAATTGTTACCTAAGAAGTGAAAAGAGACTTCTTGCAACTATCGGCATTAGAGATTTAGCAATTATTGAAACTAGTGATGCAATTTTGATTTCTAATATGGCTGAGAATCAAAAAGTTAAAGATATCGTAAATATACTTAAAAGAAAAGATATTTTCGAAGGTCTAAATCATCAAAGAATCTATAGGCCCTGGGGACATTATGAAACGATAGTGGAGGATAAAAACTGGAAAGTTAAGCTGATATCAGTTAAGGCAGGAGAAAAACTTTCTCTACAAAAACATCAACATAGATCCGAACACTGGGTTGTGGTAAAAGGTGAAGCTGTTGTAGAAATTGATGAAAAAGAATTTTTATTATATGAAAATCAAAGTTGTTATATTCCTAAAGAATCAAAACATAGACTTTCTAATCTAATGAAATCATCTCTATCGATAATAGAAGTTCAATGCGGCAATTATTTAGGGGAGGATGACATTGAAAGATTTAAAGATAATTATGGCCGAACTAATAAAAGTTGAAAAATATTTAATTCACATTCTGAACTGAACATCATTCTAATTTTTTGAATAAAGGTATTTGTTCTCAATACTTAAAATCACTCCTTTAGAAACAATTTTTTTCTCTAAATAGACACATAAATATTTTTATTTTTCTTCTATAAAGATACTTTTTTGCTAAGGTAATCTGCCTATAATAAATTAGTTATTTATGTGAACAAACTTTTAAATTTTAAGAACAAGATTAATTAAAGATATTAATGCCCTTAATAAAACAATGATTATAAATAAATTTATTTTTTACTGCCTGATAATCTTTTTTAATTGTCTCGATTAAATTTGCTTGAATAATTTACATTTGATTTTTTTGCCATTTCCATCCATCAACACACATTTCTTTGAGATTCCTACTAGATTTCCAATTTAATATTTCATAAGCAAAGCCAACATCTGCGAATGATCTATAAATATCCCCTGGTCTTCTATCGACAAATTCATAACTAATTTTCAAATTATTGACCTTTTCGAAAGTTTTTACCAGTTCTAATATGCTTGTAGGGTTACCAGTTCCAATATTAATATTTAAAAACTGACTTGACGATTTATATAAATAATTAATTGATAATATATGAGCCTCGGCAACATCCAATACATGAACGAAATCTCTTTCGCAAGTGCCATCCTTTGTTAACCAATCTTTGCCATAAATATATAATTTAGGTTTAATTCCAGCAGCAACCTGACAAATATTGGGGAAAATATTTGCAGGATTATTGAGAGGGTTTTCACCTATCAAACCTGAAGAATGAGCACCAATAGGATTGAAATACCTCAAATTTATTATTTTCCATTCTTTGCAAGAACTAAAAAGATTAAGAAGTATAATTTCAATTGTCGATTTTGTAAATCCATAAGGGTTAGTAGGTTTAATTTGATCAGATTCTCTTAAAGCAGATCCATCAGGCTTTATTCCATAAACAGTAGCACTGCTACTAAAAACAATGTTTTTACAATTATTTTTATTCATTGCTTTTAAAAGATTAATTGTACCTACGAGGTTTTCATCCCAGTACTTAATAGGATCTAATAAAGATTCAGATACTGATTTCAATGAAGCAAAATGAATAACTCCTTCAATTGGTCTTCCTGAAGCAGATGCATTAGAAAAAATTTCATTTAAAAGGTCTTCATCCTTAAGACTGCCTTTATAAATTTTGAGTTTTACATTTTCAAATTTATTATTCTCTTTTAAGATTAATTTTATTTTTTCAAATACTTCAGGAGAACTATTTACGAAAGAGTCTAAAATATAAATTTCATTACCATTGCTTAAGAGATTTAAACAAGTATGACTCCCAATATATCCAGCACCACCTGTAATTAATAATGTTTTCATAAAAAGATATTAGATTATTTGATTATAAATTCTGTTAAATTATCCATAATATTTAATATAAGACTAAATTATAGTAAATAATAATCTAAAAAAGATTAAAGATAATTCGATTAAAATAACAACTCAACTTACCTAGTTTAAATAAATAAATATCTTTTAAAAATACTTTTACCTTTTGCATTAAAAATAATAATAAATTTGAAAGAATAAATTTTTTAAAATTAGAGTACAAAAAATAGATTATATTTCTGAATTATTTAAAGAATGTTTTCAAAGATTTAAAATAAATTTCTATGATTTTTTTTGCAAATCAAATTAATATAATTTTTGAGTATTGATTTATATCCTTTATTTATTTTTTGAAATTAACGTCACTAATATTCTGCATAAATACATCTTAAAAACAGAAAAACTTTATTAAGCCAATAATTGCATATAGATTTAATTGAATTTTTTACTCATAAAAATTATTATTAAATTTTATATAGTTTTTAAATGATCAGATAATATATTTTGGATTATTTAAATTTAATTATAAATATTTTTAAAAGATTTATTTCAGCTATAAATATTCTCAATATTTTAATTATTAACAATTTGGTAAAATAAATATGTTCAGTATAAGATTATTATTTCAAACTTAAAATCAATCATTTAAATTAGAAACTTTTATCTAGCATAGGAATAATGACTAAAATAATTAACAAAAAAGCACTAATTACTGGCATTACTGGACAAGATGGTAGTTATTTGGCAGAACTACTTTTAGATAAAGGTTATGAAGTTCATGGAATCAAAAGAAGATCAAGTTCCTTCAATACATCTCGTATAGATAAACTTTATCAGGACCCTCATGAGGATAAAAATAAATTTTTTCTTCATTATGGAGATTTAATTGACAGTACAAATATCTTAAAAATCATTGAAAAAATAAAACCAGATGAAATTTATAATCTTGGAGCTCAAAGTCATGTAGCAGTTAGTTTTGAGACGCCAGAGTACACTGCTAATTGCGATGCAATTGGTGTTTTAAGAATCTTAGAGGCAGTAAAAATTTTAAATCTTACAAAGAAAACCAAAATATATCAAGCCAGCACTAGTGAGCTATATGGCCTTATACAAGAATCTCCTCAAAAAGAAACAACACCTTTTTATCCTAGAAGTCCCTATGCAGTAGCAAAACTATATGCATATTGGATCATCGTCAACTATCGAGAAGCATATGATATGTACGCCTGTAATGGAATTCTTTTTAATCATGAGAGTCCAAGAAGAGGTGAAACATTTGTCACGAGAAAAATTACAAGAGGTCTTTGCCGAATTCATTATGGTTTAGAAAAATGTATATATTTGGGAAATCTTAATTCCAAACGTGATTGGGGGCATGCTAAAGATTATGTTTACATGCAATGGTTAATGCTTCAGCAAGAAAAACCTGAGGACTTTGTAATTTCCACAGGCAAGATGCATAGTGTTAGAGAATTCATAGAGTTATGTGCGAATAAATTAGGATGGAGTGATAAAAAAGGAAGTAAAGGTATATTTTGGGAAGGTGAAGGTATAAATGAAGTTGGCAAAAGGAGTGACACTGGAGAGATTGTTATAAGAATTGATAGTAGATATTTTAGGCCCACTGAAGTTGATGAACTTCTGGGAGATTCATCCAAAGCCAGAAAGAAACTAAATTGGCAACCAAAGATATCAATAGAAGAACTAATCTCTGAAATGATTAAAGAAGATTCTGAACAATCTAGAAAAGAATCAATTTTAAGAAAAAAAGGTTTTAATATTTACAGTTCAAAAGAATAGTTTTTTTAAAAAATAATCACAACCTTCTTTATTCCATTTTTGAATGACAAAAGAAAATGCCGTTATCTTGGTAAAAATTTGAAATTAAATTTTTAATTATTAAGATCAAAGACAACTTAATCTTCTTAATAAAAAAGGGTGTTTCTAAAAATTTAAATATTTATAGATTAATATAGTCGATATAAAAATCATTAATTTTTGCGTAATACAAAATGGTTAAAGAGATATTTTTAAATGATAAATTTTTTGTTGCTGGAGGTTCTGGCATGGCAGGAGGGGCAATTTACAGAAAATTAAAATCAAAAGGATATGGTAATCCTAAAAATGGGGGATCGATCTTAATTCCCAAAAGGAGTGAACTTGATTTGTTAAATTTAAATCAAGTAGAAGAATGGTTTAAATTGAATAGTCCAAATGTAGTAATTATTGCGGCTGCTAAAGTTGGGGGGATATTGGCAAATTCTAGAAATCCTACAGAATTCTTACTTGAGAATTTAAAGATTCAGACAAACATAATTGAAACTTCCTGGAAGTCTGGAGTTAGAAGATTACTATTTTTGGGTAGTAGTTGCATATACCCAAAGTATGCTTCTCAACCAATTGAAGAAGAGTCACTTTTATCGGGTAATCTTGAACCAACAAACGAATGGTATGCAATAGCAAAAATAGCTGGTTTAAAATTATGCGAAGCTCTTAGTAAACAATATTCATTTGATGCCATAACCTTAATGCCAACTAACCTATATGGTCCAGGTGATAATTATGATAGTAATAGTAGCCATGTTATGGCAGCTTTGATTAAGAAATTCTTTTATGCCTCAGAGAAGAAAATGTCTGAGGTTATTTGTTGGGGGACAGGAAAACCTTTAAGAGAATTTTTACATGTAGATGACTTAGGAAATGCTGTTGTTTTTGCCTTAGAGAATTGGAAACCCTCAAGTACAAATAGTCCAGTTGATAATAATGGGAATCCTCTTTTATTTTTAAATGTAGGTACTGGGAGGGAAATTTCGATCATAAACTTAGCAAAAAAAATTGCTGAAATTTCTAACTTCAAAGGGGAAATAATTTGGGATAAATCAAAACCTGATGGTACTCCAAGGAAGATATTAAATATAAATAGAATACTCAATCTTGGTTGGAAACCTGAAATTTCTTTAGATAAAGGTATCAGAGAAACTTTCAAAAATTTAAAAAATGAAAGCTTTATTTGAAAATCAATACAAATTAATAGTAATTTTTAATCAAAAGTTATTTTTCTGAAAATAAAATATCCCAAGAATAGTAGTAAATGAAGAAAAAGAAAATAACAATAATATTATATATTTATATTTAAAATTTAGATTCATAAGTTTGTGATGAATGTGATTTTTATCGGGAAGAAAAATATTTTGCTTATTAAATAATCTCTCTAAAATAACAAAAACCATATCGCACATTGGTAAAGAAAAAATCAAAAATATATAAAAAATATTTGCAAATCTATAATCTGGATCTAACAAAAATAATAATACGCTTGAAGAAAGGGAGTAACCTAAAAAATTAGAACCACAATCACCCATTATATAAAAAGCAGGTTTAAAGTTTCTAATTAAAAAACCAATAATAGATCCAAGAAGAATTGAATAAAAAATTATACCAATTGAATTACCATTTAATAACATTAATAAAAATAATCCAAAAGAAAGTATTGAACAAAAACCTCCAGCCAAAGCATCAATACCATCTATCCAATTTATTGCATTAGTCATTCCCACAATCCAAAATGCAGAAAAGAAATAGTTTAAAAAAGGATATGATTCAAAATTAATTTGCCCAAAAAAAGGAATTGGGAGATAAATAGAGCTAAAGTTAATACCATTAAAAGATACAAAAAAAGCAACTAAAAATTGAAAAAATAATCTTATTAAAGGAGAAGATTTATAAATATCATCATGAATACCTATTAAAAAAAATAAAAAAGCACCTATTAGAAATATATAAAACTTATTTAAAATATCACCATCAAAACTATCAAAATTTATAAATAAATTAGCAAAAAACAAATATAAAAAGAAAGTTATAAATATAGATAATCCTCCTATTCTGACGATTGGTTTTTTATGGACCTTTCTTAAATCCGGGATATCAATTATATTAAATTTATAACCAATTGAATTTATATATGGACCAATAGAATATGAAAATATTAAGCAAAATATTATATTTAAAATGGCAATATCTAAGCCTGCACTCATCTAATAATTAAAATAATCATCTAATCTTAATTTATGAAAATAAAAAAAGTCAACAATATTAAAAATTTCTTCTTTTATAGATACCTAATTTTAATATTATTTTGCTTTTTAACAATGTACGTAACTGGAAGAATCGCAGATATGGATATTTTGTTAGGTTGGGTAGAATATACAGCTGGTGGAACAACAACTAAAGTTGCATTATCTACATTTTCATTATTTAAAAATTTTGGTAATAGATATTTAATAATTGCATTATTAGGGGTAATCTTTACATTAACTCTTTACTTAATTATAAAAAATCTGATCGATAAAGAAAATCAAAACTTATGGAAATTATTGCTTTTAGCTCCAGGATTATTAATCTATACTAATGCACCAACGAAAGAATCATTATTTCTTTATCCAGCAATTCTATTTATAATTCTTGAATGCAATTATTTAATTGGAAATAATTCAAAATCATTATTTAATTTTGTCATAAGATTTAGCTTACTAATATTATTATTTTCTGTAAGAGGAGATCAATCTTTACCATATTTCTTATTATCTTTAATTTCACTAATTCTAAGAAATATAAATATAGGAGGGATGTTAACTAAGATAAGATTATCAACTTGTATTATAAATACTTTTTTTCTTTCAATACTTACAAATCTTTCTTTATCTTTGCTTTTTCCTGAATATATTAAAAAATTATCTACTTATTTAAATGCTTCATTTTTAGTATCAAATAATCTTTATAGACCTAATAATTTTGATGCTTTCAATCAGCCATTAAATGTATTGAGTACTCAATATCTTTCGTTATTTCCCTCAGTGCAGGAGTTAGTTTTTGCTCCTTATAAAGCAGTTATCATTTTGGATTCTTTGTTACTTATTTATGTTTTTATAAAATCTTGGTCAAATTTATTTAACTTAGTAAATTCGTATAAATATTTCAAAAAAGTAATCCTAGTTTTATTTACATTCATAACATTGATTTATTTTTCAATTTATGGGGTAATTGGCAGTGTAAATTTAGGATCTTCTCAAAGGTTAAGAGTCAACTATATTCCACTAGGATTAATTTTTCCATTGATAATGGAAAAAAAATTAAGGGACAGAAAGAAATATATTTCTCTAACTAAAAAATAAATTTTCCAAAAATCTTTTCATTTATTTCTTTCTCACCCTTTTCAAACAAATCGATGTCAGATGTAATAACAAGTAAACATTGATAATTAATTGGTTTAAAAAAATTGAAAGTAAATTTTACATTATTTATAAATACTTTCTTCCAATAATTAAAATTTGATGTTGACCGAACATTGTTGTGGTCAAACTTATAGAAAAAATCCTTAGGATTATTTACACAGGCATATACAATTTTCCTATTGTTGTAAAATCCTTGAGCATAATTATTTTTATCTCGAATTTCAATTTTTATATCTTCAAACTTTAATCTTTTATCTAATAATGCTAAATCTAAATATTCTTTTCTCCAAAATGACAATAAATTTATTTGATACCAATCAGTTTTATTTATCAAATAATAAGGTTTTCCTATATTTACTCTATTATCATTAGAGACTAATTCAATTTCTGAATTATTTTTATCTAATAAGTCAGTATATTGATTTTTCAAGATTATTTTGCTTAATTTAGGCTGTGGTTTATAAAAAAAATTTATGAACCAAAAAATAGTTATTAATAACATATATGTAAAGTATCTTTTTTTATAAATTTGAATCATATCCTTAAACCCCTTATATATAATCTTTTATACGATTCACAACTTATTAACATTGAGAAAAAACTGAAAAATAAACCTCCATTGCCCCCGTGCAAATAGTCAAATATAGAAAATCCATCAGAATTAGCTGTATGAACATATATTGTTAAAAGGAAAAGTCTGAGTATATTTGCAAAAAAGGTGAATAAAAAAGCACGACATAACTGAATAAGAAGTAATCTTCTATTTTTCAAAGGTAAGTAAAAATTTAATATAATCATTCCGCTAAAGCAAAATATTATTTGTCCAGCGCCACTACAACTAAAAGTTACATTTATACCTGAGTTGTTATAGAAAATTTCTTGACCATTAATTATAGAATTAAAACCAAAGGCATTTAATGAAAGCCATGTAAATAAAGTCGAAAAAGGGTTAATAATTACTGCTAAAGGTATAAATAAAATTTTGGTTAAAGGAAAAATTAAAGCAATTTTAATGGATTCTATATTACTAAGTATATTTTTAATATTCTTAGTGAGCATTAAAAGTATTATCAGAAGCAATGTAAATAATAAATAAATAAAATTATCTCCACTATGCAACCATAATGATCTATAAAATATACAAATTAGTAAAAAAATACTAATAAAAATTTGAAGCCTACTTATATTATCATCTTCATTAAAATTGTTTTCATTATAAAAATTAAAGACACCATAGGTAATCATTAAATTTATTATCTGATCAAAAATAGGAGTTCTAAATATATATAAAAGATAAATATTTAAGAATATAAATGTAACTAATATAAATTTCGGATAATTCATACTTTTTATATTAAAAATTGAAGTATTTAAATTTTATAGATCTTAATAAAACAAAGTGTCCAAAGGATACCTAGCATTATATTTCTAACAATAATTTTTACATTTTCAAACTTATTTCTATTATTTTTATTTAAAAAGTTTTGAATATTTCTATCCTTTATTCTTGTTAATTGTGAAATTCTATCATCTACTTTATCTTTTTCAATTTTTTTTATTTCATTTGAATTTCCTTTAATCACTAATTCCTCAATTCCCTTCTTTTGATTTTTAAATTCTTCATTTATTGAGTTCAATATATTAGAAGCGTATATATCACTTTTATTAACTGAAAAAGTAAGTAATAAAGGTTGCAATAAAGTAAGAAAAGCAAACATTATCGCAAATATTAATGATATTTTATTATCATTTTTAATATGATTTTCATGAAGATTAATATTATCCAAAGACCTACAATTTATATCATTTTGAGTATTAAAATTCTCTACTAATTTCAAATTTTTTGCATGAATATATTTAGATATTGCAAGAGACAATACTAATAAACTTGCTGTATCAAATATAGTTGTAGTAATAACAAAAAAGTAAGAAACTTCAAATAATCTTATTGGAAAAAAAGGGGGGAAATTAATAACCAAAAAAGCAAGTAAGAAAATTTTTCCTACAAAAATAAATTTTGATTCAAACATGAAAGAGCTATTTAATATTTACTAACTAATTTTTCTTAAACTTTTTTTTAAGCTTATGAAAATAAAAGGCAAAAGGTGCTAGACCAAGAAGTGGTAAAGGACCCGGAACTGGAACTGAATTAGCAGGAGAGGACAGTAAAAACTCACCTTCTTCAAATTGACTTTCTCCTTGAAATCCAAACTGTTGGATCATTGAACTACTTGAAGTAAATGTATTACCATTAGACAAACTAAATCTTGTCATTTGACCTACGAACTCTTGTGTAGGATCAAATCCACTGGTTGGTTTCCAACGTAATTCATCGAGAGGCTCAGCAGATGTTAGAGTTCTTGTTTCTGCAGGTACAGAGCTTCCTCCATCTGGAGTAAATGTGAGTGATGCTTCAGTTATCCAATTTGGTATATCAAATTCACCATTTTGACCATTTTGATATCTAGTATTGTCAGCAGCAGCCAAGTTTGTGTCAATCACTATGAAACCAGTTAATGTTCCTGGTACGTCAGGGTCTTCTTGATCAACATAGTTTGAGGAAGCAAAAACGTATTTGTAAAGTGCTGCATCAGCAGCTGTCGCATTTAGAAATAAAAACGGAATTATTAAAAATTTGGCAGCAAACTTTATCAAAAAATTTAATTTCTCAAATTTTATTTATGATAACACACTTTTCTTTAATTAACTACTCAATAAGTTTGTATACCCCATATAAAGAATAAATATCCCTTATGGGTGGTAAAAATGTCCCTAAAGCATCCGTTGATTTACCAAAAAAGTTCTTTTTGACCCTAATAATATCTCCATTTCTTAGTGAGATACCATCACTTTTCCTTGATAAACCTTGTTTATTAAATGAAATTTTTTTTACTTTTACCGAACCATTTCTATTCACCCTTAATAATTGTATTTTATCTTTATATCTCCAATCCTTAGGTCCGCCAGCAATCAAGATTGCCTGACTTATTTGACTTCTAGCATCAATTTGATACATCCCTGGAGATTCAACTTCCCCTATCACATGTATTTTGATTGTCTCAGGAGTCAGATTATTTGGTATTTTTTCTAATTTATTTACTTGAGTTACATATTTATCGACTTTTATTGAATCACCATCAAATAAAATAGGATTATTAACTTGATCACCTGTTCTTATCATTTCAAGTAAATCAAGATTTGTTTTTTTATATTCGACCTTCTCTCCAGGCAACTTTCTATAAAGCACCACTTTAGTAATGTCCGCATCAAAAGTAAGTCCACCTGCTTTTTGTATCGCATCTACAACTGTTTTATATCCGCTTATTGAAGTCCCAGAGGCTTCAGATCCTAAAACTCTGCTATTTTCAGTTTTATTAAAAGTATATGAACCTGGTCTTTGAACTTCTCCTATCAAAGAAATTCTAATAGGACGTGCTTCGAGCAAAGTTAAATCAATTTCTGGCCTAATAAGATCATCACTGTACAATTCTATTAATCTTTTTTTTGCACCATCAAGTGTTAGGCCATTAATATTTTTTGTCCCTAGCAATGGAAGTTGGATATTTCCATCTCTCATTATAAAAAAAGTTCCTGAGAGCTCGTCAATTCCAACAAATTTAATTTTCAAAACATCTCCAGGACCTAAAATATAAAGATCTTTATCTAGAATAAGACTATTAATTTCTCGTATATCTTTATTTTCTTTTTCAATTAAATTGTTTGAAGCTATAACAATTGAAGAAATTAAATTGGTGCCTATAAAAAAGGGTAAAACAAATGTTAAAAACTTTTTTACTCTATATTTCATAAGTTTTCATTTAATTATGTATTAATATTCAACCAACATTACTGTATCATAGAGATTATTAGAGTTGTAGTTACATTTTGGCAGAATATATTGATAAGGAAAAATTTATAGAAGAAGAACCCATTAACCAAGGTGAACAATTTAATTTTCCATCTATTTTGGAAATCTTGTTAAGGCGCAAAAAAATATTTTTGCTTTTAACTTTTACATTTTTCTTTATTTCCTTTTCAAATTTAATTTATAGAAGAATAAAAGATCCTATTTACAGAGGATCTTTCACGTTAATGATAAGTGATCCCTTTCTAAACAATAGAACACAAAATAAAGGAATTGAAGACTTAGCTCTAAATAGAGAAGTTTTAGATATCCCTACACTAGTTCAATATTTAAAAAGTCCTGGAGTAGTTGCTGATATTGCAAATAAAAATAATATTTCTCCGTCATCTTTGAGGAATAGAATAAATATTACAATTCCAAGAGACAGGGGGACTCTGGGTGCTTATCTAAGTAAAACTCTTTTAGTTACTTTTGATGGGAAAGATAGATTTAGAATGCAAAATATCCTTGAAGATCTCAGTAAACAATATGTTATTAATGCCTCCGAATCGAGAAATGAAAAGTTATCAGAAGGTATTAAGTTTCTAGAAAAAGAAAGACCAAAGCTTATATCGAAAGTTAAAACTGCTCAAAATAAATTAGAAATTTTTAGGTCGGAAAATAACATTCTTAATCCAATTAATGAAGGCCAAAAAATAACAAGTTCAATTAAATTTCATGAGGATAAAATCTTATCTCTGAATTCTGAAAACAAAAGATTATTATTTATAAAAAGAAATCTAGTTAATGGAATTTTATATACACAAGGTATTGCCTCCCCCGGAGGCAATCAAAACTCATCAGATCTAGGAATAATTGGTTCTGACCAATTATTATTACAGGAAATACTTAAAGTAAAATCCCAACTTGCTAATGCCCAATCTAAATATAAAAAATCATCAACTTTTATAAGAAATCTAGAGGAAAAACTAACTCAACTTGAGCCTATTTTGCTTAAAAATCAAAAGTTAGCTGTTGATGCCGCAGTTATTGTCAATAATAGTCAAATTGAATCTTCAAAAAATCAGTTGATTGAACTTAAGAAAAAATTCATTCCAATTCCCTCAAAAGTTACCGAATTCCAAGAAATCCGCCAAGAGTTAAATGCATTAGAGAAAAATTTGCAATCTTTAAATGAAACTAAAGATGAATTAGAGCTTAATCTATCTCAAGGCAATTTACCTTGGAAAATAATTGTAGATCCCTTTGTAAACCCATATCCTATAAAACCAGAAATAAGAAAGAATCTTATTTATATAATTTTACTTACTCTTAGTTTTGCTTCATTAGTAACTTATCTAATAGAAAAACTTGATGATGTTTTTCATAATCCGAAAGAAGTTGAGAAATTTATTGAATTGCCAATATTAGGTTTTGTTCCATTTTTCAGCTTAAGTGCTAGCGATAATTATGATGAAGATGAAAAAGTTACTCTGAAAATAAGTGATTTTCTAGAAAATGAAAAAAACCAAAGTTTTAAAAATTTAAAATTCATTTTTGAAGAAACTTTTAGAAATATTTATACTTCAATTAAATTTTCAAAATCAGGCAAAGATATCAAAATCATTAATATATCTAGTTCTGTTCCTGAAGAAGGTAAATCACTTTGCTCTTTATTTTTAGGTATGAATATTTCTCAAATTTCAAAAAAAGTTTTAATCATAGATACTGATTTAAGAAAACCTTCACTTCATAAGAGAATGGAAGTAGATAATGTCATGGGAATATCAAACTATCTAGTCAGTAGTGATTCAAATTGGCGTAAATATATCATCAAGCATAATTCTTGTGAGAATTTATATTATATGACTGCTGGCAAAATCCCCCCCAACTCAATTACATTATTAGAATCAGATAAAATGCAATCTTTTATAGAAGAATTAAGAAATTCAGAAGAATATGATTTTATAATTCTAGACTGTCCTCCAATACTTGGTTTATCAGATGCTCTAATAATTTCAAATTATGTTGATGCCTCAATATTAACAATAAGTTTAAATAAAGTTAATAAGCAACTTGCAGTGGAATGCTTGCGAAAATATTCATTAATTAAAAAGCCAATTATTGGTGCAATTATTAATTCAGTTTCCAAAGATATAAATTCTAAAAACCCATTTTCAAATAAATATTATTCCTACGGAAGCCAATATAACTATTACTCCTATAAATATATGCCTGAAGAAACACAAAATAGATATTTAGATACAGACAATAAAATAGATTCAGAAAATAATATTTTTGAGAAGTTTATTAAAAATAAAACACTCCTAGAAAAAACAAAATTTATCCTAAACAAATTCAAAAACTGGCTAGATGAATGAGAATAAAAACTTAAAAGAAATTTTTATTTTTAATTGGGTTTTAAAAAATAAATTAGCAATCGGAACAACTCCAACTCAAAAAGAAGATATTAATTTTCTTAAGAAAAATAAAGTAAAAAATATATTAGGCTTATGTAGTGAAGAAGAGTCAAAATGGCATAAAGACTTAAAAGATTGTTTCTGTTGTAATAGATTTATATTACCTGACTCTAACCAAAAAATATTACCTTCTAAAAATCAAATAGCTATTGCTTATTTAACTCTAAAAGATTTTGTAAATAAAAGTACGACTTTTGTGCACTGTTTTGCATCAATAGAAAGATCTCCTTTACTTTGTATAATGTTTGTTATGGAAAAATATAATTTAGAAATAGAAGATGCTTTAGATTATGTAAAAAAAGTGCATAAATATACAAATCCTAGAAATAACCAATTATTTTTTATAAAAAATTATTTAAAAAATTCTGATTAATTTTAAGAAAAATGTTCGAAAATAAAACTACAAGAAAAATAGAAGTGGGTATAATATCATATTATAATTTTGATCAATATATAAAACCAGATAATAAATTAAAAATATATCAAAATTGGAATAAAGCATGGAAAGAAGTTTTTAGGCAAAGTAAAAAAAATAAAATAAATTTAAGGCAATATAATTCAAAACAGCATGCAAAATATGACAAAATTATCTTTGTTGAAATACCTCGATTAAATGATTTAATAAAAGTACTTTATGCAAATATATACAAAAAAAGAATATCTACTATTCTTATTGTAAATGAGACATTTCTTGGCAGAGCAAGATATATGCTTAGGATACCGTTTTTATTTAATGAAATTTTGATAAATTGCGAAGAAAATATCAATAAATTTATGAGTTATAAAACTAAAAATTTTTCATATCCATCAGTCCCTTCCAAAGAGAAAATTAAATCCCAGAAATCAATAATTTTAAATTCAAAACGAAAAAACAAATTAGTATTCATTAGTTCTTTCAAAATTGCCTTAAGCAATCATGGTTCCTATAAATTCAGATATAAATTGGTAAAAGATCTATTAAAATACAAGAATTTTTTTAAACTTTATGGTTATGGATGGGATAAAGTACCTTTACCTTTCGATATTATTGGAATCGCGATTATATTAAGGAACTCTTTTTTAAAAAAATTAGTAAAAAATATTATGAAAATAAATTATAAGCCTTTAGGAAAATTTCCAGTAGCTAAATCAAAAGAAAAAACATTAGAAAATTATGATTTTGCACTTGCAATTGAACCAACAGTAAGCAAGTTCAATTCTATTTGTGAAAAAATATTTGATCCTATGATTTCGGGTTCGATTCCTGTTTATTACGGACAAGACTTATCTAAAAATATTCCAAGTAATGCTTATATAAAAATCTACGAGAAAACATCTGGTAAAGAAATTGTAGAAAAACTTCAAAGTCTTACTGAACAACAAAAAAAAGAATATAGAAAAAATATATATAAGTTCCTAAATTCCGATGAAGCTAATAAATATCGATACAGTAATTACGCAAAAATAATTATTAATATGATCTTAATATAATAATGCTTTTGGGATATAATTAATAATAATAAATTTATTTTATTTATATAATTTTTTTTTTCAATTCGTATTGTGAATAAGTTAATAATATATGAGTTAAATGAACTTCCAAGGAAATTATTAGATTACTATATAACTTTAAAACCAAATTCAAACTTATCAAAGTTTAAAAAACATGGAAAGGACTTAAATACCTTTACTACTGATAAAGGAGAACTCCATCCATGGACAACTTGGCCAACATTTTATAGAGGGGTTGATAACACATTACATGGCATTACATCTCTAAACCAAAATATAGAATGTGAAAAAGAATACCCACCTATATGGAAATTTTTAATTAAAAATAATATAAGCATAGGAATCTTTGGAAGTCTTCAAAGTTATCCCCCATTATCAGGTGAAAAAGTTAAATTTTATTTGCCAGATACTTTCTCACCAGACTATAAAGCTTACCCAAAAACTTTTGAAAAATTTCAGAAATTTAATTTAAGGCTAGTTTCTAAAAATTCAGGCAAAATAAGATCGATAAAATTTATCGAAATTTTATATTTCCTAGAATGTATATTAAATTCCTCTATTAGTAAAAATTCCTTTGTAAAAGTTTTAAGACAGCTCGTATTAGAGAAAATTAAAAAAAAATTCAAACAAAGAAGATCTCTTCTTCAACCAGAATTATCATTTGATCTTTTTTTTAAAAGTCTTAAAAAACAAAGTCCTGAATTTGTAACCTTTTTCACAAACCATCTTGCTGGAATGATGCACTATTATTGGCTAGACATATTTCCAATGGATTTTAATAATCCTTACAGAAAACCAAACCCTTTTAACAAAAATTCAATTATAAAAGCATTAGACATAGCTGATGAACAAATAGGGACTTTGATGAAATTTGCAAAAGAGAATTCTTATCAATTGTGGATTGCGAGCAGCATGGGTCAGGAGGCAATAGAGAGAAAAGACTTTGAAAGAATATTTATAAAAGACTTCAAAAAAATTTTTAATTTCCTGGGATTAGATGATAATTTATACACAGTCTTACCTTCTATGTATCCAGACATAAATATAGAAAGTCATTCAAAAAAAAACATAGATAACTTAATAATAAAGTTTTTGGAAATAAAAGATTTAAACAACAAGAGTTTATTTTCCGTGCGATATAGAAACGATTTAAATAAAGTAAATTTTATTTATGGAACAAATGACCTAAAACAAAAACATTTAATTTATAAAGATAAAAAAGTCAGTTTTTATGATCTGGGATTTGAAGATGGAATATTTCAAAAAGGAACTGGGTATCACTCACCTAATGGAATATTATTAACCTTAGGTGAGAAAAGTGATAATATATTTGATAATGATGAAGTAATTGATACCAAAAGAATCTTTTCAAAGATAACTCAAATTTTTGAATTGGAGAAAAAAATCTAAATTAAATCCAATAGATATAAAATGTTAGCTTCAAATATATTAATATTTAATTTTTGGAAATATCTTTCTTCTAAAAGAAAAAGACAAGTTCTCTATGCCTTAATAATATCTATTTTAAGTGGAGTTTCTGAGCTGATTACTATAACTTCATCTCTTCCTTTTATTGCAACAATAACTGGTTCAAATAATATATCTGAATATCAAGTTTCAAAAATAATATCAAGGCTTTTTAATATACCACTAAACCAAGAAAATATAAGCCCGATAATATTATTTTTTGCTTTTAGCATCATTGTATCGACTTCTCTAAGGTTATTAACTATTTGGGTTACTTACAGAATCTCAGCTTCTATTGGATGTGATTTAAATAAAAGGTCTTTTTCAAATACAATTTTTCAGCCATATTCTTTTCACATTAAGAATAATTCCAGCAAAGTTATTACGAGTAATACTATTTATATTGACAAGACATCATCTGGAATAGTTAATTCCCTCTTATTTATTTCCAATTTAATAATTTGTATATTAATTATTCTTGCTATCTTTCTTGTAAATACAAAATTTGCATTTTATTCATTCATATTAATTCTTGCTATATATTTTTTAATTGATAGGAAATTAAACAAAAGAGTAAAAATAAATAGTCAAAAGATTGCGTCTTCTAACAAATACAAAGTGAAATCTATTCAAGAGGTAATTGGCTCAATAAGAACAGTTTTAATAGAATCTAATCAAGATGATTTTATTAAAGAAATTGCAAAGCTAGATAATATATCAAGAAAATTTTATGCTCAAAATAGTTTTATAGCTGAATTCCCAAGATATCTAATAGAGTGCATAGCTTTGGTACTCATAACGCTAACAACTTTATTCATATTTAAATTAAAGGGAGTAAATGATAGTACAGCATTTATTTCCTTACTAGGTACATTTACTCTTGCAGTGCAAAGACTTTTACCAGTAATACAAAAAGTTTATAACACTTGGATAAACATAAAGGCCGTATCCGCAGATTCAAAAAATGTGTCTAAAATTCTTGAAATGAAAACTCCTGAAAGAGTTAGAACAAAAATAATTCCTTTGAAATTTCAAAAATCTATCAGACTAGATTCAATTTGTTTTTCTTATAGCAAAAATACAGATATAATTTCAAATTTAAATTTAGAAATTTTAAAAGGTCAAAAGATTGGAATTATAGGGAAAACAGGAAGTGGAAAAAGCACTCTAATTGATTTAATACTAGGCCTTCTAAAACCTACAAATGGGAAAATATATATAGATGAAGAAGATATACATGATAAAAAGAATCCAAATAAACTTAATGAGTGGAAGCGTGCAATATCGCATGTTCCCCAGGATATTTTTTTAGTTGATGGGACAATCGCAGAAAATATTGCATTTGGGATTAATAAGAAATACTTTTCAATGAGTAAAATTATAGAAGCAGCCAAAAAAGCTCAAATTCATGAATTTATAGAATCAACTGAGAATGGATATTCAACACATGTTGGAGAAAGAGGAATTAGGATAAGTGGTGGCCAGAGACAAAGGTTGGGTATCGCAAGAGCATTGTATAAAGAGTCAGAAATTTTGATATTAGATGAGGCTACTAGTGCTTTAGATAACAAGACTGAAATTGAATTAATGAGAAGTATTAATGAAATCAGTAATCAATTTACAATAATTTCAATTGCTCATAGAAAAACTTCATTAAAAGACTGTGATAGAATTATCGAAATTAAAAATGGTGCGATATTTTCAGACATTAAACCAAATGAGATTCTATAGATTTTATATTATAATAAATATATTGAATAAACTTTTAATAAAAAATCTTTGAGGATAGAAATTACATTTGAGTTTTTTATTGAAAAATACAAAATAAAAATTATTAGAATCCAAAATGATCTTTTTAAGCTTTAATTTCTTTTTAATATAATATGAAAGAAATTCAATTCATTTTTGATGGTGGACTTGGTAATCAAATATTTCAATATTTTGCATCAAAATATATTTCACAAAATTTTAGTAATTTAAAAATTAAATATGCGTCTTCAGAGTCAATTAAAAGTGGATATAGAAATTTAGACATAAACGAATTAATAAAAGAACCAATAATTATTAGTAAAGAATATGATCAAAAAGGTGAAAGAATTTACTCAAAAGTTATCAATAATATGCCACTTTTAAGTAAAAATATTAAATGCCGCTTTAAATCAAGTCTAGATCTATTGAATTGTTTATATTATGAGAAAAGTAGAAAATCTGAAGATTCTTTAAGCACCCTAAAAAAAGATTTAAATTTTCTAAAGAAAGGTTTTAGTAAATTGAAAATAAAAGGATATTGGCAAAATCCATACAGTTATTTAGATAATTTAGACTTCTACAATAATCTTATAGTTGATACAAAAAGGTTTATTCCTTCTAAAATTTCCCCCAATACTTACATAACAATTCATGTTAGGAGAGGTGACTATTTATTAAAAGAAAATTTTGAAAATTATAATACGAATTATTCACCCATTGAATTTATTCTACTTTCTCTTCACTTATTACCTGAAGAAAATAAATCAAAGCCAATATATTTAATCTCAGATGATAAAAAATGGGCAAATGATTTAGTTTTTCTTCTCTCAGGAAAATTAGGATATAAATTTTTTCCTTTAGAAACCCAAAATAGTCTAGAAGACTGGTCAATATTGAGACATTCTTCAATAAATATATGCGCAAATAGTAGTTTTTCCTATAGTGCGGCTCTTTTAAATAATGAAAATGTAGATAGTAAACTAAGGTGCATCATTCCCCAATGGATTAAAAAAAATATATCTGCTTTTGAAAAAGGTTGGCTAAATTCAAAGGGATTTATAGAAATTTAATTTAATTTAATTTAATTAAACAAGAATAAAATTTAATCTGAAAATAAATATTTATAAGATATTGAGTGAAAAGAAGAATTTATGAACAGAATTAAAATGCAAACTATTTAATAACTTTTTCAAAAATAGATTTTAAAAATCTATTAATATATATATTTAATTTTTTAGAATTAAATTTAAATTCTCTATTCTCGATAAACTTTTAAATGACAAGAATTTTTTGATAATTTAAAAACTGTTATAATAGGATTTATCTTAATCTTATTATGTGCGGTTTCACCGGTTATTTTGAGTTTAACTTTAATCATAATGAAGCCATAATAAAAAGAATGACAGATACTCTTATAAATAGAGGTCCGGATTCATATGGGATTTATATAAATCAAGAAATAGGCATTTCACTAGGACATAGAAGACTCTCTATACAAGATTTATCTAATAATGCTTCCCAACCTATGAGAAGTCAAAATAAAAGATTTATTATTGTTTTTAATGGAGAAATTTATAACCACTTTGATTTGAGAAATAAAATAAACAAAGAAATAAGCTATAAAAATTGGAAAAGCACTTCGGATACTGAAACTCTTTTATTTTGCATTGAATACTATGGAATTTATAAAACTTTAGAATTAATAAATGGGATGTTTGCTTTTGCAATTTTAGATACTTTTGATAAAAAACTTTATCTTTGTAGAGATAGATATGGTGAAAAGCCTTTGTATTATGGAATCAATAATGGTGTATTATTTTTTGGATCACAGCCAAAGTCATTTAAGGCTCATCCCAAGTGGAAACCTCAAATATCAAGTGAAGCTTTAAATGAATATTTAGTACGAGGTTTTATTGGCAAAAGGTTATCAATTTTTAAAGGAATTTATAAATTAATGCCTGCGAACTATATATCTATTGACTTAGAAAATATAAATTTATTGAATTATAAAACTTACTGGAAACATGCAAAAAAAGAAAACGATTATTTAGATACAAATAAATTAATCAATCAACTAGATGAGAAAATTAACGATGCAGTAAAATTAAGAACCATTTCAGATAGAAAGATAGGTTCTTTTCTTTCAGGGGGGATTGACTCATCTTTAATAACCTACTATCTACAAAATCAATTTTCTGATCCAATTGATACCTTCACAATTGGATTTGAAGATCTTAATTATGATGAATCAGAAAGTGCAAAAAAAATATCAAAATTTTTAGGAACGAATCATAATGAAGTAATTTTTACAAAAGATAATATTTTAAGTTTAATTTCGAAATTACCACAAATTTGGGATGAACCCTTTGCAGATCCATCACAATTACCTACTTTACTCCTTTCAGAGAACGCAACTCGGCATGTAAAAGTAGCATTCTCTGGAGATGGAGGAGATGAATTATTTTGCGGATATACAAGATATAATCAAGGTTATGATGCATATAACTTTCTAAAATATTCTCCAAAATTTTTAAAGCATTTTTACAAAGAAATTTTTAAATTAATAAGGTCAAAAAAATCCTTATCATATTTAAGACTTTTGCCCAGTAGCATTAGACCAAACTCTATAGTTGACAGATCCTTAAAATTTGAAAGTTTATTAAATAGAGATTTATCAGAAGATTTCTACGATGTAATTAATACTATTTTCAATAAGAATAATCCAATCCTACTTTCTGATAATATAGGAGAAATAAAAAATTCTATATCCTCAAATAGTTTTAAGAACTATAGGGAATACATGATTGAAAAAGATATTATTGATTATCTTCCAAATGATATTTTAACTAAGGTTGATAGATCTTCAATGTTTAATGGATTAGAGGTAAGAGTCCCTCTACTTGATCATGAATTAGCTAGCTGGGCAAGGAACTTACCAATTGCATTTAAAAGATATGACGGGAAAGGTAAATGGCCCTTAAGAAAATTATTAAGTTTAAAGATTCCTAAAAATATTTTTGAAAAGCCTAAAAAAGGGTTTGGAATTCCACTAGAAAAAATAATCTCGCATGAACTTAAAGATCTTGTTTATGAAAAACTTTCAAGTAAAAAAATAAAAGATCAAGGGATATTTAATAATTCATATATTCAATATTTATTAAATAATCATTACTCTGGAGGAGATAAATTTCATAATCAAATATGGAACTTACTGATTTTTCAATTATGGTTTGATGAAAACTTCTGAATTATTAAAATAATTATGACAAAAGAAAAATCTAATAATAATTTTTCAAATGATTATTTAGACAAAAATATAAATAAAAGAATTTTAATATTATCGAATACCTCAAGATATATATTTCAATATAGATTATTTCTTTTAAGTAAATTAAGAACTTACTTTAAAGAGATTTATATATTGGCCCCATCTGATAAAACCTCTTCAATTCTTAAAGATTATGGAATATTTCAAGATTGGAATCTTTCGAAATCACAAAATTATTCTCTTATAAATTTAATTGAATCAATTATTCAATTACTTATATATATCAAAAAAATTAGACCTAATATTGTTCATTCGCATACTTTAAAATCTAATTTATTAGTATCAATAATTAATTTCTTTTTTGGAATAAATACAATTATTTCTTTTGCTGGAATGGGTAGATTATCAAATTCAAGAGGTTTTAAAAAATTTTTGTTTAGATTTATTTTAAAAACAATTTATTTTTTATCAATTTATCAACTGGATAATTTTTATATTAAAAGAAATTATCTTCGTGTTAAATTTATTTTTCAAAACCCTCTTGATTTAAAATTCTTTGTAAGTTGTATTGGAAATTCTTATATAAAGGATCTTTTTAACTTAATTCCAGGCTCAGGAGTACCAGAAAGATATTTAAAAGTAGAAAAAATCTCTTCTTTAGAAAAAAGTAATCAAATTGATTTTATTTACTGTGCACGTTTAGAGAATTCTAAAGGGATAAAAACTTTTATAAATCTATCAAAATATTATCCTGATTCAAAATTTTTTATTTATGGAGACTTAGAGGGATTTACAGATGATTATTTAAAAAAAGAAGAAATTTCATATTACAAAAGAAAAAACAAAAATCTATTGTTTATGGATTATGTAAAAGATCCGCTATTAAAACACAATAATGATAATAGTATCTTAGTAATACCTTCAAATTATGGAGAAGGATTACCCAGGGCGATTTTAGAAGCTCTAAGTCTCGAAATACCAATAGTCGCATCAAAGAAAGCTTGTGTAGGTTTATTTAATAAAAACTATCTTTTTATTGCAACAGAAAATAATTTAAATTCTTATTTAGAAGAAATTGAAAAAATATTAGTAATGAAAAAAAATCAAAATTTAAAAGAATTCTCAAAAATTGGTAAAGATTTAGTTAAAAAAGAATATACAGAATCCATTAATGTCGAAAAAACCTTAAGAATATATCAAATGTTCTAGAGTTATAAAATAGATAGAATAAATTAAAAAAATAGAGTTTTTTAATTATTTATTTCGAATTTCAAAGATGAATGATTCCATTAAATTCAGAAATTATATTTATGATTTATTCAAATAATTTATTTATAACTTTTATTATTTATATTTATTTTTAAACTTATTAAACTTTTTAAGATTCTATACTAAATTAATTATTTTAATAATAAAAGTTTATTTGACTTAGAAAATATTATAATTTGCTTATGAAAATTAGTGAAGAAAAAAACATATTTTTTAAATATAGGCCAGAGTTAGACGGTTTAAGAGCTCTAGCAGTTATATTTGTAATCACGAATCATTTTAATAAAGAAATAATTCCAAGTGGTTATCTTGGAGTAGATATATTTTTTGTTATTTCGGGATATGTAATTACATCATCCTTATTCAAGAGACCTACTAATAATTTTAAAAATTTTATAATATCTTTTTATGAAAGAAGAATAAAAAGAATATTACCAGCATTATTATTTTTTGTACTATTTACTAGTATTTTGATTTCTGTATTTAGTCAATCCCCTGGTAATTCTTTAAAAACTGGATTAAGCTCATTATTTGGATTATCAAATTTATATCTATACAATTTAGATGTAGGTTACTTTACTTTATATCCTGAATTCAATTCTTTTACTCATACCTGGTCTCTTGCAGTTGAGGAACAATTTTACCTTTTGTTCCCTTTTTTAATTTGGTTTTCAGGCTTTGGAAGTCAAGCCAAAAATAGTTTTCGTAATTTATTTATCTCTATTATTGTCTTAACAATTTCTTCTTTAATTTTATTTATACATTTTTATCCTATAAATCAATCATTTTCTTATTTCCTTATGCCTGCAAGATTTTGGGAAATATCTTCAGGATGTTTGATTTTTTTAGGAATGCAAAAAAATATAAGGTTAATTGAATTCCTCAAAAAAATTCCTTCTTTATTAACATCATCTCTCGTTATTGCTACTGTTTTTTTACCAGTATCTAGTTCTGGATTTTCTACAATTGCAATAGTAATAATTTCCTCTATACTAATTGTTTCATTAAAAAAAGAAACTACCACTTACAAAATTCTTACTAATCCTATATTAATTTATTTAGGTAAATTATCTTATTCACTTTATTTATGGCATTGGGGTGTTTTGGTTATTAGTAGATGGACAATAGGAATATATTGGTGGACTATTCCATTTCAAGTTTTATTAATATTAATAATTTCTCTATTTTCATATAAATTTATAGAAACCCCTTTTCGTAAATCTAATTGGGACAATTTGAGACTTAAAAATTGGATAATTAGCGGAGCAACACTTTTTTCTATCTCAGGAATTATTTTTCTTTTAGGTAAGCCTTTCAAAGGATATTTATATGTTGGTAAAGAACCTTTATATACTTTAAGACAATATAAAACCTGTCATTTACCTACCATTTTTGATAAAAACAAAAGGCCAAAAAAGTTACCATCTGAATGTGGTAGTTTGGATGCAAAAAATTTACCAACTATTTTTGGAATTGGTGATAGTCATATTGACCAGTTTGATAATGCAATTGCTGAATTTGCATATGAAAAAAACTATAATTATGCTATCGCTTGGCAGGCAGGTTGCTTGTTCCCAAGTTCAATATTAACTTCAAATAAATCATCCTGTTATAAAAATCAAACAAAATTACAAAGCATAATAATATCATCTATAAAACCTGGTGATATAGTAATTGTTGGAAATGCTTTGAACAATTTAATTTATACAAAAGAAAGCTCTAAGGAGTACTCTGAAATTCAAAGTGAAAGGCTAAATAAAAGAAAAGAATTAGAAATTTATAAACAAAGGTTCTTAGATTTTTCATCAAAAGTTAATAAACAAGGAGGTAAAGTAGTTTTTTATATAGATTCTTTATTTTTCCCTGATTTAAATATTCCAGGTCATTTATGTGGGCCTGAATGGTTTAGGTCTAAAAATAATATCCCTGATAAGTGCAAGAATTCACTTTCTAATCATATTTATAAATTTGATGAATATTTTGGTTGGAGAGCAGATTGGAGTAATAATATAAATAAGTTTGTTTTTAATGCATATTTATATGCAGAAGATTGTAAAGATGATATTTGCTTAGCATCAAAATATAATGATAAGAGTCACTTTACAGCTCAATATGCAAAAAAAATATTTTATAAATTTGCTGAAGATAATCCATCTTTATTTACAATAAAATAATGAAAAACTTTTTATTATTGATTATCAATTACTAATTAATTTTGAAAATTCATTAAATATTTTCTTCCAATAAAGATTCTATAGCATTAATAAAATCTTCTCTATAAGTAATTTCCTCTGACCATCTTTTTATAGCTTTTTCTTTTAATCTTTGAATCTCAGAATTATTTCTTAAAAGTTTAATAATAACGTGTTTTGTAGATTCAAGATCTTTAAAAATAATAGAGTTTTCATTATGAATACAGTAATTTTTAATTTCCCCCACACTTGTTACTACAGGAATTAAACCTAATTGCATAGACTCTAAAACAGACATTCCTAAACCCTCCTCTCTACTTAATTGCAAGAAGAATAAACAATCCTTCGCAATATCTTTTATTGAATTTATATCAAGCGGAGAGATAAACTGGATTTTATCATTTAGATTTAATTTATCTCGTTGTTTTTTTAATTTATATAACTCTCCGCAGTCAGGTCCTATTATTATAAATTTTGATTCTTCTACTTCTCTACAAATTCTGGCAAATAATTCAATAGATAAGTTAACTCTTTTTTCTTCAGAAAGTCTACCCCAGAATATAAAATTAGAAGAATTTTTTTTACTTCTTTTAGGTCTCAATTTATAGGCCAAAAAACTAATGGATCTTTTTTTAATTTTTGGATCTAATCTCAATTCTTTTCCTCTTTCTTTTAAAGTTGTAATTGAATCGCCCCATATTTGATAAGAGATTCTTGCTGTAATTAAGTTCATAATAAAATCTATAAAATGAACACTTTTTGGTAAATGCAAAAAAAGAATTATTTCAGTAGATGGCCTAAAGATTTTAATTAAAATTGCTGATATGCAACTTTTCCAAAGAGAGACAATTAAAAAATCAGGTTTAAAATTTAAGACTTGATAAGTCGAAAAAAATATTTCAATAAATGATTTTATTTTTGAGTAATAACTTTTTGTGTTTTTTTGTTTTGATAATATTTTCAGAAAGAAAGTAAACCTATTATTTTTTATTCCAATTGTTGTTTTCGCTGCCGATTCAACACCACCAATTGTTTCAGATGGGATCAAATGTGCAATACGTTTCTTTTTGTTTTTGTTTAGCATTTATATTTTTTCTTTGAATATTTATAATATAAATTTATGATAGTTTAAAAATTTTCATAAATCCAAAAATCTATTAAACTTAAATATAGAAAATAACTTTTTGAATTCTTTTCATTTTTTTCAAATTATTGCATTAAAGATGTTAATAAGAATTTTTAAAATTTTTGAGCATAAAAAATTATATATTTTAAAGATTTGTCTTTTATTTTTATTTGAATAACTTAGTCTATACTGGATTTAATTAATTTATCAAAGCTTTGCTTAATTTTTTTTGAAGATAATTCTGCAGCTTTCGAAGAAGGATGAATTATATCTCTATATAAAAAAGTTCCATCTTTATTTCTAAAAGTACAAATTTTTTCTGGACAAAAGATATCTAATAAATCAACAGTAACTAAAAGATTCTCATTCTCTAATTTATTTAACATATTATGCAAATCATACCTTTCCTTTAAAAAATCTTTTTTACTTTGGTATATGGGATCACAAGCATTCAAAAAATTATACCAAGTTTTTGTTGAATTAATTGGATCACATTTATTATCTTTTTTATCCCTAAAATTAAAAGGTATGCTTTCAAGAAATAATAGCTTTATAGAATTTTGCGAAAGTTTATTAGAGAAATCTCTTATACCTTCCTCTAATAAGACTAAATCTTTTTCTCCTGAAATAAATTCTGTAAGTGCGCTCATTATGAACACTACATCACCTTTTTTTAACTTTTTTAAAAGTTCAGGGATTAATTTATTCCAATAATATTTATTAGCAAGATCCCAATCTGAATTATTAGGAATATTAGGAACTGGCGATGACCCCCAAGAAGATGTTAATAAAACGGAATTATTATCTTTTAATACTTCTTTAAAGGAATTAATGAAAGATGAAGAAAAAGAATTTCCAATTATTAATAATCGACTATCTGCTTTTTCAAAATCCCCCAATATACATTGATCAAAATCAATCAATTTGCCAACATCTTTATTTCGCATAAGATAACATTTTCCTCCACCAAAAGTTTTATTTTCATAAATATTAGAAGCTGCTGATAAACTATTACCTTTCTTTACTGCTTCTAAAACTTGCTTATCTCCAAGATAAAATTTAGTACTAAAAAATTTCTCTAATCCTATTATTGAAAATGATGAGGATGATAAAGCAGAAAAAACAATAACTATACTTGTAAAATTAGAATTAGAAAAATTGATTTTTCTTAATGGATTTTCAATATATTTAAAAGATAAATAGGCTAAGATAAAAATTAAAGTAATTTGAAAAGGAATTGACCACCAATGAATTCCTATTGTCCATCTGCTTAAAACTAAAATCCCCCAATGCCATAGATAAAGAGAGTAAGAGATTAAACCCACAAATACAAGATTTTTTTTTGTTAATAATTCATATAGAATTGTTCCTTTTTTTAAGCAAATAATTAATATCGAAACTAAAGTAACAATTGAAATAGTTGAGAATGAAGAATAATTACTTGGTAAAAACATGATTAATATAATTGCAACAAAGATAAAAAAAGGCGAAATACTTTCTAGTTTTTTTATTAAGAAATTATTTTTTTCAATTAATAAATATAGTATGACTCCAATTGATATTTCCCAAAATCTTGTAGGCATTGAGAAATAAGCAATAGATTGATTAGAAACTGAATAATAAAAATACAAAATCAATGAAGTTATAGTTAAAAATAAAGTAATAAATAAAAGATTTTTTAAACCTTTTTCTTTTTTCTCTGCGAATCCTGAAAGCCATGCTAAAAAAGGAAATAAGAAATAGAATTGTTCTTCTACCCCTAGTGACCAAGTATGAGTAAAGATATTCAGCTTACTTAACTCACCAAAATAGTCTGTTGACTGTTTTATTAGATATAAATTTGATAATCCAAATAAAGAAGAAATTCCTGTTCTAAGAGAAAAACGAGGTTCTGGATTAAATAAGCAAATGCAAATAGACATTATTAAAATAAAAAAAATAAGAGCAGGTAGTAATCTTTTTATTCTTCTTATGAAAAAACTTGAAATAAAGTTTAAAAAGTTCTTATTGCTTCTGGCAGAGATTGAAGATGTAATTACATAACCCGAAATCACAAAAAAGATATCTACTCCTAAATAACCACTTGAAAGTAAATTATTATTAAAATGATTTATTATTACAGCAATAACAGCGAACCCTCTTAGACCGTCAATTTCAGGTTTGTATCTAGTCGAAAAATGATTCATTTTTTTTATTAGGATGCCCCAAATTGATTTTCTGAAATTATTTTATTAAATAGCTATATCTAAGGTAATTATAACTATTTTAAAATAAATATTTTTTCTGAAAATAATTATTGTAAACAAGAATTACCTTAAGTTATCCAAATCTCCTTTATATTTAATTTCAAGAAAGATTTATATTAAAATATTTTTTTTTCTGAATTAAAATATCTAGCTTTTGTATAATTAAGAAAATAAACTAAAGATATTAAAGATGTATCTAGTTACAGGAGCAGCTGGATTTATAGGATTTAATTTTTGTAGGGAACTTTTATTAAAAGGAATAAATGTTATTGGCATAGATAATATGAATGATTATTATGATCCATCTTTAAAAAAAGCAAGAGTAGAAGAATTAAAGAGTATTTCAAAAAATAAAGGAACAATATTTAATATTATTTTTGAAGATATAAAAATAAAAAATTCAATCGAGCTAATTTTCGAGAAATATAGACCCAACAAAGTAATCCATCTTGCTGCACAAGCAGGTGTTAGATATTCACTAAAAAATCCTGATGCATATATCGAAACAAATTTAAATGGTTTTTTTAATGTTATAGATATTTGCAGAAAATATTCTGTAGAACATTTTTTATATGCCAGTAGTAGTTCAGTTTATGGAGGGAATACGAATATGCCTTTTTCTGAGAGTCATTCGGTAGATCATCCAATCAGTTTATATGCAGCTACGAAAAAATCTAATGAATTAATTGCACATACCTATAGTCATATTTACGGATTACCAACTACTGGCCTGAGATTTTTTACAGTTTATGGTCCATGGGGACGGCCAGATATGGCTTTGTTTTTATTTACAAAAGCAATTATAGAAGGAAAACCAATCGAAATTTTCAATAATGGGGAAATGATAAGGGATTTTACTTATATTGATGACATAGTTTTTTCTATGATAAAAATTATAGAAAAAACACCAATGCCTGATCATAAATTTAATACACAAATACCTAATCCATCTACGAGTTGGTGTCCTTATCAGATATTCAATATTGGAAATTCTGAACCGAATCAACTTCTTGATTATGTTGCGGCAATAGAAGATGAGCTTGGAATTAAAGCAATAAAAAAATACTTACCTTTGCACGTGGGGGATGTACCTGCTACAGAATCTAATTGTTTAGCTTTGAATTCATATATAGGCTACAAACCTAACACGTCAATAAAAGTAGGTATTGGTAAGTTTGTAAAATGGTATAAAAAGTTTTATGGTTTAAATTAAAAATAATATTCTAGAAGAAAAACAATTTAGATTATCTAAAGCAAGCTTACTTTAATTTAGGTTATTTATATACCCTTTGAGCAAAAAAATATTGTTGAAAAATATATGCTAAATTTATGACAAGAAAAATTTCGCTATGTTCATAACAAATAACTTTTTGATATTATTTTTACTCAATTTATTTGTACTTGGCATAAATAAAATATCGATTTTAAGTTTTTTAAAATTTAAAATATTACCCTTTAATAGTAGAAATAAAGAAGACTTAAGCAATTTTACAATAGCTATATTATTGGGATTATTTTTATTTTGTATACTTTCAAATTTAATCCTACTAATCCCATCTTTAATATTTTTGCTTAGCGGTAAAATTAGTGACATTAACCATTATGTGAATTTTTCAACTAATTCATTAAAAATAATTGTAATTTTTATTTCTTTAATTGGTTTAAATGATTTTGTAAAAATTAATCAAATATTTAAGAATAAAAAAAATAAATTAATTTTTAAATATACTCAAAATCTATTTATAAGTCTTTTTATTAGTTCATTAATATATTTAATATTTGCACCAAAGTCAATTCTGAGTGGTGTTCATTATGATACTGGCCTTTACCATTTACCATTTATAAATCATATAAGTCGATTTGCCATAGAACCAGGATTGGGAAACTTACACTTTAGATATGGACATTATGGAATCTCCTTCTTTGGACAAGTCCCATTTCAGATGCTTTATAAAAATACTAATTATTTATCGCCTTCTTTAAATATAGGGTTTTTAGCAATATACATATCTTATTTTATACCTTATATAAAAGATTTTAGGATTAGTTTTTTTAGCAAGATGATTGATAATAAAATAATATTTATTGAAAATATTAATTCAATTAGTGCACTTTATTTTTGTCTATCAATAATTTTATTTACTGGTGGAATTTTTAAATCTTTAGCATCATACTCATTAGATTTACCATTATTTATATGTGCTTCAGTAGGTTTTCATCTAACACTATTATCTTTCTTTAAAAATTACAATTACAAATATTTTGTACCTATTTTCTGGTTGGCATTTTTTAGCCCAATAATAAAATTAACTGGAATTACAATCACGTTATTTTTTATTTTTTTATTATTTTTTAAATACTTAAGTTTTTTAATTCTAGATTATAAAAAATATGGCCTTAAAAATATATTTAAATCAAATAATAAAAAACTTATAGCATTCACAAATGACTTAAACGATATAAAATCATATATTAATTATAAGTTATCTATATTTATCATAATTATTACTTTATTAGTTTTCATATTAACTAATTATGTTATCACCGGTTATGCACTTTACCCATCAGACGTATTAGGTCCTTTACACAGTTATTCTATTGATCCAGATTTTGTAAAACGTCTAAGCTCCGGAATTGTCAATTGGCATCGTTTTCAAAATACCACTGAAAGTTCCAAGTCTTGGTTTCTTATCTATTTAAGTTCTAGAAATGGATTCATAAATATTCTTCTATGGTTAATACCTTGTATATCCTCTTTAACAATGGCAAGTTTTATTAGAAAATATCATAGAAATCAGCAATTTAAATTCAATATAAATAATCTATTATTTTCATCAACACTTGTTATGCTGATTTGTTTTTTTACCCTGATACCTTTAGTTAACTATTATCCTTGGACTCCTCACTATATAGTTTTTTTAATGCTTATTCTAATTAATAGGATAATTATCATAAAAAAAATAAAAATAAATTTCTTAAAAATGACTTTTTTATCACTTTTATTATTTGTAATTTTAAATTCTATTTTTTCTTATTCCAATTCTTTAATTATAAAAAACATCCCCTCTTCAATTTTTAAAGAACCGGTTTTAAAAATTCCCGATCATGAAAAATTCGACATAATTACTAAAAAATGGGTTTCTTTTGAAAAGCCTGGATCATCAAAACATCTCACAATTTCTGTACCATTAAATGGTGATCAATGCTGGGGAATTGAACCTCCATGTACACCCATACAAACTTTCTTAAAATAAGAAAAAAGTAAATTTAATCATAAATAGAATTCTTTAAATAAATAATTAGTTCTTTTTACTATCTTCTATATAAAATCAATCAGTTATAGTAAAAAACTATATCGATTAAAATAAATGTTAGATTTTTTAAAATTTTAGGAAAAAGTTTTTTAAGACTGTATAAATATTTATAAGAAAAAATTTTTAATAATTCAACTGGAAATATTATAAATAAATTATTTGAAATTAAATTAAATACCTGTAAAAAATAGCAACAAAAAATATTTATTGAATATCTTTTCTAGCTTAATTTAAAGTATTATTATTATATAGTATTAATTTTTCATGCTAAGGCTCTCGATAATAGTTCCTGCATTTAACGAAGAAAAGACAATTTTAGAAATTCTTAAAAAAGTAAATTCAGTCGAAATTTCTGGTGTAGAAAAAGAGATAATTGTTATTGATGATTGTTCAAGTGACAACACATTGAAACTTCTTGAATCTAATCCTTCTTTATATAATAAGTTAGTCAAATTAGAATTTAATAGCGGTAAAGGAGCAGCTGTTAAAAAGGGATTGAAAGAAGCTTCTGGAGAATACATTCTTTTTCAAGATGCTGATCTTGAATATGATCCACATGATTACCCTAAATTACTTGAACCAGTTTTGCGTTTTAATGCTGACTTGGTTATTGGTAGTAGATTAGTGGCATCCCAATTAACGAGGGTTTATTATTTCTGGCATAAATTAGGCAACAAATTTATAACACTTCTCTTTAATATTCTTAATAACACAACATTTACAGACATTTATAGTTGTTATTTGTTATTTAAACGAAATAGAGTGAACCCAGATAAATTATCAAAGACTGGATGGGAACAACAAGCGGAAATTTTATCTCAGATTATCTCAAAAAGTGATATTTTTTATGAGGTTCCTGTTAATTATTATGGCAGAACTTACGAAGAGGGGAAAAAGATTAGAGCTAGACATGCTTTTGCTGTAATATTAACAATAGTATCTAAAAGATTGTTGCGCTAGCTAATTTTTATTTATGTCCTCCTCTAAAATTAATCCGTTAACTTTGAAGGAAATGGAGCAGTGGCCTTCTTCACCGCTAGTTAATCTTGAAAAACCTTTTGTTGACGCTAGAGGTTCGATCCAACCTTTAGTTGATTTAATGATGCGAAGTGCAGTAATGATTGAATCTAAAGCAGGTTCACTAAGAGCTAATCACTATCATAAAACTGACTGGCATTACTGTTATGTAATCTCAGGCGAAATTAGATATTACTATAAGGATCTAAAATCAGACAAAAAACCTGATTTACTTATCGTAAAAAAGGGCAATATGGTTTTTACCCCACCTTTAGTAGAACATTGCATGAAATTTAATGTGAATACATTATTTTTAACTCTTTCAAGAAATCCGAGGGATCAAGAGACTTATGAAAAAGATGTTGTTAGGGTAAATTTAATCGACCCAAGCGACTCAATATCATGGAAACCTGGGGATGGTTAAAAAAGAAATAAAATTAAAACCTGTTTGCAGGCTTTGTAATTCATCTGAATTATCATTGGTTCTAAAATTAGAATCAACTCCTCCAGCTAATGCATTTATCCATAAGGAGGATTTAAATAAAGAACAGAAGAAATACCCTCTTGAGGTTTTCTTTTGTGAATCTTGTTGTCATGTGCAACTTGTTGAAGTAGTTGATCCTAAAGAACTTTTTGAAAACTATGTTTACGTTTCTGGAACCTCCAAAGTTTTTATTAATCATTTTTCAGAATACGCAAAATCCATCGTAGATAAATATAGTCCCTCAAATCAAAGTTATATCCTAGACATAGGATCCAATGATGGCACTTTCTTAAAATTTTTTAAAGAGATGGGATTTTCTGTACTAGGAGTCGATCCTGCCAAAAAAATATCTGAAAAGGCACAACAGGAAGGAATAGATACGATTAACGACTTTTTCACATTAGAAACATCAAATAAAATCAAACAAAAACATGGGGAATCTTCGATCATTACTGCAAATAATGTTTTTGCTCATTCCGATAATTTAAAAGAAATGACAAGGGCAATATCAAATTTGTTGACAAAAGATGGGATATTTATCTTCGAGGTATCATATTTGTTGGATGTGTACCAAAAAACTCTTTTTGATACTATTTATCATGAACATCTCTCATATCACTCTGTAATCCCACTTATTTCATTTTTCAAGAATAATGGAATGACTTTAATAGATGTATCTAGAGTCAATACACATGGTGGATCAATAAGATGTGCCGTTAAAAATAAAAATGAGGAAAAAGATATTAGTGAATCTGTTAAAAATTGCGTTGAACTTGAAAAGTCAATAGGTCTAAACAAAAAATCAACTTTTTCAGACTTTGCCCTAAATATTCAACAGAGAAAAGAAGAACTAAATAATTTTTTAGATTTAATAAAATCTCAAGGAAAATCTATAGCTGGATTTGGCGCACCAGCTAAAGCCACAACTCTAATGTATGAATTTGGACTGAAGAAAGATATTTTAGATTTTATAGTTGACGATAGTCCTTTAAAACAAGGACTATTTAGTCCTGGCTTGCACATACCAGTACTCTCCTCGGACTCAATAATTGATTTTAAGCCTGACTATTTACTTATACTTGCTTGGAATTTTGCTGATTCAATTATAAAAAAGAATCAAAAATTCGCAGATCATGGCGGTAAATTTATCGTCCCCCTTCCCAACTTAGAGGTTATTTAGAATGAAAAACTTTTTGTTAAAAGAAGATATTCAAGAAATACTAGTAAATATTAATGATATTTCTGCAAGTTTCTCAGGTAAGAAAGTACTTTTAACCGGAGGCAGAGGTTTCTTAGGAAGGTATTTTATGGAAATTTTTAATCTTCTCAATGAGACTGTCTTAAATGAAAAGATGAAAGTTATTGTTTTAGATAATCTAATAACTTCTGGGAAAGAAGGCTCAGAAATTCCTAATTATAAAAATATTGAATTTATAAATCATAATGTAATTGAGCCTTTCAAAACAGAAAGTTCTTTAGATTACATTATTCATGCTGCTGGTATTGCCAGTCCTTATTATTACAGAGCATATCCACTTGAAACACTTGAAGTTGCTATAAATGGAACTCAAAATATGTTGAAATTAGCTAGGGAGAAATCTGCGAATTTAATATTCTTTTCTTCATCAGAAATTTATGGTGATCCTGATTCTAAAAATATTCCTACTAAAGAGAGCTATCGCGGCAATGTTTCTTGTCAAGGACCTCGAGCATGTTATGACGAAAGTAAAAGGGTTGGAGAGACCTTATGCAATATTTATCATTCTTTATACGGAGTTCACACAAATACTATTAGACCATTCAATGTTTTTGGCCCCGGCATGCAAGAAACAGATTACAGAGTATTGCCGAACTTCACAAGTAGGATAAAAGGCAAAATTCCACTTCAAATATATGGAACGGGCAACCAAACAAGAACATTTTGCTACATAACTGATGCTATGGAGGGTTTTATAAGAGTTGTTTTAAACGGAGTGCCTGGCGAGGCTTATAACATTGGCAATCCAAACCCAGAAATCTCAGTAATTGAGTTACTTGAAAAAATGTCAGATATTTTAAATAAAAAAGTTGAATATAATCTTGTTGGTTATCCAGAAAGTTATCCAGCTGATGAGCCAAATAGAAGATGTCCAGATATAATTAAAGCAAATAATCAAATAAAATATAATCCAAAAATCGAACTTAATGAAGGTTTAAAAAGGTTTATTAATTGGTCTGATCAAGTATATCTTGGCAAACAATAAAATGAACTCTAACGTTCGTTTTGGTCTTATAGGAGCTGGGAAATGGGGGGTTAACTATATAAAGACTATAGAATCAATAGAAGGCATAGAATTAAGAATAATAGCTTGTAAAAATTTACACTCAAAAAAAAAGGGCTTATTCAAAGGTTATAAATTCACAGATAGTTGGGAGGAGGTGGTTCAATCAAAAGAAGTTGATGCCATAATTATAGCCTCTCCCCCTGGCATGCATTATGAGATTGCCTCAAGTTGTATAAAGAATGGGAAGCCCACCATAATCGAAAAACCCTTGACTCTTTGTATTGAAGATGCCGAATCTTTAATTCTATTAGCAGAAAAAAATAAAATAAATGTCAAAGTAAATCATATATATCTTTATCATCCAGAATTTAGGATATTACAAAGAAATATTTCTAAAGGATTTAATCTTAAATCAATCTATAGCTTATCTGGAAATTTTGGGCCTTTTAGAAATGATGTTTCTCCATTATGGGATTGGGGGCCACATGATATTGCAATGTGTCTAGCAATAATGAATAATTTTCCAGAAAGAATAGAAGCGAAATATATTAAAAGAGAAATTTCGTCTTCAAATAATAGATCAAATATTAATATCAAACTTTTCTTTCAAGATGATAAATTTGCAGATTTAAATTTTGGAAATTTAATGAAAAATAAGAAAAGATATTTCAAAGTAAAAAGTCAGTCTTCAAATTTAATCTTTGATCCAATTAATAATTTAAAAATTACAAAAGAAACTGATAATAAATTAATGGAGATTATTTATGAAAATTCAGCAAAATATGAAGACTTAAATCAAAGTCCTTTAGAACTTCTTCTAAGGCAATTTTCATCAGAAATAATTAATTCAGAATTTTATCTATCAGACTTACTTCTATCAAAAAATGTAATTTCTATTTTAGAGAATGCAGATACAGAATTGAAAAAACTTATCTCCAAAACTGAACAATAGGGTATCAATTAATCTTTCTTATAGGTTATTAATAAATTTGCATTTAATAAATTAAAATTGTCTTTTTACATGTAGGATTAGTATAGGATTTTCTAAATTGACTAATTTTATAGAAAAAGCAAAATTTTATTCATAATCTTTTTATCTAACCTGATTGTTAAATTTTATGGCCTCATTAAAAATAAAAAATATTTGTTGTATTGGGGCAGGATATGTGGGAGGTCCAACCATGGCGGTTTTTGCACAACATTGTCCTAATGTTAAGGTAACTGTTGCTGATATAAATGAATCTAGAATTAAATTGTGGAATGATTCAGATACTTCTAATTTGCCAATATATGAACCAGGTTTAGACAAATTAATTTCTAATTGCAGAAATAAAAATCTTTTTTTCACTAATAATATACAAGAATCTATTGCAAATGCAGATATGATTTTCCTATCTGTAAATACTCCTACAAAGTCTAAAGGTGTTGGAGCTGGCAAAGCTAGCGATCTGAGATGGGTAGAAGCATCTGCGAGGCAAGTAGCAAAATTTGCCCAAGGTCACACAATTGTCATAGAAAAGAGTACATTACCTGTAAGGACTGCAAAGACGATTCAAAGGATACTCACAAATTCTCAAGAAATAAATCTAAAAAAACCAAAGAAAAGTTTTTCAGTTTTATCAAATCCTGAATTTCTTTCTGAGGGCACTGCAATCAAAGATCTACAAGAGCCTGATAGAGTATTAATAGGTGGTGAAGATCAAATAGCCATAAACTCTCTAGTAGATTTATATACAAATTGGGTTCCATGTGAAAAAATTATTTGTACTAATCTTTGGAGTTCAGAATTATCTAAATTAACAGCCAATGCTTTTTTAGCACAAAGAATATCCTCTATTAATGCAATTTCTGCTTTGTGCGAAGCTACTGAAGCTGATATAACTCAAGTTTCAAAGGCTATTGGACTTGATAAGCGAATTGGGAATGAATTTCTTTCCCCAGGGCCTGGATTTGGTGGGAGCTGCTTTCAAAAAGATATCTTGAATCTTGTTTATTTATGTGAATATTATAATCTTGATGAAGTAGCTAGATATTGGGAAGAAGTTATTAATATTAATAACTGGCAGAAGGATAGGATAGCAAAATTAATTGTAAATAGTCTTTTTGATACAGTTTCGGGTAAGAAGTTAGCAATACTTGGTTTCTCATTCAAAGCGAATACTAATGATACGAGAAATTCTGCTTCTATAGATATTTGTCGTGACTTATTGGAAGAGGGTGCAATTTTATCAATTTATGATCCAAAAGTTGATATACATCAGATAAAAAAAGATTTAGAAATCAAATCGGAGACTAAGGATATGGGGAATTGTTTATTCGCTAATTCCATAGAAAGTGCCACGCAAGATGCTCATGCAGTGATCATACTAACAGAATGGAAGCAATTCAAAGATATTGCATGGGAAGAAACTATAAAAAAAATGAAAAAACCAGCTTGGATTTTCGACACTAGATCTTTAATCGATGTAAAAAAAGCAAAAGGTGTAGGGTTTGATATTTGGCAAGTTGGAAATCAAACTAAGAATAATTAAAAATGTGAATTTAATCCTTCTTTAAATTAATGTTAAAAACGAGGCTTAAAGGAAAAAGTAAAAGTTTATTTTTTGTTTATGGAGTGATAAATGTTTTATTTACTAATATAGTTTTACAATGCTTATTGCTAATAATCTCTAGTTTTTATGCGACACTAATAAGTCAAATATTTAATTTTCTTTTTGGATTTTATTTCTATGGGAAAAAAGTATTTAAGGTTAATGCTTTAAAGAGAAAACAATTATTAAAATATTTTTTTCTGAATACTTTAGTTTGGAATTTAAACTGGATTTTTATTGAACAATTAAGCTCAACTGGATTATCAAGAAACATCTCTGCATTAATTATAATTCTTCCTTTGGGATTAATCTCATATATATTTCAGAAAAATTTTGTTTTTATAAAGAAGACTTAATATTATCAAGAACTAACTAATATAAACTTTAAAAAAAAATAGTTATTTAATTTTTCTTTATCCGTATTTTCAAATTGAAAAATGTCATGCCGTTTCTAAAACATGAATCAGAAAAATTTTTTTAGCTTATTAATATATAAGGATAGTCTGGTTTTTTCTTTATTAATTTCCAAATTTTATTAACATCTCTTTTTAAATAATTTATTTTTTTGATAAAAAGATCTTTAATAATTAAAGATGAAGTTAATAACTAGAAATTTAATTTGAATAGATAATTAGAAAGCATTTAATAAAAATAATAGCTCTGTAATTCTTTTTTAGAAATAATACTTTAAGATCAAATTGAAACTTAATGTCTATAAAATTCCAAATAATAAAAGAATTTTTTTTAAATAAATTTTTATATAGTAAAAATACAATTTTCTATTTATATAATTTAGAGACAATAATATATATTTTCTGATGACAGAATTAATATTAATATATTTGTTTGATTTCTTATAAAAATTATATTCGTATATCCAATTTTGAATCCAGTTTATTTTATTAAAAACTAAAAAATTATTTTCATCAAATATATGAACTGACGATTTTTTTCCCCAATAATAATTAATTTGATCTTTATTACTAAGATTATAAAGATCTTTTTTGCCATTAAGAAGATCATTATGATTAAATCTTAAATCAACCCACTTGAATGATGGAATATCTCTAAAACTACAATTTAACCTCAAAGAGGAAATCCAACTTTTTGAAGATTTTATTTTAAAAAAATCTTTATATCTTTTAGCGAGCGCATAATTTCCACTAATTTTTGGGGCTTTAAGCCAAAAATCAGGGTTAAATAATTCGATTAGCACATCAATTTTTCCAAAAATAACCATATCGCCTAACCAATTATTAAAAGTACTTTCTTGACTAATTAGTAAACTTTTTGATTCTTTATTTATAATATTTAGACAATAACTACAAATATTCCGCCTATAAATTATTGCATCTCCTCTAAATTTAAATACATATTTATACCCCTTACTTTTTGCATACGATAATCCTCTTGATATCATCTCAGGAAAGCCATTACCTGGGAATTCTGTATTTTCTGATTTCCACAAAACCTTATCACATAATTCACGAGTCTTATTCGAAATATCTGTACCAGATCCAGATAAAATTATAAATGAATTTGGATTCAAATTTCTACATATTATAGTTGCTATTTCTAACATCTCTCTAAAAATATATCTTTCTTCGTTTAACCAAACTTGACTAATTAATATACAACATTTATCGTTATCCATAATTTTCATTTAAAGTTACTTTAAATAATTTCTATATCAAATTCATTAGATCAATAGATAATGTCCATATATCTTTCTTATATTTTGAGTGAGTTTCAAAAAATGAAACTGTTTTAGCAATTAGACATGCAGTAATAGCATTTATTACCTTAATTTCATAGCCAGAATTAATTAGTTTTGTTATGTAGTATTTTCTTAATGAACTTAGGTAATCATAATCTATATCAAGATCATTAACTATATAATCAAAACCATATAAGGATTGTAGGATTTTACAATGATCAGTTAATTTATCTCCATTAGTTGTTAATTTGCCAGCAATATCACCCTTCATATCTAAAAATTTTATATTTGATTTTGTATCTAACATCGTATTACTAAACCATGGATCTCCATGAACAAAGCCGCAAATTTCAAAGCTATCAGAGAATAAATAATCCTTAATAATAGGATCTATTTTGTTAAATAATTCATATTTATTTGAAAATGGATAATCTGTTTCAGATTGTATTCTTTTATTTAACTTTCCAATATAATTTTCATATATATCATCGACAGTTATTTTTATTTCTGATTTAAAAGAATGTATATCATTAAAAGCATCTATTAAACTATCTAAATGTTGAAAACTTAAAAGTTGATCTTTTACCAACTTAAAAATTTCAAATCCTGAAACTCTTGATAATTGAATTGTTGAAATTTTATCATCATTATTAACGCCCAAAAATGTAGGATAATAATTTGATATTCGAAGATTTTTAATTTGATTATAAAAATATATTTCTCCCTTCATAGAACCATTAGGTCCAGATTTGTAGATATAGTCTTCATCTACAATAATAGAATTAAACTTATTAGTTGGATTAAATATTTTCTCTCTAAGAAAAGGGAAACCAATTGATTTATTTAAATGATTAAAAGTATTAAATGCCTTATCATCAATATATATATCAGCATTAGGTTTGCCAAAATAAATTTCATCATATGGAACTTTGTATTTGTCTAGCACATCAAAAGTGTCCTTACCCACTCTTTTCAATGAGCTGCCAAGATTTTGCTTAGCTGTAGCCATTCCTCTGGCTGTATAAATGATTATTGTATGACCAAAACTTTTCAACTGAATTAAAAGATCTAGAACTTCCTTGATTGGTTTTATATCTGAATATTTTTCGTCAGGGAGCCTATATTTAAAAAGTGTATTATCAAGATCAAAACAAAATCTTAACTTCTTAAATGGAATTTTAGAGATATTTCGATGAATATCTTCAGCTGTTCCGAGACAAATACCCTCTTCAACATTAAATTTCTTAATTTGCACTTTTTTATTTAAAAGTTCTTGATAGAAGCAAGACATAAATATTTCATTATTTTTGGCGTTCTTAATTAATGGAAATGAATGTTTTAAAAAAAAGTTTTTTGACTCAAACATATATATACCAGCCGCATAATATGATGAGACTTGATTTTTTTCATGTATACCTTTTATATTTTCTCCATCAAAATCCAAAAAGCAATATTGATATTTTTGATTATTATTTTCCAATTTCAAATATCCTATTGCATTATCGAATTGATTAGGCAGGTTAATATTCTTGTAGATCGTATCGTTGTCATAAAAAATAATAGGTTCTTTATTAGGTATTTGAGCGGCTTTTTTAAGTCCCAAAAAAGCAGTTTCAACTGGGCCTCTTGTAGGCCTATCAATATAGATTAAATCAATTTTTTTTTTGGTCATATGATGTATTAATGTATCTAGCTGATATTTTTGTAAATGCTTTCCTGCAATAATATAAATTTCATCAGAAGGTATACTCTCCAATACATATTGCAACATCGGTAAACCTTTTATTAAATTTAAAGGCTTATCAAAAAAGTGTTCCTTTTTAAGTCTCTTTCCAGAGCCACCACACAACAATATATGTTTCAAATTAGATTTAAAAATTATTATTATTATTAATTTATCTTAAAAAGTAATTATTAAGCAAAAATTAAAATTTTTATTATTAAATGAAATTTTTGAAAAATTTTTATTTAATAATCATAACCAAAGAATTCAATATCTTTTTTATAAATTCTTGCGACAATATCTATAGTTTCATTTTCATAAAATCTTTTATAATTGTCTATTTTTACTTTTGATTTCATTTCATGTTTAAGATCTCCTAGTTTCTTGAATCCGATATTTTTTTTTATCTTATTCCAATCATCTTGCAAATTTTCAAATCTTCCAACAAAATCCATAGCCAACTCACCATTACATGTTAAAGAATCAAATTGAGGCCTAAAATGAGCTTCATTAATCCAACTAGTTTGTTCAAAAGATTTTGCAAATTCCTTAAAGGTTTTTTTATTATAAAATATGGTCTTGTATTTATTTTCTAATAATGAATAATTCATTATTTTTGAATTTCCATTTCTCTTGACACTCATATCGTGATACAAAGATACAAATCTATCCCAAGGGTTTCTAACAAAAGCGAATTTATAATACTCATCAAAATTTAATTTATTATAGTATTCTTTTAAATCATTTATAGACATATGATGGTATTTAGGCTCAGAATGCAAATAGTGATTTAAGGCTAAATTTATACTTGTAGAAGCAGATTTAGCTACACAAATAAATATGTACTTTTTATCGCTAAGTGGGTAGTTTTCCCAATTACTAGTATCTCTCATCTCGACTTGAACTAAGCGTCTTAGCACTGGAATACTCTTTAAATATTTATTCAAAAATCTTTGTGTTTTTGAAACTTTTGAATTAAAAAGTTTCTTTTTATATAAATCTTTATTAATTAGAGTAAATTCTAATTTTCTACGATCAATGCAATATTCAGAGTCACTTATTATCGGCATTATGATTAATAAATTAAGTATTACTATATCAACAAAACAGGCACTTAATTGGGATAAATAACAAAAATATAATGGGTTTAGTTTTTAAGCAAAAGAAATTCTATTGTTCTAGTTTATTCAATTTCCGATTTGATTAAATAGAGAGCTTCTAGTTCTTAGACTTACCTATAAATTTCAATCAGAATTTTAATAAAATCATTAAGCTTCCACAATGCATATAAAAGATACAATTTTTTAAGCTATGTCTTCATGATCATCAGCTGCAATTAGTGGCAGAATGTTTTAAAAAAGGAAAGTATTTGACTGACAAAAATATTTTTTCATGGGAGAATAAAATCATGTTAAAATTTTAGAACTTTGATAATTAAACCCCCTGATTGGTTTGAAAGTCTTAATTTATTGGATCTTTTAGAGGAATTCAAGACTGTATATTTAAAACGTCCCATTAGGAATAATATGGGTGGCATGTTATCTACTCATATGTTTTATGTTTGGATAACAGCTAAGACACTTAAACCAAAACTGATAGTTGAAAGTGGTACTTATAAGGGACAAAGTGCATGACTTTTGAAAGAAGCTTGCCCAAACTCAGAAATAATTTCATTCGATCCAGTAGCAAAATATAGACAAATTACATGCGAAGGAGTTAGATATGAATCTTGTGATTTTTCACAATACGATTGGTCAGAAATAACAAATGATTCTTTAGTTTTTTTTGACGATTATCAGAATGCTTATACCCGTTTATAGCAATGCAAATGGTTTGGATTTAAAAATATTATTTTTGAGGATAATTATCCTATTTCAAAAGGAGATTGTTATAGCTTGAAAAAAGTGATTAGTTGTTCTGGATTTCGTTCAGAATTGATTCAAAAAGATTCTAAATTAAGAAATTACTCTAAAAAACTATTTAATTATTTATATAAAAAAATTACTAGATCTCCATCACAAATGGAACAATTTCAAACAATTGCAGTGAAGCCTAATAAACAAGACAAGTTTTTTTTAGAAAAAAATTTAGAAATTTATTTTGAATTTCCACCCATTTATAAACCGCCAAATACTCTTTGGGATGACCCTTGGACCAGTGACAACTATCCCACTCCAAAGCCATTAATTGATGAAATAACTGAAGAAGAAGTAAATAACTCAAGTGATTTTTATAAAAATGAATGCAAATATTATACCTGGATGTGTTTTGCAAGAATAAAAAACCATTAAGATTCTAATTAATTTTTTAATTAAACAAAAAGCTAAGTTTTTAGAAAGGAACAAATATATTTCAAAAAAAGGGTTTCTTATTAATTAATATTTATCTAATATATCCTGATTATATATTATTTACATTTAATGAAAGTTAGGATTCTTTCTACATCAAACCATAATGGGGGTGCTGCGAGAGCAGCTTCGAGGCTCAATAATTCTATTTATTATTATGGAATTAATTGCAAATCCGAGATGCAAGTTGCTGAATACAAGAGAGATATAAATAATGTCATCAAACCAAATTCAACTTTAAAGGCAACTTGGCATAAAAGTAGAAGATTCTTAGGTGGTCTCGTACAGAAAATTCAAAAAAGTCAAAATAAAGTCTTTCATTCTTCAGCTTTATTGCCATCTTTAATTCATAGAGAAATTAATAATTGTGACGCAGACCTTATAAATTTACACTGGGTTCAGGGAGAGTTTATATCAATAAAATCAATATCGTTGATCAAGAAGCCCATAGTCTGGACATTTCATGATTTATGGCCCTTCTTGGGAACCGAACATTATCCAAGAGATTTTAACGATAGGAGATTTATTGAGGGATATCATAAGAAAAATCGTTTTAAAGACGAAAAAGGTATTGATTTAGATCTAATATCTTGGAGATTGAAAAGAAATTACTTTAAAAAACCTATGCAAATAGTTTGTAATAGTAATTGGTTGGCAAAATGTGTAAAAAAATCTTCATTAATGAGTTCATGGCCAGTAACGGTAATACCCAACCCAATACCTACTCAAATTTATAAACCTTGGCCAAAAGAAATAGCAAGGAATTTATTCAATCTTCCGTTAGATAAAGACTTAATTCTTTTTGGCGCTCTTGGGGGTACAGATGATTTCCGAAAAGGGTGGTCATACCTTAAAAATGCTTTAGTAAAGCTTGGACGAAGAAATAAAAACTTACATGCAATTATTTTTGGTCAGTATGAACCTAAAATTAAACCAGATATTGGTATGCCACTTACGTATATTGGGGAATTAAATGATGATCAATCATTAGCAATGCTATATTCTGCAGCAAGTGTAATGGTTGTTCCATCATTGATGGAAACACTTTGTCAAACCGCTCAAGAGGCTCAAAGTTGCGGAATACCAGTAGTTGCATTTAAATGTACTGGATTGGTTGATGTGGTTGATAATCTTGTTACTGGTTTTCTGGCAAAACCTTTTGAGTCTGATGACTTATGTAATGGAATTGAGTGGGTATTAAAAAAAGAAAATTACAAATGTCTTTCTATTGAGTCTAGAAAAAGAGCATTAACTTTATGGAATCAAAAAGTAATAACAGATAAATATGAGGAAATTTATAAAAAGGTTTTAAATAATCATTTTTAAAAATTTTTGAATTTTTATTATTTTTTAAAATGATATCTTCTAATTTCACTTCCTAATATCAAGATAATATAAATACCAAAAAAATATTTGAAGAAATCTTTTATTTGTATATCGAATGAATTGAGTCCCATTTTTTGAAAAAACAATTGTTCCATATACTTATTGAATACTTACTATTTAATTTTTAAAAAGGTTAGGAACATCTTAGACTTTCTTTGCAATAGAAATCGTTTTTCTTAATTATTGACTGTTCTTTCTCACAATAATAAGCATTAAAGATTTGATAAGAAGCAGAAAGATATTTTTGAAAGTATGAAATTAAAATGATTTATCTAATAACTAATCAGAATTAATAATTCTTAAAACCTTATTTGCAGCCCAAGAACAGGTATCGATCTTTCCTGAAAATACTTCTATGAAATTACCGTAATGAGAAATTGAGGTTAACCTTTCATCGGTTGCTTCTACATCGGGAAAGATAACTCTATAACCTGTCATTGAATAGGAAAATGTACACCTTTCAAATTCATTTATGAATTGACTCCCATGGGAAATAAAATCTGAGAATCTAGAATCACCATCATTTGTAATATTTTTCCAAGGTATCAATTTACTCTTTTTATTATTTGGCTGATAGCCATAAGACGTATCATGTATTGCTAATTTTACATTTCCCAAGATAGAGCAATTACTGTTTGGGATGGGATCTATACACATAAATGGGCCATCTATTATTACTAAACTCACATTTTTTAAAAGAGGAGGAGGTTTTACGACAATTTTTTCTACTAATTGATACTTATAATTACGCCTCATACTTTGAGGTAATAATTGGTTTCCCATTCCGTAACTACAATTTATTATGTAGTCATATTTATCACAAAATTCAGTTGTAAAAGGAGTGTTAAGTTTAACCTCAAGAGAGGGACATTGACTAATTCTAAAAGAAATTAATTTTTTGAGTTCTTTATAGTTTATGAGAGCCTCATCAACTTCTACAACAAGAGAAACTTTATCGCTGTTTATAGAGGGGTGAGAACTAATTATTCTGTGCTTCAAGTTACATTCACTTAGGAACTTAAGGTATTGATCTCCATTTATGTTGGAATCTTCTGCACCAACAGCATATATATGCTTATATTCCTGACAAATAGCTTCAGAATATTCCTCTATAAAATAATTTGCAGTGTTTTTTAATTGTTCAACGGTGGAATTACTTCTGGGGTAATGATAACCCTTATGTAGACGGTATTGATTTACTCTAGATGCTCCTAACATTATGTCATCATTTTTTTCATATAGAGTACAACTATATGAACTATTGGCTAACCGAATTGCACAAGTGCATCCAAAAATCCCCCCTCCAACTATTGCGATTCTAGGCTTACTTCTCAAAATCAATAAATTAAAGAAAGGTTTCTACTCACGAAAAGTGCTAAATTTGCATTTTCAGAATATAAATTTGGGTGGGGAGATTCAAATAAATTCAGTATATTAGCAAGGCTAGAAAAAGTATTTCTTGAAATTATATTTCCATTAATTGATAATTCATCTCTATCTTTATAGTAGTAATCACCATTAACCATGGTTATTTTTAAATTATGAATAAGTTGTTTTGAGTCTAAGACATTTATTTTAAATGGTATATGGTCTAAAGTTCCATCTAAAAATGCTGATTTAAGACTTATGTTAGCATTTAAATTTTGAATTCTTACATCTGGGCGAATAAAAAGTTCTCCAATTAAATGTGGAAGTAATCTCCATTCAATTCCTCCCTCAGATATAAAAGTTTTTTCCCATGTCATTTCAATAGATTTGATATTCGAAAAATTTTCTCTAAGTATTTCCCTTAAGTCTCTACTTGTTTGAGTATAGTAGTATTCATAATTTATTAGTGTAGGCTGATTAATTGATTCTGAAGCCTTAATTATATTTTGAAGCTTGATTAATGAAATTGGCCCCGGTTTTTCAATTAGAATTGATTTACCAAATGAATGATACTTTTCCCAAACCTCGAAAATATCATTTGGCCTAACACAAAGAATAATTAAATCAAATTTAAAACTAAATTTTTTTTTCAGAAGTGATATTTTCTGTCCCTCAAATTTTCTTTCAAGATCATAATCTCTTATTAAATTTCTTGTCGCATATTTAACTGAAAATCCCAAAGACAAAAGAACTTTAATCATAATCTTTCCCCATCTTCCAGAACCCACAACTAAAGCTAATTTAGAATCAATATTTCGCTTCATTTGTTTGAACTAAAGCAATTTATTAGAGAGGAAATCTCTATTTTCTTATTAGTAATTGGATATCTCCTATTTACTGTAATAGTTTTACTACATCTTGATCGATCAAATTCCAAAACATCGGGAGGTCTAGTGTTTAATTTAATATTATTTTTTTCTGTTTGGTTTGACAATTTGATGTTATTAAAAGCTCTAAAATTTGGTAAAAATTTACCTCCTTTAGGGAAAATATCATATTTTAATTTACTTTTTTTATAGAGCTCTCCTAAACTTGCCCCCCAGTAATCTAAATCAGTATCTTCGTATCGTTGAGATATTATTCCAAATTCATTCATATAAATATATTGGTAAGGAGATAAAGCAACTATGTCAAAAATATTGAATATTAATGAAACAAAGATAATTAGAACTATAGCAATTTTAAAAATCTGTATTTTTAATTCTAAAAAAATTGAATTTAGGCCATCAGCCAATAGATAAGATGCCGCCGGGAGTAAAAATAATAAATGTCTAATTCCATCGTAAAGATTAGAATTAGCAATAATTATTAATATTGGTAAGGATAAAACTTGCAGTCCAAAAATAATACGTGCATATTCTCTAAAAGAAATAGAATTTTTCTTAAATAAATGAAAAACTGATCTGCTAAATAAAACTATAGAAAATATAATTGAAATTAAATTAAGAAAAGAAAGTTTTATTGAAAACCAGTTGATTATATATTTAAAGACTGACCAATCACTATTGATATCAGGAAATGTATTGAGTCCGCCAATATTGTATTTCCCTGAACACGTGCCTGCAAATGTTACGCAACCTGTCCATTCATAACTGATGAAGGTTAAGAAACTTGATTTAAAGTATCTTATTGGTTCCGACCATGAAGATGGTAAAAAAGTAAAAACTAATATAAAAGTAAAAAAAACTAGAATTATTCTTTGAAAAAGAAATTTATAAAAATAGAATTTTTCATATATTTTTTTATCTATAAAATCTCTACAAAAAGAAGCTATTAAAAAACTTCCTATCATTACTGGCAAAGTTGTTAACTTCATCGAACTAACCATTGCTATAAAAAAAGGAGATATTGTATCCCAATTTTTATTTTTATAAATTTTCAATAGATACCATGAGAATAAACTATAGAAGAAAGCAAAAGGTATATCTTTTATGTTGAATATACTGTGGCCTAAATAAACTGGAGAACAAATTAATAAGGTAGGAGCAACCCATTTGTTTTTAAAACCAACCTCCTTACTTGAAGCATATAAAGTCCAGCATGTACCAATTGAAAAAATACAAGTAAATATATGGCTAAGGTTGTAATATAATTTGTTTGGCAAAACTTCATCATTAAATGATCCAGTAGTTAATAATGAAAAAATCTGCGACGTAATAAAGGCTGGCAATTTTTGAATTAATCCATAGGGATCAAAATATGATGAATCCCTATCCAAATAAACTGATAAGCCAGAATGAATTTGATTATAAACTCTCTGAAGTTGTTGGGGTTCATCTAATGTTAAACCTCCTAAATTATTAAACTCAATAAGAGTGATTAACATTATTCCCGAAACAAGGAAGAATAAATATTTAGAGACTCTGTTTATATATTTAAATTGTAAATTTAATATATCAAGATTCATTATCAAATTTAAAATAAATATTTTGAAAATTGTACATATTTATAAAAATAGTCTAATTTTTCTCTGATAATATAAAAGAATAAAAAAGTCTGAAAGAATTTATGTACCCAATCACATTAATTACTTATAACAGACCTTTTCATACTTATAAAACTTTAGAAGCACTTTCTCAAAACCATCAAGCTAAAGATACAAATTTATATGTATATAGTGATGGTCCAAAAGGATCTCAAGATGAAGAACAAATAGAAAGAACCCTTAAAGTCGTCGAAAGCTTTAATAAATCATTCAATAGCATTTTAATTAGTAAATCTGATAAGAATAATGGCATGGCCAAAAATATGAGAGATGCCCTGAGGAGTATTTTCTTTGAGCACAAAGCAAGTGCAAGCATTATCCTCGACGATGATATTTTAACTTCTAGGGATTTCTTATTTTTTATGAATAAATCAATTGAAAAATACAAGGAAAATAAAAAAATATGGCATGTTTCTGGATTTAATTACCCTGTATTCGATGAAGAATCATATTCCTTTTCAAAAGATGCCTTTTTTTGGAGAGTAATGACTTGTTGGGGATGGGCAACTTGGAAAGACCGATATGAGAGTTTTGAAAATGATATTTTGGCCAAAGATCCTTATTTCCTTAAGAGTATATTTACTGAAGAGATGAAAAAGAAATTTCAATTAGATTTAGATATAAGTGAATCAACAATGGATTTTTGGCAACAAATCGAGGATAATGCATCAAAGAAAATATATAGTTGGGCAATCTTTTGGTATGCCCATATCTTCAGAAATAATGGACTATGTTTAAATCCAGTTAGAACCCTTGTTTACAATAATGGATTTGATGGTTCTGGAACGAATTGCGGGAAAGACAATATATATTCTTCTGAACTGTTTAACAAAGTATCTTTAGATGAAAAAATTAAGTTCCCCATAATAGTTAAAGAAGATAAAATTATGGTAGATCTCATTAGAAAGTATTTTACAAAGCCTAAGTTTTATAAATTTAGATTATTTTTTAGGTTATTATTTAAAAACCCAAAAAAACTTGCAGTTGCGATAATATTAAAAAGCAAGAGTATCGTTAATAGTTAAATATAAACAACCTAAATCCAATCATCAAAAAATAAATTCCAAATTAAATTCATCCAAATAAATCTGATAGATATCCATAAATCAATATTGCCTGATTACTTTTCATTAAATTATCTTTTCATCTAAATATTAAGTAGTGAGAAATCAAAATATAAATTATAACTATGTTACCAATGAAAAAGTATCAAACCTTTTAAGAAATACTTCCAAGATATATCGTATACTTGATCTAACTCAAAAACTACTGGTAGGATCTCAGTTCAAAAAATCATATAAAATTCACAAATTTAGTTTTTTTAAATCACTTTTTTAGGGTAATAATAATTTTGATCACTTGATATCAAACAAATTTCTTAGAAACTTTTTTATTTATTTTGTAAGTAACTAATTCTCCATACCCCAGGTCAAAAGATAATTATTTTTATAAGTCAATGGAACTTCATTCTTTATATTTGAATTAGCTAATTTGTCCAAAAGTTCTTTTTGATTATGATTTCTAATATTGCCGAATTCTCCGTTTACTCCACTATTCATCAACATAAACCCTTTTGGAGTTTTTTTAAGAATTCTATCTATATAAATTTCTTGAAGTGACTTGGGAAATTCACTGAAAGCATAATTACTGATACAAAAGTCCCATGAATTTCTAATATTGAACGAGTCTTCATTTATGGTTGAGATAGTATATTTAGTACTGAAATTTGAATTATCTATAAATCTTCTTATAAGGAAGTTAACTTGCCATAAATCGTAGAAGGTATAACTTTCTATTTCTAAAAGTTTATCAAGAATGATAGCTTGACCTCCATATCCACAACCAATTTCAACAACATTTCCAATATTATTTCCACTAAATTCTCTTATATCTAAGCCAATTTTTAGATACCTTAATCCAGTAGTTGATATTTTATTAGATAAGCCCTTTATCCTTAACAATTTCGGGCTGCCTAATTTCATTAAGGGTTTGAGAAGTTGAAATATCTCATCATCTTTCAATTTATATTTATCCCTAATTATTTTAAGATATTCTTCTCCTTGGTTCCTAGAAACATGTTCGAGTATAGGTGTGTACATGTGGTGTCTTCTGAAAACAGAAAAGATTGCTGGATTTAAGGCAGCTTTCAAAGCTAGTTCAGGATACTCACCATTTTCATAAGATGATTTATGTTCTGTATTTCTAATTAATTTAGATTTTAATACAATTAGGTTAGTTTTGAATATTGACAGCGGTAATTTAATTCTTCTTTTAGCTTCAGCCAATATTTTCTTTAAGTTCACTTTCATAAAATTATATTTTAATATTAAATTCAAATATTATAGAGTTTTATCATTATTTTTAGCTAATACATATCAAATTATTCATGTTAAATTAAAATGATATTTATTAAGAATGCCTTTTAGAATCTAAGATTTTATCATCAAATTTAAGTTTATAATTTTTAATTAATAACCAATCAAGATAGCTGACTTCTTTAAATCTAATATCTCTAAAGTCTTTATACCTTTCTTCAAAAAAACTATATTTTGGCCATAAGAAATCAAGAGAATTACTATCAATAATAATAAATCTTTTTCTTAAAACATCAAGATAATCTTCTATTGACCATTCTAGTTTGTGGCCATTTCTTTTAAGAAATTCAGTCATAAAATAAACCTCATCAACTCTTAAGTTTGATAAATCTCTTAAAGTTATTACTTTACTTAAATCTTCTTTGGTGAATACTCTTGTATCTTTTTCACTATTCCAATAATTTAGAACGTCTTCTGTTAAACCAAAAAGAAACATATCTCCAAGACCGTACAATCTATAAAGAAAAGTATCAAAGCTCATTGCTATTAAACGATTTAGCTGCTTATCATTAGGATTTGATTTTTTATATTGATAATGTGAAATTAAATTTTTTAGATATATAAGAATATTACTGGAATAGAACCTTTGATCAGTTCTTGTAGATATGCAATACTTAACTTTATCTTCACATATGGCATTAAGACCGTTAACGTTTCCAATTATTTGTAAATTGTCAGCTCCATATCCACTAGTTGGTTTGTTAAATTCAGATATGATAAGCTTTATATTATTTTTTTTTGAAAATAAACATAAATCATCATCTACGCAATAATCCCATGTTGAAAGATAAATGGGTGCTTTTGGGAAATTTGCTCTATAGATCTTTAAGGTATTTAAAGTAAATTCATCATTTTTAATAATTTGCCCTCTCATTAATATCGCCACATCAAATGTTTTGTCCAACAAACTTTCATTTAATTTATTTACAAAAATAGGCCTATATCTTTCAGTAACATATTTATTTTTTTTTAATAAGCGCATATAAAGCCATTTAATTAAAAGACCTATTCTTTGATATAAATTATCTGTCAAAGGAACATTAATTATATTTAACTTAAATTTGATCATTAAATGAATTTTTATCTTATAAATTATAAATTAACCCTCAATAGATTAAAGCCTAAATTATTTTTATTAAAATAAAATATTTGCTACTTTATCCTAATTAATTTATTTTTTTAAATATCTATAGAGCATATTATCGTTTTAATAAATTTAGTCTTGTTAAATATAAAGCCTGCGGAAATAATTTTCATTTAAGTAATAAGTTTAACAATGGAGAAAATAATAGATGTGGTTAAATAGATTTTTCTACAAAAATAATATCGAAATATTATATGGAGCCAAGCGGACTCGAACCGCTGCCCCCCTGCATGCCATGCAGATCACCAACTAAGCTATAACTAGGTTTTGCAGGTGTTTCTGGCAATTTGCTCGCAGGGCTGCTCGCACACACTGCATAATTAAAAATGGTTTAACTAAAAAACTAATTTCGTGAGATAATAAACTTATCTTAAATTTATATTTTGGAAATAAAGTTTCCTAAATGGTTTGAAGAACTTAATTTAGTAAATCTGCTAGAAGAGTTCAGAACTATATATGAAAAACGTCCCATTAAGAATAATAATGGAGGTATGTTATCTACCCATATGTTTTATGTGTGGGTTACAGCCAAAACACTTAAACCAAAACTTATAGTTGATAGTGGAACTTATAAAGGACAAAGTGCATGGCTCCTAAAGGAGGCTTGTCCAAATTCAAAAATAATTTCTTTCGATCCTCAGAAAAAATTTAGGGAAATTTCGTGCGAAGGAATTTTTTATGAATCTTGTGATTTCTCACAATATGATTGGTCTGGGATAACAAATGATTCACTAGTTTTATTTGATGATCATCAGAATGCTTATAATCGCTTGCAGCAATGCAAATGGTTCGGATTTAAAAATATAATTTTTGAAGATAATTATCCTATTACTCAAGGCGACTGTTATAGCATAAAAAAAATAATTAGTTGTTCTGGATTTCGTTCAGAATTTCTCCAAGAAAATTCAAAATTTAGAAATTATATAAAAAAAATATTTAATTCTTTTTATAAAAAATTTACTAAGCTTCCATCGCAAATGGAACAATTTCAAGAAATTGCAGTAAAACCTAATAAACAAGACAAATTTTTTCTAGAAAATAATCTAGATATTTATTTTGAATTTCCACCAATATATAAAGCTCCTACTACTCGTTGGGGCGATCCTTGGGACGAGGAAAATTATCCTACTTTAAATCCACTAATTGAAGAGATATCTGATGAGGAGGTAAATTCCTCTAATGATTTTTATAAAAATGAATGCAAAAGTTATACTTGGATTTGTTTTGCAAGAATAAAAAATTCTTAAAATTTTACTATTTTAAATAATTAAAAAAGTTAAATACAAATTAATATACTTTATAATTTAGCTCGCAGGTTTGCTCGCAGAGGGGGCATAATTAAGCATATTTTAGGATTTATTATGCTATCTTTTGTTATCATAGATTAACTAAAATAATTAGTATAACTAGCTAAAATCCTGATGGAGCCAAGCGGACTCGAACCGCTGGCCCCCTGCATGCCATGCAGGTGCTCTACCAGCTGAGCTATGGCCCCAATCTAGAAACGTCATTCATATCAATCAATCTAAAGATTTTTTTCGCAACGTCCCTAATTCTTATAGTACTTTATAGCGTTTGATTATTAAAATTTGCACCTTAAAATGCACTTAGAGATTTACAAGTTGTAGCATGCTTTCTAGAGCTTTCTAAAGCAATTCCACAAATACTTAAAAATTAATAATGTAATGAAAAGTATTTGGACGGAGCTAAAAAATCAAAATAATTTAAATAAATCAAAGAAAGTTTAGAGCATTATCTTGTATCAATCTCTTGATGCCTTTGAATAGTATGAGTCAGCTTCTAATAAGAAGCACTTAATCTAGAAAAATTTACTTTAAATTTTATACTTATATGCAGTGTATAATTAAACTTATTATTTATAATAATAACCTTTTTATTTATGTTTGATGCTTCAGATTCTTATGGAATTAAAAAGTTTTATCAAGAAAATGGTTATGTTCACATATCAGGTATTTCAAGTGAAAAATATGTTCAAAATATAAAAACATGTTTGAATTAATATAGTGCAGAGGTTTCAAGAAAAAGCAAAAATGCAAAGAAAACTATATTCCACTTTAGAAATAAAGATGGACAACCAAGGCATATTATCAATGTTTTAAAAGATAAAAATTCTCCAATAAGAAAATTAATAAATTCACCAAAAATAAAATCTTCATACGAAGTTTTATGCGATACAAAAAGAAAATATTTTGTCACTCATTCAAAAATTTCTTTTAAGACGCCATACAAAGAAACTTCATGGATGCCTCATCAAGATAGCGGCTACCAAGAGACAGATCCCTCTTGTGAGTTTAATTGTTTAATACAAATGGATCTACCTTCTCAAAAACTGAAAGTTTCTAAACAACCCCTTAAAAAGTTAACTAAGCCTATGCAAAACTTTATAAGTGGCGCACGCAGAGAGGCAAATTTCAAAAATAAATTGCTTGAATAAGCTGTCTAAAAAGTTATCTACTTTTAGTGAATAATTTCAATATTTTAGGGAACAATAAAACCCAGAAATATATATATATTCACTAATTTATTATTCCTTTTCTCAAAAACTATTGAAAATATTTATTATGATTTGTTGTTAAAAAACAATAGGTAAGTATGTAATTAAATAATTTAATTACTTGATGAAGATCCAGATCCTCCTGAGCCTCCTCCTCCTGCTGCTGCTCCAATCGCCAAAACTAATCCAAGGATTGCAAAACCATTAGAACCCGCTATAACTTGAACACCTGGAGGTAAATATAATAAAGGGATTCCACAACCTCTTTCAAGTGATCTTATTTCATTTGGATTAGGTTCTTTCTCAATTGGTCTACCAAGGAAATCTTTTGTATTTATAAAAACTGAACTTCCCTTTTCAAAAGTACCTTTTTCATTAAGACGCCATACAATACTTTTTTTTCTTATTTTATATGCGTTTTTAACATCATATTTGACATCGTCTGCATAAACATGTCCCTCTAACAACTCAACTTTCTCACAAAATCTAATTTTCAAATTGCCATTAGATTTTAACCTTATAGAACGAATTGTATGATAATGATTTTTCCAATCATGATTTATTGAATGAATATCATCCTCATTTTCACTTTCATCTTCATGCTCTCTATAATCTTCAGTCGTTTGAGCGATTAATACTGGCTTAAGATCCTGCCTATAAAGTTCGTTAGCAAAGATTGCAGAGGAATTAAAAGGTATTGACAAAAATAAACTTGATAAAAATAATTTTTTTAACTTAACTAGTCTCACTTTGATTTTAAAAATTTAAGCCAATACTACCATAAAATCTTGTTTCACACATTCCTACAGTACAGTAATCTTCAGCATACTTGGGAAATCCCCTTATAAAATCAGTAGCAAAAAGCGAGATACTTAGGGAGTTTTCCTTAAAAGGTCTTATTGAAAATCCTGCTCCATAACTATAACCAAACCACTCACTAATGATAGAAAACCTATCATTTAGAGAGTAAGCAATAGAACCAATTGGACCCCAGCTACAAGAATTTGGTTCATCTGAGGTCCCAGTTAATGTATTATTCCCGCATGGTGTTCTGAATAAAAATCCATTACCTTTATAACCATAAAAATCGGATCCTATTCCTGCATTAAGAAATAGGATATTTGATTTTTCTCTCTTACTCAAAGGAATATATGTACTTGCAATAAAATAAAAATTATGTCCTAGATCTATTGTTTCATCAAAATGGAAAATATTTTCCCCACCAAATGCGAAAGACCAATTAGATGAAAGTTCTTTGGCAACTTTTACACCCATACTAACCCCATCTCCAAAATTAGTTCCTCTGTTAGTCAAACTTTGGACATTTATTTTGGGATAAATACTAAAGTTATTATTATTAAACAACTTAAAATCCAAATCTAATATACCATCCATACAGCTTGTTGAGAAATTATTACCATTACAAAATCTCGTTTTACTAATACCTCTTGAACTCAAACCAAAAAATTTATTAGGATCCTCCACATATGCGTTTGGGACATAATTGGAAATATCTGGATAATAAGAACCATTAACAGTTACCCCTTTACCAATAGATCTGACGGAAAATCTATTACTTTTTTTACCAATATTTTTAATTTTTATTTGATTTTTATAAATTTCCTCGGTATCAACTTCATGCCAATTTAACTCTTCTTCAGTATTTAAATCACTATATTCCCAATCAAGTTTTTTTATTGAATTAGGGTTTATTTTTACTTTATTATTTTCAGCAAATAAGTTAGAAATATTTAAATTAATGATCAGAGAGAATAAAAATAAAATATAAATTTTGAACATTTTTTATAGCTAATAATTTATTTTACAAATAAATTTTTCAAAAAAACACAAACTCTAAATTCTTTAGTTTTGTTCAAAAAAGAATTTCTTAAACCTTACGCCACACAGCAAGCAATTTACCTTGAAAAACAACATTGTCCTCATTTAATTCAATAGGTTCATAATTTGGATTAGCCGCCTCTAGAAAAATTTTATTACCTCTTTTAACAAAATATTTTAAAGTAGTTCCCAAGCCAGGAACTAAAGCACTAACTATTGTTCCATTTTTTAAAGAATAAGAATCAGTAATTGGTTCCATTAAAACCATATCTCCGTGAGCTATGCATGCATCAATCATTGAATCTCCATTTACTGTCAATGCGAAAATATTCTTCTTTTTGAAAACATCAGTTATGTCTAAATTCTCCTGTATATCAGAGTAGGTTTCAATCAAACCGCCTGCTGCGACAGAACCCAAAATGGGAACACCCTCAACAATTTCTTCTACTATTTGTAGTGTTCTAGCTTTTCCCTCCTGCCATTTTAAGTAGCCTTTTTCCTGCAAATGTCTCAAACGGCTTTGAATTGGTGCAGGAGATTTTAAGTTCATAGCTTGCATCATTTGTCTAATTGATGGGCTATGTTGAAAGTCTCTTAAATAATTTTTAATCCATTGATATAGTTCATTCTGGGCTTCAGTAAGATTTTCTCCTGGGGAAGCATTCATAAAACAAATGTACTCTAATACATTTGTACCTGCTTTTTATCTATTTTGCAAGTACTTAAAGAAGACATGATAAAAGTGCTTGCTGCACATGCATTCTATTTTCTGCTTGATCAAAAATCCTGCTGTTTTTACTTTCAATTACTGCATCAGTGATTTCTTTATCTCTGTAAGCTGGTAAGCAATGCAACACAATTGCATCTTTAGCAGCTTTACTTAAAAAATTTGAATCAATGGTAAAGCCTTTAAATTCTTTATCTTTCTGCTCCTTTTGATTTTCCTCACCCATAGAAGACCAAACATCGGTATACAAAACATTAGCACCTAAACATGCGTAAGACGGGTCATTAGTGATTTTCAATAAACTTTTATTATCGTTAATTTTGCGAGCTTTATCTATTAAAAAAGAATTTGGTTCGTAACCTTTTGGGCATGCAATTCTGACCTCTACTCCTAATAAAGCTCCACATATAATTAGGGAATTAGCAACATTGTTTCCATCTCCAATATATGACAGTACTTTACCCTTTAACTCTCCAAATTCTTCTTTTATAGTCAAGAAATCTGCTAATGCTTGGCAAGGATGTTCTAAATCAGTAAGTGCATTTATTACAGGAATAGTTGCCCATTTTGCATATTCTTCCAAAACTGATTGTTTAAAAGTTCTTATTGCTAAAACGTCACAATATCTACTTAAAACCCTTGCTGTATCTCTAACAGGCTCCCCTCTCCCAATTTGGGATGTAGTTGGATTTAAATCTACAGTAGTACCTCCTAATCTTGCCATGGCAACTTGAAAACTAACTCTTGTTCTAGTTGATGACTTATCAAAAATCAATCCTAAAACTTTACCTTCGCGGTTAATATTCAAATCTTTGTTCTTAAAGTTTTTTGCAAGTTCTAAAATATGATGCGCTTCTTGAATTGAAATATCGAAGCTAGATAAAAAATTTTTGTTAACAAGCTTATTGACTTTTATCATCAATTTCTATTTAAGGGGATTAAATTCTACTACGCAGGCATCTTGCTTTCTGCAAGCAAATTCTTTAAATCTTCACCCTCTATAACCTCTTCTTGAAGGATTTTTTGAGATATTGATTCAAGCAAGGGTAAATTATTTCTTAAAATATTCAATGCAGTTTCATGTGCATCATCAACGAGATCTCTAACTTCCTTATCTATCGCTTGAGCTGTAGCATCACTGACTGATCTTCTGGGATTATTACCATTACCAAGGAACTGTCCACCGCCCTGCTTGTCGTAAGCTAATGGGCCAAGAATATCACTCATTCCAAAAGTTCCTACCATTTGTTCCGCTATATCTGTTGCTCTTTGGAGATCGTTTGAAGCTCCAGTGGTTATTTTTCCAAATACCACCTCTTCTGCTGACCTCCCCCCTAAGAGTGTTGCAATTTGACCTTTTAATTCTTCTTTAGAATTTAAAAATCTTTCTTCTGTAGGGAGTTGAAGTGTGTAACCCAAAGCACTCATACCTCTTGGAACAATTGAAATTTTTGCAACTTTCGATCCTCCTGGCATCAGATGACCCACGATTGCGTGACCAACTTCGTGATAAGCAACAACTTTCTTTTCATCATCCTGAAGGACTCTACTTTTCTTCTCTAAACCAGCTACAACTCTCTCAATAGCTTCGCTTAAATCTTGTTGTTCTACACTTTTCCTTTTAGCTCTAGCCGCAAGTAAAGCAGCCTCATTTACCATGTTAGCTAAATCAGCTCCAGCAAAACCACTTGTCGCTTGTGCAATTGAATCCAAGTCAATTGATTCTGCTAATTTAACTTTTTTTGTATAAATTTCTAGAATTGTTTTTCTTCCAGACAAATCAGGTCTATCGACTAATACTTGCCTGTCGAATCTTCCAGGTCTAAGTAAGGCAGCATCAAGAACCTCTGGTTGGTTTGTTGCTGCGAGAACAATGACTGGTTTATCAGCTGAAGCAAATCCATCCATCTCAGTAAGTAACTGATTAAGAGTTTGTTCTCTCTCGTCATTTCCACCAACAACACCCATTGATCCTGAACGACTTTTACCAATAGCATCTAATTCATCAATAAAAATAATGCAAGGAGCTTTTTTCTTAGCTTGTTCAAATAAATCTCTAACTCTTGCAGCACCTGCACCAACAAAAAGCTCTACGAATTCAGAGCCTGAAATAATAAAGAAGGGTACTTCTGCCTCTCCCGCAACAGCTTTTGATAGAAGAGTTTTTCCAGTTCCTGGAGGGCCTACAAGAAGAACTCCTTTTGGTATTCGAGCGCCGATATCTGTATATCTTTCAGGTTTCTTTAAAAAATCTACAATTTCTGTTAATTCATCCTTAGCTTCATCAACTCCAGCGACATCAGAAAATGTCACTTTTGATTCGTCATCTGGAACATAAACTTTTGCTTTGCTTTTGGTAAAACTAAGAGCTCCTTGAGCACCCCCGCCTCCCATGCTTCTTCTAGCAAAAAATTGTAAAACAAGGATAAAGATTAGAGGAGGAACAACCCAGCTCAAGATGGTTGAAAAGAAATTAGGTTTCTTTGGAGGAGCAGCAGCGAATTCCACACCTTTACTTTCTAACCTTTGGGGTAGATCCATATCAAAAATTGGGGTCGTTGCTAACACTGAAGGTGCGCCCTCTTCAGCTCCATTTAACTCATATCTGATTTGTTCTTGAGTAATGTATGCTCTCTTTACCTCTCCATCATTAACTTGATCAATAAATAATGAGTAAGGAACCCTAGGGATTTGCATATTTTGATTAGGGAAAAGGCTACTAAATAAAAGTAGTGCTCCAACTCCTATCAAGATGATATTTACAATTCCAAATCTTCTATTAGGTTGATTATCGTCTTGTCTTATTGGCATAATTGTGATCAATTTTGAACTTATTATAAACTAATCCAACAATTTCCGTATCTGTATTGTTTTTTTGGGGTAAGAACCGTACGGTACTTTGACCCATAAAAAATATCTTAAAAAATTAATTTTTGAATGAACTCTTAACACACATATCATTTCCAATCAAACTAAGCTGAGATTCGCCTAATTTAATAATTTCATGCATTTCTCCAAAATCAAAATCCCCAAGGGGATTCATGCTATTTTCTCCGCCTAAAATTTTTGGAGCAATAAAAGTTATAATTTCCTGAATACAATTAGATTTAATAGCGGCAGTAGCCAATCGAGGACCACATTCCCACAAAACTTTATTACACCCCCTTTTAGCAAGTATTTTTGAAATCAACTCTGGATTATCTGATGATACTCTTTCAACTTCAACACACTTTGGGATCCTAGTGAGATATTTTTCATTTGCTGTAGAAGAATCATAAATAACTATTGTTTTTGCCTTATTACAATCCCAAAGATTAGATTTTGTTGGCAGGTCTAAACTTTTTGTAAAGACAACTCGCAAAGGCTCAGGATTTTTTAAACCTCTTGTAGTCAATAGAGGATTATCTATTCTTAATGTGTTTCCACCAATGATTAATGCATCAAATTCTGCTCTAAAAGAGTGTACTAATGCCCTTGATTCTTCATTAGTAATCCATTTACTTTTTCCATTTTTTAAAGCTATTCTTCCATCAATACTCATTGCCCATTTGAAAACACCAAATGCCTTTTTAGTAATATTCCTATGAATGAAAGCCTTATTTAAATCTAAGGATTCCCTTTTACATAATCCTAAGTGAACTTGTATTCCAGCTTCTTTTAGCAACTTAATACCTTTACCAGAGACTCTTACATCAGGATCTTCAATAGATATATAAGCCTTTTTTATCCCAGAGGATATCACCTTATCTACACATGGAGGTGTTCTACCCTGGTGACAGCAAGGTTCTAGATTTACATAAATTGACCCACCTCTAGCATCTTTTTTTAGATTATTAAAAGCCATCGCTTCAGCATGGGGCATACCAGCCTTGTAATGAAATCCTTCTGCAATGAGCTTCCCATTCTTATCAATTATCACTGCTCCCACCCTAGGGTTAGGACTCGTTGTATTTTTGCCTAAAGAAGCCAAAAAGATCGCTCTTTTCATCCATCTTGCATGGCTTATAATGTTTTCAGACATCTCCTCTATTAATAATCAACTGAGTGTTCTCCATTCTTTAACCAGAAAAGGAGGTACAGGTAACTCTGAAAAAACACCTGGTAAAGATAATCTCAACGGTCTATTTTTTTCGATGTTTTGAATAAGTTCATTAAGATCAAATTCTGCAGCAGCTTGTCTTCCATCATTTGCTAATTCCACATTAAGTAATGTTTTATCATCTAAAACCCACTGTTTCCTTCCTGATTCCACCCTTAATTCAGTGGGATGATCAATCCTAAGGTTTCCCGGATAACCTATTACCCTCAAGATTAACTTATTTTCAAAAAGAGGTGATTTGTAAGCCACTAATTGCCAAGTTTCAAAGTCCAAGTCCCTTAAAAACTCACTACTAGCATTTATGAATTCCCCATTTATTTCTGTTTCTGCAACTTCCGCAAATACTTTTAATGGGTTAAAAATAAAGGATATTAGTAAAAATAAAGCAAATATTCCTTTAAAAAAAATATTTTTATTTGATTTTGTAATTTTCTTCATTTTCAGAATCCATCAGGGCATCTAGAGTTACAGCTGTTCTTACAATAGCTTGATATCTTTTAATTATTTTACGATTTTTTTCTATAACTCGAGATAAATTCAAAGTGTCTTTTTCAGAATAGCTAGATGTTAAATCACTAGAATCTTCTTCAATTAACTCAAACTCACTATCTTTATTAATTAGAGTTAACAGTAAATCATGCAATCTCTTTCTCCTTTCAGACAATTGATTTATTATGAAAGCTCGAACAATCATAAGATAATTTAATAAAACATTCAAATAGATAAGACTCTTTTAATTGAATATTCATGACTGAAAAAAAAAGAAAAATTCATGTAATAGGAATTAATTCTTATAAATTTAAGGATCTATCTTTCAAATTACAAAATCTATTTCAAGAGACAGTTTCTATTGCAGTTCCAAATTCATATTTTGAAGAAATAAAATCATGGAGCGAAAATGGTTTAGAAAAAAAGAAATTATTTTTTTCGAGCAATAGTAATAAGGAACTTGTTAACTGGCTTAAATCTCAAAAAACTGATGTTATTTTAATTTCGAGAGGAGATCCACTTTGGTTTGGCATTGGGAGAATACTACTAGAAAATTTTTCAAAAGATGAATTAAGTTTCTACCCTTCAAATACTTGTATTCAATTAGCATTTAGTAAGTTAAAGATCCCATGGCAAGATACTGTTAATGTGAGTATTCACGGCAGAGATTCGAATAGGTTAGTAGAGGCTCTTAAAACAAAACCTTCAAGTTTGGCTATTATTACAGATTCAAATAACAAAAGTTTAGAAATAATCAAAAAAAACTTATCAGAATTAAATCTTATTGACTTATATGATTTTTGGCTCTGTGAAGAGATTGGCTTCGAGAATGAAAAGATAAGAAAGTTAAATCTTAAAGAATCATTACCATCTGATATATCAAGTTTGAACATTGTTGTTCTTACAAAAACAAAGACAAATTACTCAAATAATAATCTCCCTCTTTTCGGAATCAGTGACCATATTTTTAAGACTTTTGATGATAGACCAAACTTATTAACTAAAAGAGAGGTTCGCGTTCAAATATTAGCTGCTTTAGAGCTCCCAAGAAATGGTGTAATCTGGGATATAGGAGCAGGTTGTGGGTCAATTGGTCTAGAGGCACTAAAGTTAAGGCCTAATTTGGATTTGTTTTGTATCGATAAAAGGATTGGCTCAAAAGAATTAATACTAGAAAACTCGAAGAGGCTTGATGTTAAACCAAAATTTATTTTTGAGGAAGACATAAATTACACCTTGAATATGAATAATTTAAGTTCTCTTGAGAAACCTAATAGATTAATAATTGGAGGATGCGATAAAAAAACTAAACTCCAGATTATTAATAAACTAGCACCAGGTATGGATTTTGGAGACATTATCGTTATCCCAATAATTAATATTCAAACTATTAAAGAATTGAAAGAGGAATTAGAACATAAAAATTTCAAAACAAATTTGGATTTGATTCAGACCTATAAAAGCTTAAGTATTGCTGAGGGAATGAGACTAGAACCAAATAATCCTGTTTTTCTATTAAAAGGAAAAAAATAAATTCTAGTAATTGTTATTTGTCAGGTTTAGCCACATGGGGTAAACCCCAACCTAGTTTATTTCTTAAAACTTGAAAAAATTCGTGATCTTCAAGTCTAATAAATTTTACTGAGTGTTTACTTTTTCTTATTAAAACCCTATCTTCAGGCCAAACATAACAACCCGCATTGCCATCAACAACCATTACTAACCTCTCAGGAGTTGCAGGAAAAACAGTTACTGGCTCTGAATCATTAAAAACCAATGCCCTAGATGCCAAAGAATGTGGAGCAATCGGAGTTAATTGCACGACTGGACAATCAGGCGTAATAACTGGTCCTCCAGCACTTAAAGAATAGGCGGTAGAACCAGTTGGAGTAGATAAAATTACTCCATCAGCTGAAATATCCACAGGAGCATGTCGCCCTATAGAAATTTCAAAGTGACACATACTTGTTAGAGGTTCTCTATGAAGAGCCATCTCATTAAGGCAAAGAGACTCCCATCTCCTCTGATCATTCCTCATTACACTAATTATAAAGCAAGTTCTTTCTTCAATATCCCAATTTCCAGCAATTATTTTATCAATAGCCTCATCTAGGTTAGATAAGTAAGCTTCCGCAAGAAATCCTAAATGGCCAGTATTTATTGTAAGAATTGGAATTTTAGCAGGTGCCGTTTGCCTTGCAGCAGAAAGTACAGTCCCATCTCCGCCAAGAACAATTGCAAATTCCATTGATGAATCAAAACCTTCGGGGACACAATTCGTATATCCCAAAGGACGAACGTGTTGATCAGGATTTGCGAAACCAACCATGCCTCCAGAGCTACTTACTCTTACAACTTCAAAATTAGATTTTTCCAATTTTTGTTGAACAGAAGTTGCAGTTTGAACAGCTAGTTCCTTTCCATCATTAACGATTAGTCCTGCTTTACGTACCAATCAAAAAAATTAAAACTAGGACTATTTTAAACTAATTTGTTGGACAATCCTAATTTTAGAATTAAATACTATTAGAACTGTTCTAAGAATCTAATATCATTTGTATAAAATTTTCTGATGTCGTCGATCTGATGTCTCACCATACAAAATCTCTCAACTCCTAATCCTGCTGCAAAACCAGTCCATCGCTCAGAATCTATTCCTAATTTTTCTAAGACCTTTGGATCAACCATTCCGCAACCCATTACTTCTAACCATTTACCTTTCCACTGGACGTCTACTTCTGCTGAAGGTTCAGTAAATGGGAAATAACTAGCTCTAAATCTTACAGGGATATCTCCAAAAAAGGCTTTTAAAAATGTAAGGACTGTTCCTCTTAAATGACTAAAATTAATGTCTTGATCGATGCATAAAACCTCAACTTGATTAAATACAGGGGAATGAGTGGCATCTACCGCATCTCGCCTATATACTCTCCCGGGAGCAATGATTCTTACTGGAGGAGGATTTTTCTCCAAGTATCTTATCTGAACAGGAGAAGTATGGGTCCTTAAAAGTCGATTTTCATCTAAGTAGAAAGTATCCTGCATATCTCTTGCGGGATGATTTTTGGGTATGTTGAGAGACTCAAAATTATAAAAATCAGTTTCTATTTCAGGTCCACTTTCGACTGAGTACCCTAAACCACAAAAAATATCTATTATTTCATCTTGAGTTGAAATCAAAGGATGTTTATTCCCAGGGGGTGTTCCAATTGAAGGGATTGTTACATCAATTTTTTCTTCTTTAATCTTTTTATCTAAGGCTTCGCTGTTTAGTTTATTTTTTCTTTCAGTTATTAGTTCTTGCAAATTTATCTTTATTAAATTTGCCTTCTGGCCAATAATTGGTCTATCAGTAGCAGATAATTGACCCATTGTTTTCAAAATACTTGATAAATCACCTTTTTTCCCTAGCAAGGAAACTCTCAATTGATCCAGTTCTTCATGAGTATTAGAATTATCTATATTGTTTTTTGCTGTTAGAGAAAGATAATTTAGTTTTTCCTCAATTTGACTTAATGATTCAATTTGACCCACTGATATAGTAAAAATAAGTATTACTTTATCTTACTTAAATATTGTCCATAAATAAAATGTCTTGATTAATGAAACCGTTAAATATATTAATTAGCAATGATGATGGTGTTTTCGCAGCTGGGATAAGAGCTTTAGCAAAATCAGCCCAAAAAAGAGGACACAAGGTAAAAGTAGTATGTCCTGACCAAGAAAGATCAGCCACTGGTCATGGTCTTACTTTACAATCCCCATTAAGAGTGGAAAGAGCTGACGAATTATTTGGAGAAGGAATTGAAGCTTGGGGATGTTCCGGCACACCTGCTGATTGTGTCAAATTAGCACTATCTGAACTCTTGGATCATAAACCTGATTTGGTACTGTCTGGAATAAATCACGGGCCCAATTTAGGGACGGATATTTTTTGTTCAGGCACAGTCGCTGCAGCTATGGAAGGTACTTTAGAAAATGTTCCCTCCATGGCAATAAGTGTTGCTAGTTTTAAATGGAAGAATTTTGAATTTGCTGGTGAAATTGCAATGAATATTGTCGAACAAGCAATTAACGATAGTTGGCCAGCTTCACTTTTATTAAATTTGAACATACCCCCCTGCGAAAAAAACAAGATAAAAGAATTATCCTGGACAAGATTATCGATAAGAAAATATAAAAATCAATTTTCCAAAAGGGAAGACCCAAGGGGTGACGATTATTATTGGTTAGCAGGTGAGGTTGTTTTAGATCTTAAATCGAAAGGTTACGGTCCTAAGAATTGGCCTAGCGATGTATCTCAAATACAAGAAAATAAAATATCTCTTACACCTGTAGAACCAGATTTATTTTGGAGAGGTAATTTCGATGACTTACCTAAAATTAATAATTCATTTGTAAATCCTTCTTAAAAGCCATAAAGAAAAGCAAAGTCCAAAAAAATGAGCAGCGATAACTTGTGTGTTACTGAGAACTGATAATATCTCAAGACCAGTAATTGGGATATCAGATGTCGCTGTTATCAATTGTCCAGTTGTTTGAGAGGATGCTTGTATAAATAAGGCTCCCATAAGAGCTTGATATCCAATTAATCCAAACAAAATTCCCAATAAATCAACTATTAGACCTCTTTTTATCAATTTACCGGTTTGTCCTCTTGAGGGTCTTGCGTTGCTTGCGATTGCTCTTCCTGTTCTAACTATTAACCAACCTTGCCAAAGACTAAAAAGTAGTAAAATCAGGGATATTGTTGTAAGTGATAGACCAGGAGCTAAGCCAAGCTGTCCTTCGCTGTTATTTACAACATTTGAAAAAAGCAAAACAGCTGCGACAACAACACCTAAAATGGATTGAACCCAAAAGCGTATCCATCCAATGCGCCGCATTCCAAATGAAAGGGACTGAAAATCCATTTTGTCAGACATTCATTTGATTGAATAAACTGTAATCAATCCAAATTTGCCACTAAAATCATAAAATTGCACGAAATCTTTTGATCTCTTTAATATCGCCATCTGAAGTTAAGAATCCTACCTCAATAGCTATTGGAAGTTTTGATGGCCTTCATGCTGGCCACAGACAATTAATAAAAAGTGTAGTTGAAGAAAATCAATATACACCAACAATTGCAAGCTTTTGGCCTCATCCCCGAGAAGTTCTTTACAAAGAGATGCGTCTTAGACTTGATCTCCCCAATGAAAAACTATCTATTCTTGAAGATCTGGGGATTGAACAATTAGTTCTGATTCCTTTTGATATGGAACTATCCAAATTAAGTGCAGAAAGGTTTGTAAGAGATATTTTGATAAATCAATTACAAGCAAAAAACATTTCTGTAGGTGCTAATTTTAAATTTGGTTTCAGAAGAAGTGGAGATATAAATACAATAAAAAATATGATTAAGGATACGGATATTAAACTAAAAATTATTCCAATTTTAGAAGACCAGGAAGGTAGAATCAGCAGCAGTAGAATAAGAGATCTATTAGAAAAAAGTGATCTGAAAAATGCTTTCAAAATTCTTAATAGGCCTTATAGTTTTAATGGAAAGGTTGTTAAAGGTAAAGGAATTGGAAAAAGTATAGGATGGCCTACCGCAAATCTTGAAATAGATGGCAGAAAATTTTTACCTGGAGAAGGAGTTTACGCATCTTGGACAACCATAGAAAATTCCAACAAAAAAATTGAATCAGTTATGAATCTTGGCTCTCAACCAACAATTAATCCTTTATTGCCATCTGCAGTTGAAGTTCATTTAATAAATAAAGATATCGATCTATATGGTTTAAATCTATCTGTTGAACCAGTTGAAAAACTTAGATCTCAAATCAAGTTCAAAAATATAGATCAACTTTCTAATCAAATTAAAAAAGATAGAGATAATGCTCTGAAAATTTTTAAAAACTACAAAAAATAAATTACAAATGCCGAATTCCAATACTAAAGACTCTGAAGATTTAAGAATTTATCAAATTATTGACGCTAATCTAGATAGAGCTAGAGAAGGACTAAGAGTATTAGAGGATTGGGCTAGATTTGGCCTAGGCAAAGAAAAACATGTTGAAAAGATAAAAAATTTTAGACAAATTTTAGGAAAAAATCATTTAGAAGTTTATAAACAATCTAGAAATCACATCGAGGACAAATGTAAAGGATTGACTCATCAAGAGCAATTCAAAAGAAAAACTTCTGAGCAAATTATAAGTTCTAATTCAGCCAGAGTTCAAGAAGCATTACGAGTCATAGAAGAATTCTCAAGGCTGAAGAATCATGAGCTTTCAAAAATCGCTTCTGAAATTAGATATGAAATTTATACAATTGAAATTGACTTGTTAAGTTATAACAATTGTAAGAAGTCGGAGAAAATTTTAAAAGAAAATGACTTATACGTAATCACAGATCAAAAGGACAATTTATTAGAAATAATAGAAGAGATTTTAATTGCGGGAGTAAAAATTATTCAGCATAGATTTAAAACGGGAACTGATCAAGATCATCTACAAGAAGCAATTCAGATTAAAAATCTATGTAAAAGATATAATTCTTTGTTTATCGTTAACGATAGACTTGATATAGCTCTAGCATCTAACGCGGATGGAATTCATCTTGGACAAGACGATTTAGACTTAAAAACAGCAAGAAAACTATTAGGATACTCAAAAATAATCGGTATAAGTGCAAATAATGTAATTGATATTTCAAATGCTCTTAACGATGGTTGTGACTACATAGGAATAGGGCCAGTATTTGAAACTACAACAAAAAAGAATAAAAAACCTTTAGGTATTGAAAATATCAAAACATTAACAAAGGATTTAAATATTCCTTGGTTTGCTATTGGAGGAATCAAGTCAAATAATATTTCATATTTAAAAAGAAATGGGTTTAAAAAATTTGCCTTAGTTTCGGAATTAATGAATTCTGAAGATCCTAAAGAAGACGCTATTATGATTTTAAAAGAGTTGTCTCATGAAAATTAGGGTAAATGGTGAAGAAAAAAAAATAGAACTTGATCAAGAAAATGCTCTACTATCTAAAGCTCTTCAAAATATGGGATATAAACCAAACACAATTGTAGTGGAGTTAAATAATTTAATTATAAATTCAATGAAATGGGAAAAAGTGAAGCTTAAAGAGGGTGATAATTTAGAAATTGTTTCAATAGTTGGTGGCGGATAAAAGAAAAAAAATTTAATGTATTAAAAATCTTCATATTTTTTTAAGTTTAGGCTTGAAACAATAACCAAATTTCTCCTGTTTTCGTTTTATATTTTTAATACTTAAATTTAATAATGAAAGAAAAAATTGATAGCAACTCAAGGTCTCTTAAATGGGAGCAAAATGGGGAGTTAGCACATAAAGATCTCTCTGAGCTAATTGAAAGATTAAAAAATGTAGAAAGTGAACATACCTCATCTGAGCTTTCTAGATTAGGTACAAAATCAAACATAAAAGATTAAATTTGTTACTTAGATCTTGTTTTTATAAAAATTTGTACCAAATTAAAAATACTGAATATAAAAATAAATGCCGAAAAGATTTCCTGAGTGGGTAAATACAGAAGTCGTGATAAAAGCAATCAAAATGAGAGAAGAAGGAATGCTATCAAAACAACTAAATTTATGGATAGAAAACCTATTAGAAATAGAAAAAAAGTGATTATTTAGGAAATACTTTTAATAATTCTGAGAGCCGCCATTGCTGCTCCGTAACCATTATCTATATTCATAACTGCAATACCTGGAGAACAGCTTGATAACATACTATTTAAAGCTGTTTCTCCATCCTTGCTAACTCCGTATCCTACTGAGACAGGTACTGCAATTATCGGTTGAGCCAATAATCCGCCCACAACTGTTGCCAAAGCTCCTTCCATTCCAGCACAAACTATTAATACATCATATTTATTAATTTCTTCTAACTGACTCATTAATCGATGAAGTCCCGCTACTCCAACATCTATAAAAGATTGACAATTCACTCCATAAATTTCAAGCGCTAATTTTGCTTCAAGTGTTACGGCCAAATCGCTTGAGCCACCAGAAATTATGGCAACTTTTTTATTCGTATTTACTTTATTAAAATTTTCCCCAATTGTTAGGCAATTTGCTTCTTCATAGAATCTTGCATCATCGTACAAACTTATAAGATAATTAGCCTTTTTACTATTAATCCTAGTAATGAAAACAACCTCATTTTTACTTAATACATTTTCAGATAATCTCTCTAACTGGTCGATACTCTTATCTTGACCCCAAATAGCCTCAATCAGTCCAAGCCTATCTCTTCTTTGAAAATCAAACTTGATATCAAAATTCATCTTTGCTTATCTAATTCTCCCTCATAAATTAATTCAAAAGGATTTTCGCCTACTTTTAGAGCAGCTTTAACATTATCTTCAAATTTTTGTTGAACTAAATTTACTTCTGACATTGGTATACTTTTCCATAATTTCTTACTTTTCCAATTTACTAATATTAAAGCTTCTTCTTTTTCTTTATCCCAAAATAGTTGTCTTCCCAAAAAACCATCTTGAGAAGATAACCATGGCTCCCATATTTCTTTTTCAGCATTTAACCAAGCTGCTTTTTCGTCGGCAGGTACTTTAAGTCTTAATTCCTCTATGACCATTTCACTTTGATAACTATCCATTGTAAGAGCTTTTAAATTGGTAATATCAGATTGAAAAATTAAAATTATAAAGCAAATTAATAATAAACAAAATATCTGAATTTTTTTTTTCAAATTTAAATTAAATCTCATTTTTTCTCAAGTAGAACTACTGAATGGCAACTTATACCTTCTTCTCTTCCTTCGGGCCCCAATTTTTCATTTGTAGTTGCTTTAATCCCAATTAAATTTTCATCAATATTTAAGATCTCAGAAATGTTTTTTTTCATAAGTATTATGTGTGGCATAATTTTTGGCCTTTCAGCGATAAGAACACTGTCTATATTATTTATTTCCCAACCATCTTGTCTTATCATGTCAATTACTTTTGATAACAAAAACAAGCTATCAGCATTTTTCCATTTTTCATCAGATGGTGGGAAATACTTTCCTATGTCTCCCAGCGAAAGTGCTCCCAATAGTGCATCCATTATTGAGTGACATAAAACATCAGCATCACTATGACCATCCAATCCTAATTTATCAGGATGATGTAATTTCACACCTCCAATAATTAAATCTCTATCCTCTACTAATCTGTGCATATCGTATCCATTACCAATACGAAATTTTGAAGAAGATTTTGTCATAACAACGGTATAAAACTACCTTAAAACAATGTGAAACTTATCTCTTATTCTAAACTTAGCATAGATAACTTGTCGTTTTTACCAGTCTGGTTATGCTACATCACATTAAGTACCTACTTTATTTTTAAAAGTAAATTTAGCCATTTAACATATTAAAAATCCTCTAAAACAATTTTGAAACTCAAATCTATTTTTTAAAAAAAAATAAATAACTACATGACTTGCTAACTTCATATATTACTAACCTAAGGTATTTCTCTTTATTTATTTTATATTTGCGACTTGGCCAATAAGTCCTAAATATTTATTTTCAAATTCAAAGATTTTCCAATGAGAAATATTATTTTCTTTTATGAAATCATGAAAAAATGAATTATCCTGTATGTCGTCCATAATTATTACATAATGTTCAGATAAGAAATTAGAAACTTTTTTTAAAGTTTTTGACCTCCCGGAATAAGTTTTATCAGAGTCATAACTAAACAAATCTATTTTTTTTACACTTTTGAATATTTTGGGCAAATTATTATCATCACCTTCAACAAAAAGATTCCAATCCTTTTTTAAATCTTTTTCTACCACTATTCCAATATATTTTTCAGGATTATTAATTCTGAAATATGGAAAATCACTACTGTAAAGTGTTCCTTTTCCATTTTTTTTTAATGCAGACAAAATTGCATATGATGAAAAACCTGCTGCAACACCAGTTTCCAAGACATTGTCTGGTCTCAAGTGCCTCGTCAAGAAATAAAGCAATGGATAAGCAGCACCTCCTCCAAGATCATAATTTATTGTTTCTAAAGTTTTATGAGCATTCTTTTCTAAAATATTAGATTGTGTTATTGCCTCTTCCCAAAGAGTAGAAGAAATAGTTTTTGCAAAAGTGGAAACCTCAGAAATATTACTTTTAATCCATTTTAAATTTTGATCTTTACTTAATGATCCTTCATAAGAAAAGAACCTGCTATAAACTTTCTTTAATATTACAAAAAATCTTGTTGGTTTTAATGACTGTTTTAAAACATTTAAAAAGTTGAACTTCTGCATTTAAAATTTTTCCTTTAAGTTTTCAATAATAACAATAGTGAAACCGTTTAATAACTACCAATCAGGATAAATTTCGTTTTCATTACCTATTTTAAAATTAATAAATTGTTTATATTCTTTTATAAATCTATGACTTTGCGGGAATTTTTTACAGTTTTCATTTGAAATTAAGTCACTTCTTCTCTCCAATGTTCTTTCAAAACTTTTTTTTCTTCTCCACGATTTAATCTCTTCGTGATTACCGCTCACCAAAATATCTGGCACTTGCATATCTTTAAAAGTTAACGGCCTTGTGTAGTGAGGATATTCTAGTAAAGAAGAATTATGACTCTCATCGACTAAGGAGTCTGGATCACCAAGAGTCCCTGGTAATAACCTAGTCAAACCATTAATTATTGATATAGCAGGTATTTCACCTCCAGAAAGGACATAATCGCCTATCGATATCTCTTCATCAGCTAAACATCTAATCCTTTCATCAAAACCTTCATATTGACCACAAATAATTATTATTTGATCCAAAGTGGACCATCTCGCAAAATCCTTTTGCTTTAGGACTTTACCCTGTGGGGTCATCAGCAAAGTTTTACTTTTAGGCAATTTTCTAATTGATTCATGTGCCTTATAAATAGGTTCAGGTTTTAATACCATACCTGCTCCTCCTCCATAAGGCTTATCGTCTACTTGTCTGTAAGAACCATCTCCATATTCTCTTAAATCATGTAAATTTACATTGATCAAACTCTTATCTAGAGCTTTTGTTATGACCCCTAAATTATTTATTAATTCAAAAGCTTTAGGGAACAATGTAATTACATCAAAATTAAAACCACTCATCTAGAAATCTTCCTCATAACCAAACTCAATTAACCTTGATTCTTTTTTTCTCCAATTTGGAACAACTTTCACAAACAACTCAAGGTGAACTGGACCATCAATTAATTTTGACATATTTGATCTTGCTGACTGACCGATCATTTTTAACATTGACCCTTTCTTTCCAATAAGAATGCCTTTTTGAGTTGATCTTTCAACAATAATAGTAGCCAAAATAGCTGTAAAAACTTTGCCATTTTTTCTTTTCATTTCCTCTCTCTTTTCTATCTTTACTGCGACACTGTGAGGTACCTCTTCTCTTGTATTTTTTAATACCTGCTCTCTTACTAAATCAGATAATAAGTTATCTAATGGTTGGTCGCAAATTGTCTCTTCGCCATAAAGTTTTGGACCCGCAGGGAGAAAATCAAGAGCCATATCGACTAGTTCAGAACATCCCTCTCCTTGAGAAGCACTTACAATTTGGAAGTTTCTGTTAATTCCAAAAAATCTTCTATATTGATCTAATCGTAAATTCCTAAATTCTTTATTAACCAAATCCCATTTATTTAATGCCACAATAAACTCAGTTTTGTTTGCGATAAGAAAGTTCAAAATATATTCATCACCTCTACCAGGTTCTTCACTTGAATCAATTACAAAAATTACCATATCAACTCCATTAATTGCAGATTTTGCGTTTTTTACTAATATCTCTCCAAGTCGATGATGAGGTTTATGAACACCTGGAGTATCAACAAAAATTATTTGCCCGTTGTCAGTAGTAAGTATTCCTTTTAATTTATTTCTAGTAGTTTGCGCTATTGGAGAAGTAATTGTTATTTTTTCTCCAATCAATTTATTTATTAAAGTAGATTTACCCACATTTGGCCTTCCTAGTAAAGTTACAAACCCAGATCTATAATTGGCCAAAGACTTTTAATGCATCAATAATAAAATTCTGATCAAAAATGGAAAAAAAAACCATAAATTTTAAAGAAGCTTCGTTCTCGCAAGCAATAAACATATCCGCACAATGGTGTAAAGAGTGGAGTGAAGATTTACTCAGCGAAGAGGTTTTAGCAGATAGAATCTCAGAGCTAATTAAAACAAGAAATGGACTAAGAGGATTTTTTGCATACGCTTTATCAGATAAAGATTGTTTTTTGTTAGATAAACTTCCTTTTTCACTAATTTACAAACTGAATGAAGGTGGAGATGCTGTAACAGACATCGTAGTTAAAAATTTAATAATGAGTTCCGCTCAAATTATTATTCATCGAAGAGATAATAATCATGAATATGAGATAACATCGGGAAACATTTCAGATAGATGCAAGGCTATTTTAAGACTGTTAGAAACTAAGTCAGTTACAAAGTCTGTCAATCAAGTCCTTCGAGACTTAGATGATATGGGCAATAGTTTTAATAATTCAGTAAAGTATGACTCAGAGCAAAAGGAATTTATAAAAAAACAAATTTTTGATATCGCCCAATAAAAAAGCGTAGAGACTAATCTACGCTTTGGATTGGTTATCTAAATAGTTTGTTTAGTCCCTTCTACCACCGCCTTGTAGTGCAATCATTAATCTTAATATAAAAACAAAAAGATTTATATAAGTTAGATACATACCTAAAGCTCCTGCAAGGTATTGATCATCATTATATCTTCTTGGCATTGTATAGAAATCAACAAAAGACATTGCAACAAATAAGACAGTTCCAAATCCTGCAATTATCAATTCGAGTCCTGAACCTCCAAAAACTCCTGGAGCAAAGAATCCTCCAATTAATTGGACGAACATTGCTATAAGCAGACCTATCAATCCAAGACCAACTACTCCGCTTAGTGCTTGACCAACACTATCACTCATTCTTTGGCCCGTATAAGAGGCAATAACGAAAGTTATTCCAGTGGCTAAGGCAGCTGTACCAACCGAACCAATACCAATTGTTCCTATTGCTAAAGCAACTATTCCACTTAAGGTGAATCCAGTTAACAAACTAAATCCTGTCAACAAGGGCAGGGCCTTCGCATTATTTGCATTATTTGCAGCACTTGTGGCTATAAAAAACAAAATCAATTCTGCGATTAATGCAACTATTGAAAGAGGCTGGAAAAGCCCAGGATTTGTTGCTATGAGTGAGACACCTGCTAAAACGCCTAAAGAAGTTAGAACCATACCTCCACCAACGAAAGGTAAAGCTTTTTGAACAACATTAGGTCCAACAATTGAACTAGTTTGTGCTTCACGAATAGCTTGATTGAAATTACTACTTGCTGGCATTTTCTTTTTTAAATATGATTTTATTCTACTCGATTTTTAAAATTTCAGGGTACGGATCTCCAGAGTTATGAAGTTATAGATAAGCCTCAATAATTTTCTGAACTAAAGGATGACGAACTACATCTTCAACACTTAAAAAACAAAATTTTATACCTTGAGTTTCAGAGAAAATTCTCGATGCTTCGATGAGGCCGCTTTCCTGATCTTTTTTTAAATCAATTTGTGTAATATCTCCATTTACAACCATTTTTGATCTCTCTCCTAATCTGGTCAAAAACATTCTCATTTGAGAGCAAGTAGTATTTTGTGCTTCATCTAGGATAACTATGGAGTTGTCTAAGGTTCTGCCTCTCATAAATGCCAAAGGAGCAACTTCAATAATTCCCTTATCAATTAACGAATTTGTTCTTTCAATCCCGAAAATACTATGTAAAGAATCAAATAAGGGTCTTAAATATGGATCTACTTTTTGTTGCAAATCACCAGGTAGGAATCCCAAACTTTCGCCAGCTTCTACAGCTGGTCTAGTTAAAACAATTTTTTCAATTTTTTTCTCGTTCAATAGTCGTGCCGCGCAAACAGTTGCTAAAAATGTCTTCCCAGTTCCAGCTGGACCAATCGCAAAGGTAAGATCAAAGTTTTCAATTGATTCAACATATTCTTTTTGCCTTATAGTTCTTGGTCTTAAATATCTTCCTTCTTTGGAACGCGCAAGAATTTTTTTTCCGAGTTCAGCATGGGAAGATGACTCTCCCATATTTAAAGAACTTAAAGCCGCTTTAAGATCTACCTCTGGGACTTCTAACCCTTGTTCCCAAATTGGTCTTGTTAGTTCTACTAATGCTGAGGCTCTCTCAATTTTAGATATGACACCGTTCATCTCAAGTTGTAAGCCTCTTATAGTTAAAGAAACTCCTGTAAGAGACTCAAATTTTTTTAAGAAAGAATTACCAGGTCCAGATAATGCTGTGGCGGCATCAGAGCTTGGCAAATCTATTTTGAAGTGACCAGTTTTGGAAACTTCCTTCATCTAGTTATTGAATAAGAATAAAAATTTATCAACTCACTAGCTTTCAGCTTCATTACCCTCGCTTTCAACTTTACTACTATCAATTTCTTCGTCTTTAGTTTTAGCCTTAGCTAATTTTTCCTTCTCTAACTTTGCTTGACCAATTGCGATAGAGGGTCTTTCTGTTTTTTCTAATAACCCTCCCTTTTCTAATAAAGTTCTCACAACATCAGTTGGCTGAGCACCCTGAGTAAGTCTTGTTCTTAAAGCTTCTGTGTCAAGCCTGGTTTCCTTAGTTCTTGGATTATAAAAACCTAGTTCTTGCAGGGGTCTACCATCTCTTCTGGAAGTACTGTTGCATGCAACAATTCTGAAACTTGCCTCTTTTTTCTTTCCAAAGCGCTTAAGGCGCAATTTAATCATCTTAAATTAATGCGTTTTTAATAATAATAACATTTAAAGGTAAAAATATAGAAATTATAGATCTGCAAAACCTTTTTTCTTTTTATTATTTTTTTGTTTTTTCATTGGCTTATTACCACTCATTCCTCCCATTCCTGGCATTCCTCCCATTCCTCCCATTCCTGGCATTCCTCCCATTCCTGGCATTCCTCCCATTCCTGGCATTCCTCCCATCCCTGGCATTCCTCCGTTAGACATTTGTTTCATAAAACCTCTCATTCTTTGAAAATCAGCTAAAACTTTATCTACATCTTTTGCTTCATAACCGCTACCTTGAGCGATTCTTTGTCTTCTTGAGGGGTGAGCGGCAAGAACTTCGGGTTTTTGTTTCTCCTCAAGAGTCATTGAAGAGATCATAGATTCTATTTTCTTAAGTTGATCTTCTCCATCTTTTATCATCCCATCATCTATTTTATTCATTCCAGGAATCAATTTAATCAATCCACCAAGTGAACCCATTCTTTTAATTAATCTCATTTGCTTTACAAAATCATTAAAATCAAAAGTCGCTTCTTGAAGTTTCTTTTGCATCACTTCTGCATCAGCAAGTTCAACTTCTTTTTGTGCTTTTTCAACAAGAGTCAATACATCGCCCATACCTAAAATTCTGCTGGCCATTCTCTCTGGATGAAATGGTTGCAATGCCTCTATTCTTTCCCCTACACCTATAAATTTGATTGGTTTACCACTAATTTTTCTTATCGACAAAGCAGCTCCACCTCTTGAGTCACCATCCAACTTAGTTAATATCGCCCCCGTGATTCCTACTTTTTCATGAAATGTTTTTGTTAAGTCTGCAGCTTCTTGCCCAATCATTGAATCAACAACAAGCAAAACTTCATCAGGGTTAGAAACTTCTTTTATTCGAACCATTTCACTCATCATGGAATCATCAATTTGCAGTCTTCCTGCGGTATCAATAATTATCGAATTAAAATCATTTTCACTAGCAAAATTCAATGCTTCCTTTGCTATTTCTTCTGGTTTGCTATTTTTTTCTTTAACTGAAAAAACTTCCAATTCATATTGACTTCCCAATGTTTTAAGCTGCTCTACAGCTGCTGGTCGATAAATATCTGCAGCCACCAAAAGAACTTTTTTTTCTTTTTCCTTTAAATAAAGTCCTAATTTTCCTGTTGCAGTTGTTTTACCTGCTCCCTGAAGTCCAGCCATCAAAATGACTGTAGGACTATTTTCATTTTCATTTAATGGAGAATTTTCATTCCCCATAATGTTAATCAATTCTTTATTTACAACTTCAATAAATTTTTGACCTGGGTTTACACCCCTAACAACTTCTTCTCCAATAGCTTTATCTTTGACATCTGATATAAACTCTTTTACTACAGACAAACTAACATCTGCCTCAAGGAGTGCTCTTTTTACCTCCTTCAAGGCATCGTTTATATTATTTTCACTAATTTTTGCTTCGCCTCTTAAACCCTTTACTGCGTCTTCAAAGCGTGACGAGAGTTCATCAAACATTATTTAAAAGTAATTTTAATTATTATAGATGATCTTGAAGTTTGTAATTACAAGCCGCTCACGAAATCAACCAATTTCCACGATTTATTTGAAAAACCCAAAATATATTTAACTTTAAGGGGATTTAAAGATGTTTCATTAATAAATTCCCCAGAATTCTTTACTACTCTCTCTAAATAATTCAATTCTGCTAAAATAACTATACGAGATGAAGTTTGCGATTCCAAATCAATTTTACGTATTTGGGAATTAATCTCCTTATAAATTCCTTTCTTGATATCGTTCTGTCTTTCTTCGATTGTTCGATCAATTAGACCTTTACTAACAAACTTCGAAAGATTAATTTCAGCCTTTCCCGCTAAGTAATTACTTTTATTAAGAAGCCATCCATTAATTAAATTCGTTATATCTTTCAAAGAAGGTGACGCAGTATTAAGTTCTTTAAATTCATAGGAAATAATTGAAGTAGATTCCTCAGAAATGGAATTCAATTTATTTGAAGGATTTTTTTTTATTTCTTGAATAATATCTATCTCACTAATCTTTTGATTTTTATCTTTTGGAATTAATGGTTTTTCAGCAATAGATTCGTTCTGAATTGATTTTTTAAAATTATTTCTTAAAAATCCAATACCAATACCAAATGCAAATAAGATTAAAAACGCATAGATATAAATTAAATAAGGAGACCGATTAATTATCTCTTTATCCTTTAAGAATTCCCCAAAACTAAACTTTAATTCAGCAATTTTTTCAATTAAAAAATTATAAAACTCAATTGGTTTTTTCTTAAAGTATTCCTCATTGAATTCTGTTTCTTTGGTCTCAACCTGTTCATAGCCTTGTTTTATACCACCAGGCCAAGGTAATCTTCTTTCATCAATATTCCCAAATATATTATCAAAATCTTCAGTCGTTTTTGTGGAGTATTCCTTCTCAGTTTGTTGGTTTTGAAGATTTGATCTAATTACAATTTTATTTGATTTCTTTTCTAATTTTTCAATAAATTCTTGAATTTCCCTATCTTCAAACCAAGAATCTAAATCCACCTCTTTTGAGTCAATGTCTCTATACCCAACTAAAACATCATTCTCTAACCAATTTTTACAGAAAATACATATCGCTTCTAACTTATTTCCATGATAATTATTAAGCCAATCTCGTAAATTTTCATCAGAACTACTTGAAAACCTTGCAGAGGCTTGGTCAATATCAGCTAAAAGCAAATCTAAACAACCAACTAGAGGCATTGAATCAAGGCCTGATAAATTTAGTTTCTTTAAAATTCTTCTCGCTTCAAATAATTTTTCTGGCTTTCTTCTAAAGAAACCAATAGCTGTTAAGGATAGAAACGCTAAAAATCCTGCTTCTAATGATCCTCTCTTTTGTAATTCAAGAAACAAATCAATCTGTTCTTGCACTGTCAAAAATGGTTTAATTTGTTGAAAAAAAACTTCAAACTCTTGCTGATTTAAATAATCTTTATGTTCAGATTTATTATTACCTTCCAAGCCACCTCTTTTGATTATTAAATTTTCCAACATACTTAAGCCTTTTTTATGAGACTCTTGATCATTTAGATCTCTACTAAGTAGATCTAGGATTCTGTAAGGAAGCAAAGCAACCAAATCTTCTTCAAGTTCTTTTCTTTTTTCTCCAAGCTTTCCCATTCTTTGTAGAAGTTGTATACCTTCATGTAAAAAGTCTGCCGCGTTCGAATAGGATCTAAGCTGTTGTTCTTGAATTGCAGAATCTCTAGCTGTTAAAGCAGCCAATAATGTTAAATCAGCTTCTCTACTACTTCCTAAAGCTGGAGTTTGTGGGGGTTGTAATGCTTTTCTCGTTATTTTAAAAGCTTCTTTTGGTGAACCTGATTCCCAAAGAAGTATTAATCCTGCTACTTCTCTATTTGAGGAAAAATCCAATCCAGAATTCCCATTTAATAACAAATTTTCATACTCTCTTCTGCTTTCTGGATCCGTAAGTAAATCGGCAGTGAGGCGAAGCAGCTCAGATCTTTGGGTTAAAACTTCATAAGTAAAACCTTCATCAGGTGTTTTATCTAACCGCAATTGAAACGCCCTTAATATTTCCTCAGAAGTTGCAGAGGGGCTTACGCCAATTAAACGAAAATGGTCTAAAGGAAGTTCCAAACAAATATCCTATTGAAAATTCTTAGACAAATTTTATCAAGTTAAAAAATTTTTTCACAAGGTCTTACAGAGTTATTAAAAAAAAACATGAAAATCGCCCATCACGGCTTAGAATGTTAACAAATCAAAACTTCGTTAAGGTATTTTTCTTGGAAACACACGTAGAGAGAATCTCAAATCTTCAAGACATAAAAAAAGCCGAATTAGATCGAGAAACCGGATTATTCCTTTATGAAGACATGACGCTTGGGCGTAGGTTTGAAGATAAGTGTGCAGAAATGTATTACAGGGGAAAAATGTTTGGTTTCGTTCATTTATATAACGGTCAAGAGGCTATAAGCACGGGAGTAATTGGCGCCATGAAAAAGAAACATGATTGGTTTTGTAGTACCTATCGCGATCATGTTCATGCACTAAGTGCGGGTGTTCCCTCATTTGAAGTAATGAGTGAACTTTTTGGTAAATCCACTGGTTGTAGCAAAGGCCGAGGTGGATCCATGCACTTATTTTCAAGAGAGCATCACCTACTCGGAGGATATGCATTTATTGGAGAGGGAATTCCAGTTGCCTTAGGGGCAGCCTTTTCAAGTAAATACAAAAAGGAAGTTGCTGGAAATAGTAATAGTGATGCGGTAACTGCAGCATTTTTTGGGGATGGGACTTGCAATAATGGGCAGTTTTTTGAATGTTTAAATATGGCCCAGTTATGGAAATTACCAATAATTTTTGTTGTTGAAAATAATAAATGGGCTATTGGTATGGCTCATGATAGAGCTACTAGTAATCCTGAAATCTGGAGAAAAGCGTCTGCTTTTGGCATGCACGGCGAGGAAGTTGATGGAATGGATGTATTAGCAGTAAGAGGGGCAGCACAAAGAGCAATTGAGCGAGCTAGGGCAGGAGAAGGTCCCACACTTTTAGAATGTTTAACTTATAGATATAGAGGCCATTCTCTTGCAGATCCAGATGAATTAAGGTCTGAAAAAGAGAAGGAGTTTTGGGGGAAAAGAGATCCTATTAAGAAATTAGCCCAAGAAATTATAGACGGTAAATTCGCTACGGAAGAAGAATTAAAAATTATTGAAAAGAGGATTGATGCTGAAATATCGGAGTCAGTTAAAAATGCAATTGAAGCTCCTGAACCTCCTTCAGAAGAATTAACCAAATATATTTGGGCAGAAGATTAGATTAAATACCGCTAGGTAATTTTCTGGTTAAATTCCTTAATTTTCTTAGTGCCTTAAGTTCAACTTGTCTTACTCTTTCCCTAGAAACTTCTAATAATCTTCCAATTTCTGCAAGCGTATGTCTCTCATTTGCATCAAGTCCAAACCTTAGTTTGAGAACATGTTGTTCTTGCTCGCTTAAATGACTTAACCACTTACCAAGCTGCTCTTGATGCATTTTTTGTTCAACTTGATCAAGAGGTTCTTCATTATTACTATCTGCAATCAAATCACCTAAAAAGCTTCTGCCATCATCACCATTTACTGGAGCATCTAAACTACTTGTCGATAAGGCTTGTCTCAAAACAGAATCCAATTCTTCTACATCAATTTCCATTGCTTCTGCTATTTCAATTCTACTTGGCATAGCACCAAGCTTATGAGCCAAATCTCTACTAACTTTTCTAATAGAAGCCAACCTTTCACTTAAGTGAACAGGTAAACGGATTGTTCTTGATTGACATGCAATAGCTCTTGTCATACTCTGCCTAATCCACCAAAATGCATAAGTAGAAAACTTATATCCTCTTGTCGGATCAAATTTTTCAACAGCCCTCTCCAACCCAAGAGAACCTTCTTGAACTAAATCAAGTAATTCCAGTCCTTTACCTTGATATTTTTTTGCCACACTGACTACTAATCTTAAATTAGCTTTCATCATTCTTTCTTTAGCTCTTCGACCAATTTTTATAGTTCTTTTTTGCTGAGTTGTAAATTCATTAACCTTTTCATTTAATTGTCCATCTTCTGTAAGAATCATCATCTTCTGGACTTGATTACCCAGTTCAATCTCTTCGGCAGGTGTTAATAAGGGGACTCTACCAATATTTTGCAAATACCAACTTATTGGATCATTACTCCTCCTTTTAGGTGGTTCTGATTGAATTGGTAATGATGAGACCATTTTTAGACCTAATTAAGGTATTAAAACTTTCCTATATTTTTAAGCAAATGGCCAAATATTTAATGCGCGCTTCAGATTTCAAGTAATATTTGTACACTTATGTGTTTAAAACTATAAATAACTCTCTTTAATTGTTTCTTTCAAGATATTTGTCTCATTTTTATATTTCTCATTAATTTTGACAATTCGTCACCAATAGCAGAAGCATTTGACCCTTTTTTACACTTTGATGCAGCAAATGAATGCAGAAGTACATATTTAGCAAAAAAATCTGTTGATATATTTCTGCAAAAAGTTAAATCAATCGCAGAACTACCAGCTAAAAAACCAGATAAAAGATCACCCAATCCAGCTCGAGCTGTCTGAGAATCTGTCCCAAAAAGTTGCCATATTTTTTTATTGTCAGCAACTACACTGTTAGCTCCTTTTAACAAAATACTGATATTGAATTCTTTTGCCGCTTCACCAGCAAGCCCAACATTGGTCTTAGAATTGATATTAGGAAATAATCTTCCAAATTCTTTGCTATGTGGTGTAATCCATGTCTTAAACTTTCTCTCTAAAAAGAAATTTGCCCCCAACTTAGATTCCGAAATTCTATTAAGTGCATCTGCATCCAAGATCAATAATCCTCCAAAATCCATAAGATAATCTTTTGATTTTTGCCAATCATCATTATCAATTCCTATTCCTGGACCGACAGCTAATGAATCAAATGCACTTAAATCAATATTCCTTAATGCACTAAATAAAGATGCATTCCCATTTTGGTTAGATTGCATAGTTTCTTTTAAAACTATTTCTGGGGCAACTTGCCAAATAGATTCAGCAACTTTCCCAGGAAGGACCGCAGAGATAAAGCCTGCACCACTTGATATAGCTCCTTTTAATGCCAAGTATGCGGCACCAGGATATTTTTCACTTCCAGCTATTAGTAATGTCCTACCTCTTTGATATTTGTTGTAGTTTTTTGGTAAAGAAGGTAAATCAATATTTTTTATATCTTTGTAAGAAACCTTAAAAATCTTTTTATCAACTTTGGACAGTTTACTAGTAGGCATCCCAACATCTATGTGGTGCAATTCTCCAATAAAAGGCAAAGCAGAATCTTGGGTCAACCCAATCTTATAAAGACCAATGGCCAAGGTATAGTCTGCCTTTACTGCGTTATCTAAAAAAGGCTCTCCTTTATCAGGACATAATCCTGTTGGAATATCAATACTTATTACCTTTCCATTTTTTTTATGAAATTTTTGATTAAACAGTTTAATTAATTTATCATCAACTTTTCTTGTTTGATTATTACCAAAAACTGCATCAATCCAAAGCTCTTTCCCATTTACATCAGGAGGCTCTACTAATTTTGTGACACCAATAGATGTAAGATAATTAAGGTGGTTATTTGTTAATGTTTTTTTAATCGGGAATGGACACCATACCTGAACATAAAAACCTCTCAAAAAAAGCTCTCTAGCTATTACTGCACCATCCCCGCCATTATGCCCAGGACCTATAAAAACAGTTATTCCATGCTTGAGAAGAGGTTTCTTTTTTAAGAGCCATCTACTAATTTGGATACCAGCTTTTTCCATCAATGCTTCTTGTGGCATTCCATCAGAAAACATTTCTTTCTCTAATATCAACATTTGCTTTGAATCAACAATTAAATGTTCAGAGTCAATTATTGGCCATACAATTTCATTCATAATGAGTACAAAGCAATTGAAGTACTGTTCAAAAATTTAAACTTCCATGTTAAAGGCACAAAAGGATAAAAAATTAGAGAACTTTTTTTCTTCTAATGATAAAACTAAAAAGAAGAAAAATATTATTGTAGGTCTTTCTGGTGGCGTAGATAGTTCCCTTTCAGCTGCCCTTCTTGTAGAAAGAGGCTGGAATGTTGAGGGACTAACTCTTTGGCTAATGAAAGGACAAGGCTCATGTTGTTCTGAAGGATTAGTAGATGCTGCTGGCCTCTGTGAAGATTTAGGAATAAATCATAAAATAATAGACTCAAGAGAAATTTTCGAAAGAGAGGTAATTAAAAAAACTACTGAAAGCTATGAGCAAGGATTCACTCCACTTCCATGTTCGATGTGCAACAAGAATGTGAAGTTTGAAGAAATGCTCAATTACGCAATAAGCAAAAAAGACTTTACTCATATTGCGACCGGACATTACGCAAGGATAAATAAATCATCTTATGCTGAAACACTTGATTGCAAGAGCCTTGTATTTAAAGAATTCCTTCTTCTTAGAGGTGCTGACGAAAACAAAGACCAAAGTTATTTTCTTTATTCTCTTTCTCAAGATGTACTAAGCAGATTAGAATTTCCTCTTGGTGAAATGAAAAAAGAAGAAACAAGAAGGGAAGCTCTGAGATTAGGCCTTAGAACTGCTCAAAAACCAGAAAGTCAAGATTTATGTTTAGTTGAGCATTATGGATCAATGCAGATATTTATCGACAAACACATTGAACCCAAAGAAGGAGAAATTGTGCATGTAAATGGGAAAGTCCTTGGAACGCACAATGGAATTCAGCACTTTACGGTAGGTCAGAGAAAAGGGTTGGGCATTGCCTGGCCGAAACCACTATATGTAAAAAGTTTAGACAGGGTAAAAAATATAGTTTATGTAGCAGATAAAAGTGATCTATTTAATAAAGAAGTAATAATTAATAAGCTTAACTGGGTTTCAATCGAAGAACCTGAGCAAGAGATAGAAGTAGAAGCACAAATCAGATATAGAAGTAATCCAGTAAAAGGTACATTAATACCTTTGAAAAATTTAGATAATACAACTACAACATTTAAATTAATTTTTGAAGAAAGTCAAAGTTCGGTAACGCCCGGACAAGCTGCAGTTTTTTATAAAGGAGAAATTTTATTAGGTGGTGGAATAATTAGTTAATTTTCCAAAAGAAATTTAATCCCATAAATAATATAAACAAAAACAAAATAGGTTTATCTCCAAATTTTGTATAGAAAGTCTTTTCGGATGAAAAATTAGGGTACACTATTTCATTTTGCTCGACATCATAATCTAAAAGTTTAATTATTTTTCCATCATCTTGAACTAAGCCTGTAGGGCCAGTATTTGATACTAGTAAATTATTTTTCTTATTTTCAATACTTCTTAATCTAGCCAGAGATAGGAATTGATTATAAAGCTTAGCTGGATAGGGATCTAAATTTGCTGCAGTTATTATTAGTTTTGCACCGCTATTAACAGCTTTTCTTATTTCTAGTCCATCACTAATTTCATAACAAATAGCCACTGCTAGAGGTTGTGTAAATTTAGGATCAAAAAATCTTGAATCAGAGCCTGGTTGAATTCCTCCTACTGCTGATAATCCTCTTGAAAAACTATCTAGAAATCTAGGTATTTTTTCACCTATTGGAACAAGTCTGTTTTTATCTATAAATGAGCTAAAAGATTTATCTCCAATTTGAAATCCGAGTAAAGAACTTCTTAACTCATTATTTGAATTTCTGAAACCTCCTGACAAGGTATTAACCTTAATGCCTTTAGAAAAATTAAAATTATTGGATAGAGTTCCTTCAGGAGCAACAAGAAGTTTCGCTTTGTTTGATAAAGCATATTTTTGAGCGATAGATAGCTTTTCTTCAATAAATTCATCATTTATTTTTAATTTTTCTCTTGTTGGTATATTTGTTTGCCAAATAGCCACAGGATATTCATAATCTCTTTTTATTGGGGTTGATACCCCCCCCAAAAGATGTAAGAAAAAAATAATAAAAAGTCCGAAAATAAATATTTTTTTAAAGTGAAGTTTTCTTTCCCATCCACCTTGAATATAAAAAATCCAAAATCCAATTAATATTTGTAATACGCATAAACCACTTGCACCAATCCATCTCGCTAAACCAGCAAGATAAATATCACCTGGGATAATACTCTCTCCTAAACCTATCCAAAAAAAAGGTGTTTGAGAAAGTATCAGTTCACCAATACCCCAAGTCAAGGATAAAAAAAATACTTTTACTGTTAAAGATAATATTTTCATTTTGAAAACATCCTCTTTCCAGAGAATAATTTCAACTAACAATCCCCATAAATAAACTAATATCCCACCCAGAAAAGCGCAAAGTAATAATATTAAAATGGCAATTATTAAACTTGCAAGCCATGAAAACCCAAGCCATGTCAATGGATGAAGATCATAGAGCCAAGAATGACTTATCAAGATAAAGAAAAAACCCCAACAAAAATTTGCTATTCTTCTTTCACTTCCCTTCCATAAAATAAATAAAGATATCGGCATAAAAATCAGCCAAAAATGAGTTGAAACTGAAATTCCTCCTAAAACCCCTCCTAAACAAGGGTAAAAATATTGTCTTAGACTTTTAATTTGAGTTGGGATTAACAATCTAAAATTACGAAATTAAATTTATAATCACCCATTTATTGTACCTTCATTCTGTAGACTAAGGTTTAGTAACTTTCAAAATTTAAGTGAAAGAAGTCTTTATTAGTTTTGCAGTTTTTGTTTTTTGTGTTTCATTAACTCTTTTCAGTCAATTTAATTCACCTCAAGTTGTTAGTGCTGCTGAATCAGAAACTCAGTCAGTTCAAAGAACACCTACATCTGTTGCAAAATCATCAAATGTCTCAAATAATAATTTATTTGAACTAGACCCATCAGATCCAAATCCTTTACTTTTCGCTATGGCAGAAGAAACACCATCAGACAACAATTCAAGGACTACAGAAAGTGGTCTAATTATTGCAGATATCGTAAACGGGGAAGGAGATGAAGCTAGTGCTGGGCAAACAGTTACTGTAAATTACACAGGAACTCTAGAGGACGGGACACAATTTGATACCAGTATCGGAAGAGCTCCATTCAGCTTTCCCTTAGGTGCCGGACGAGTAATAAAAGGTTGGGACGAAGGTGTAGCAGGCATGAAAGTTGGAGGCAAAAGAAAATTAACAATACCTCCAGAACTTGGATACGGATCAAGAGGAGCTGGAAATGTAATACCTGCTAATGCGACTTTAATTTTCGAAGTTGAATTATTAAAAGTCAATTAAATTAAGTAAGAAAAATATCTAAGACTTTTCAATTTAGTTAATCTCCAAGTAATATATATACAACACCAAATATTTGAAATGTTAAGTAAATTCATCAATTCTTTTCTAGATAAAAAATCCCCAATTACAGTCCACGCTCACTGCGATGGTCCTTGTGGTGTTTACGACCCAGCATCTACGAGAGTTGCAGCAGAAGCAGTTCTATCAATGACAAAAAAACTTATTGCATTAGAAGCTCCTTCTAGCACTAATTCAGCAGAGTGGGCTGCATACAGTAATACATTTTCTAGATATGTTGCAGTTAAAGAAGAGCAAGCAAAAGAAACAAAGAAAGAGATTCTAATTTTGTGGACAGATTACTTTAAACCAGTTCACTTAGAAACTTATCCAGACTTACATGAAACCATTTGGAAGGCGGCCAAATTATGCAGTGCATGCAAAGTTAATATTGACTTAGCCCAATCTGAAGAACTAATGAGTTATGTAGAAAAAATTCATAATATTTTCTGGGCTTCAAAAGGAAGATCAGACGCTTTTGTAAAAGCTAGTTAACTCAGAGTTATTTTCAAAAGTTTTTTTGATTTTATTTTATTTTTTTTAGGTTTAAGAAAAACCGCGATTATTAGTGGTGAATCGATGTTTCCTTACCTAAAAGAAGGTGATATTGTATTTTTTAAAAAATATAAAAGGAATAAATCAATACTTAAAAATCGACAAATAGTTATTTTTAATCATCCATTTAAAAATAAAAATCTAATAAAAAGGATAAATTCAGTAAATCAAAATAACATTGAGGTTATTGGAGACAATATTGAATTTAGCGAAGATAGTAATAAATTTGGATTAATCAATAACGAAAAAATAATTGGGATTGTCACCTCTAAATTAATTATTCCTAAATTAAAAAATTTTTTAATTCAAAAAAACAGAAGCACTTCTTTGAATCCAAAATAATCCCAAAGAAAAGGAAAGCCCTCCTGCTGCAGCTATTAATCTTTTAATAAATTTTTTACTTGCTTTAAAGGTGGTAAAAGATATTAAACAAGTAAAAAGATTCATACTTATGAGTGAACCAATCAAATATGAAATCAAATATAAGCAAGCGCTTGTTAGAGGTAGTGCTAAAGCAGGAAGAACTGCAAGAAAATGTGAACCTCCAGCTATACCGTGAAGCAAGCCTAAACCAGTTAAAGCATGAGAGTGCTTATTATTATTTTTTTGTTCCTTAACATGAAAGTGAAAGTGACGATGGTCAATTCCATTCTCATGCTTATGGGAATGCGAGTGAATACTTAATTGAAAAGAATTTTTTATAGCAAATACTCCAACAATTAGAAGTGAAATTCCAACTAGGAATTCGGCGATACTAGAAAATTTGCTTAATGGCGTAATATCCTTAATAAAAATCGCTAGAAAAGCTAACAAGAGGACTCCTGAAGAATGTCCCAAACCCCATGAGAAACTATTTTTAAGAGCTTTTTGAGGATTATTAATCGCTGCAGGTGCCATTGCAATTAGATGATCAGCGCCACTAACTACATGCACAAATCCTGCCACTATACCTGTTAAAATTACAGCCTGCATATATATTCAGTACAACTCTGTTTATTCAATTTTATAGCACGATTTGAAGTCAATATTATATTGAGTTAAATAATTTCTTGAAGGATTGTTCAATATCAGTTTCTCTCATAAAAGTTTCACCAATTAATACTCCCATGATTCCAATAGATCTAAGCGATTCTAAATCTTCGGCACAATTAATTCCCGATTCACTTATGGGAATAATATTTTGTTTTAAAAATATATCTGCATATGTATGCATCAATTCTATTGATGTTTTTAAATCCGTTTTAAAAGTCTTTAAGTCCCTGTTATTTATTCCAATCAAATTAAAAGATTTTAACTTTAGAATCCTTTCTAATTCATTAGAGTTATGGACTTCAACAAGAACACTCATCTTTAAATTATCAGCTATTTTCTTTAAATAAATTAAATCATCATCACTTAAAATCGCAGCGATTAATAATATTGCATCAGCACCAGATACCCTTGCTTTATAAATCTGATAAGCAGAAATAATAAAATCTTTGCAAAGAAGAGGGAGATTAGTTGATTTCCTTACAGTTTCGAGTATTTC
>QCDG01000004.1 GCA_003280995.1 Prochlorococcus sp. AG-355-A09 | reverse complement strand
TACACAACATTTTTTACAAGCAATATTCTTGATCCTTTTCCTGTAGAAAAATTTCTCACCACAATTTTGACAAGTTCCTATGTATTTTAATTCTCTCCTTTCAATAGGAAATGAGTGCCTTACAGAAATTTGAAAATTCTTCTCTTTCTCATTAATTTCATTCATCTTTTCTAAGAAATTTGGACCATGTATCTCATTTTTTTTTAATATCCTATCAACCCATGCATGAATCATTTCATGACATAAAGTACTGTTTATTTCACTATTAGATAATTTACTCAAAATAGGTTTCGATAAGATAATTTCAGAATCTACAAGACCATTAATTCGTTTTCTTTTATAAAAACCAGCAGTAGTTTTTAATCTATTATCACTCCATCTAACTTTTACTAATGGTTGATTATTAACCGCTAGAGAATTTTCAAAATATTGACTATTAAATTTATGAAATAAAGGTAAAAGAGGAATTACAGGCATTATGGATTAAAATTAGTATTATTTTGACAAAAAAAGCCATCAAAAACGATTTCTTTTCTTAAAGTAATAAAAAACTTAAATCAACATGGATGCAACACTAGTTAAAGATATCGGAATTAAAGCATTATTAGTTGGCGGAGCTGTACTAGTTTCTTTTTGGACTTTTAATGCAGTCAAATTAGTTATAAGCGCCAGAGGAATTAATCCATTAGTAAGAAAGTTTTTTGATCAAATAGCTGCTGGCAGAATTGATGCAGCGTATGGTTTAACTACAAAAACTTATAAAACTCATGTGAAGCGCCAAGACTTTCTTAAATTTTTAGCTAGTTTAAACCTCAATAAATATAGAAATTTAAAATCAGGAAGACCTAGAGTCCAAGAAGATCAAATCATAATAACTTTGAATTTAAAATCAGAAGATAAACAAGATGAGCTCCCATTAGATTTTACTTTCGCAAAAACTGACAATGATTGGAAAATAGACAGAATAGCGAAAGTGAATTAATAATTTCATGTGAGGCAAAAAGAATTGTTTAAAGAAGAAATAATACATCAACTAGAATTACACCCAAGTAGATTAGATAAAGAAAAAATCCTCTCAGAAGCAATGGAACTAGGTCTAGATGATTTTTTTGAGGGCATCCGTATGGCACTTGATCCGTTGGTAACTTTTGGTGTAAAAATGGTTCCTGAAAAAGATAACGAAAAAAGTCAAAATTTTTTATGGAAAGATTTTAGGGCATTAGCAAATAAACTTATTCAAAGAGAACTTACTGGTCACGCTGCGCGCGATGCAATAATTACGGCTATGGAATCTGCCACGAAAGAAGAGTGGAATGGTTTTTATAGACGAGTTTTAATTAAAGATCTTAGATGTGGTGTATCTGAAAAAACAATCAACAAGATAGCCAAGAAATTTCCCAAATATGCGATTCCTATTTTTTCTTGTCCTTTAGCTCATGACAGTGCAAATCATGAAAAAAAAATGATAGGGAAAAAGCAAATTGAAATCAAATTAGATGGAGTGCGCGTCTTAACTATTATTAGAAAAAATAAAGTAGAAATGTTTTCTCGTAATGGGAAACAATTCCATAATTTTGGTCATATTATCTCAGAAATAGAAAACGTCTTAAAAGAAGATCCTACACCTCATGACTTAGTCCTAGATGGTGAAGTAATGAGCGCTAACTTTCAGGATTTAATGAAACAGGTTCATAGAAAAGATGGCAAACAAACAAAAGACGCAGTTCTACATCTATTTGATTTATGTCCCCTTGAAGACTTCCAAAAAGGGCGATGGAACACTAGTCAAACAGCAAGAAGTTTATTAGTAAAAGAATGGGTAGCAAAACATTCTTTACTTCTTAGACATATAAAAACACTTGACTGGGAAAATGTAGACCTCGACACCAATGAGGGACAGAAAAGATTTGTAGAGCTGAATAAATCTGCTGTAGAGGGTGGATATGAAGGAGTAATGATTAAAGATCCTGATGCAATGTATGAATGTAAAAGAACACACAGTTGGTTAAAAGCAAAACCTTTCATTGAAGTCACCTTAAAGGTTGTATCTGTTGAGGAAGGCACAGGGCGCAATAAAGGTAGACTAGGAGCTGTACTAGTAGAAGGTGAAGATGATGGGCATGAATACAGTCTTAGTTGTGGAAGCGGATTTAGTGATATCCAACGTGAAGAATATTGGTCAAAACGGAATCAACTTATTGGTCAACTTGTAGAAATCAGAGCTGATGCTAAAACTAAATCCAAGGATGCGGTGGCTTTTAGTCTGAGGTTTCCTCGATTCAAATGCTTTAGAGGATTTAAAGCTGGAGAAAAAGTTTAAATTTTAAAAAATAATATTCCATAAAGTAGTCTATGAAAAATGTGGTTTTTAAATAAAAAAACTAAAAATCTTGGCTATAAAATGTAAGAATAATTATCAGGACTTTTAGAGAGACTTATGACGAAGAAAACAGTTTTCAACTTCATAAAAACACCTTGTGGACAAGCAAAATATATCGAATTAGAAGCCAACAAAACTCTACTAGGTAAATTTAGGCTTTTGTGGTTTATCTTAATTGCATCTATTAGAGATTGGAATATTAAAGAGTGAATTCTTAGAATTTTCCAAAATATTCCCTGGAATATTTAGCTGAGAAATATACAACTAAAAAAGTTGAAATAATTCCAACGATAGTCATATATAAATTATTTGGTGATTGGACATTTTTTAGGTCCTGGATATTTTTTGCCAAACTACCTATTGAGCAATAAAGAAAAGTTCCTGGAATTATTCCAAGAAGACCAATAGCGAAATCTCGAAATTTAACATTATTCAAACCATAAAAATAATTAAGAATACTGAAGGGAAATATAGGAGATAATCTTGCTAAAAAAATTAATTTAAGTCCGCCTTTTTCTACTACTTTTTCCATAACACTTAATTTTGGATAACGACTAAAAAGATTTTTTAGCTTTTTTGCAATAAAACTTTTAGATACAAAGAAAGCAACTGATGCTCCTAAGGAAGCGGAGAAAAAAACGATAATTGATCCTAAATATGAGCCATATAAAAAACCTGATAATAAAGATAACCAAGAAGCTGGGAGTATTAATAAAACAATTAAAATATAAATGCAAACAAACGAAAATATCCCAATGCCAGTATTAAAAAAAAAAGATAAATTATAAATGTTTTCAAGAAATATATTCATTCTCAATTCAAAAGTTCGAGTTTTTTAGTAATTCTCTCCATTTGTACTGAACCCTCATTTAATTTAAATCTACATTCATCAACAATATCTTTTGGAGCCTTATCCACGAAATTTTTATTAGATAATCTGTTATTTAAATTATCTAACTCAATAGTAACCTTTTTTAAATCCTTGTTTAACCTTTCCTTTAATGCATCTATATTTACAAAATCCTGAAAAGGTAAGTAAACCTCTAAATCACTAATTATCCCAGAAAAAGTTTTAGCAAACTCTTTTTTATCAACAGCATTAGGTTTAAAAATAAATACTTCAGAAGATTTAGTTAAGTTTTGAATATCATCAACTAAAATTTTTAGAAAATCAATCAATTCATCATTATCTGAAATCAAGTAAACAGGGACTTTTTCTGATGGCTTGAGTCCTAATTCAGCTCTCAAATTCCTAATCAATCTAATAATTTCAAAGAGTTGTTGAAAGGAATTATCAAGCTTATTATCAACAAATTTATTTTCTTGGATTGGCCATTTTTGAAGAGATAATAATTCTTTATCTGATTTAAGTTGAAGTACATGCCAAAGTTCTTCAGTAATGTGCGGCATAAAAGGATGAATCATCACCAAAATATCATTGAGCACTTTTATTAAAACCTTTTCAGATATTTGTCTATTATTAGTCTCTTTATTATTAAACCTTTGTTTAGCAAATTCTACATACCAGTCACAAAAATCATTCCACGTAAATTCATATAGAAGTTTCGCAGATTCTCCCAATTTATATTCTTTCAACAAAGCAGCGACTTTTATATTTACCTGATTCAATTTCGATAAAATCCACTTATCACATAACTCTAAAGAAGTTTCATCACTCTCATTAAGCGAATAATTATTATTAGAAGTTTTATTAATTAACACAAATTTAGTTGCATTCCATAATTTATTCGCAAAATTTCTTGAAGCTTCAACAGTTGAAGACGTATCTTTTTTCCTATCAAAATCAAGCCGGATATCTTGTCCAGCGCCTGCAACTTCTCGAATTAAAGCAAATCGTAGAGCATCAGAACCATATTTATCAATTAATAGTATTGGATCAATACCATTACCTGAACTTTTACTCATTTTTTTATTATTTTCATCTCGAACTAGACCATGAATATAAACATCCTTAAAAGGAATATTATTTGTAAAAGTATTCCCCATCATTGTCATTCTTGCCACCCAGAAGAAAATAATATCGAAACCAGTAACAAGAACACTATTTGGATACCATTTTTTAAAATCCGGATCATTTGTATTTGGCCAACCAAGAGTTGAGAAAGGCCATAAACCACTTGAAAACCATGTATCCAAAACATCCTTATCACGAACTAATTTAATATTTAATCCAAATTTTTTATTAGCTTCGATTAAGGCATCTTGCTCATTTCTTGCAACGATATATGGAGTATTTTGTTCTATTGAGTCTTGATATTCATCTAAAACATACCATGCTGGTATTTGGTGTCCCCACCACAATTGACGACTGATACACCAATCATTAATATTCTCCAACCAATCCTTATAAACTTTCTCCCAGCGTGGAGGAATAAACGATGGTTTTTTAGAACCAATTTCATTAAGACATCCTTGTGATATATCATCCATTTTCAAAAACCATTGTGTTGACAATAAAGGTTCAATTGGAACCTTACCTCTATCAGAAAAAGGAACAGTATGTTTATAATCCTCTATCTTTGTCAAAAGGCCTAAATTATCCAATTCTTTGATAATTTTCTTTCTAGCCTCATATCTATCTAAATTTTGAAAAATACCTGCATTAATATTTAAAGTTCCATCTTTGTGCATTACATTAATCTGTTTTAAATTATGCCTTTTTCCTATTGCAAAATCATTTGGATCATGGGCTGGAGTAACCTTTACACAACCTGTACCAAAATCTTTATCAACATGTGAATCAGCGATAATAGGTATTGCTCTATCAACGAAAGGGACTTTTACTTTGGCACCAATAAATTCTTTATATCTATCATCATCAGGATTAACTGCCACAGCAGTGTCACCCAATAGAGTTTCTGGTCTTGTTGTTGCAACTTCTAAGTACTTATCTAACTGTTCACCACTTTCAGAAATTAAAGGGTATTTAAAATGCCATAAATGACCATTTACTTCTTGCATTTCAACTTCAAGATCACTTACGGCAGATTGAGATTCAGGACACCAATTAACCAAATATTCGCCTCTATAAATTAAATTCTTTTTATAGAGAATATTAAAAGCCTCAATAACTGCTTCATTTAATTTTTGATCTAGAGTAAATCTTTCTCTAGTCCAGTCAACTGAATATCCTATCCTTTTTAATTGAGAAACTATTCTTCCACCACTTTGTTCTTTCCACTTCCATGCTCTTTTAAGAAATTCATCACTTCCAATATCCTCGCTTGTTTTGCCTTCACTTTTTAGTTGTTTTTCAAGAATAGTCTGAACAGCTATTGAAGCATGATCAGTTCCTGGTAAGCACAAAACATTCTTACCTAAAAGTCTTTGAAAACGTACTACAACATCTATCAAAGCCGTATTAAATGCATGCCCCATATGCAAAGATCCAGTTACATTTGGTGGCGGAATAACAACACAAAAAGGCTCCCCATCATCCTCAGGGTTAGGACTAAACGCCTTTAGACTTTCCCATTTTTCTTGCCACTTTTTCTCTACCTCAAAAGGTGAATAATTCTCTAAAGATAATTGATCATTCATCTCTGTCATGTCCAAATTTTATTTCAATAAACTTTTTTTTTATTTTATCTTGAGAGTAGCCAATTAATGAAAATAATATTAGTTTGCAAAAAAAGACACATACATTCTACAAAAGTTTGAAGCCAGAACCGCAGGAACAACGTTTTGCATTTTTTGGTGTTGAAATAAGAAATCCACCACCGCTCAAATCACCGTAATAATCTAATTTTAAATCTTTAAGTAAATTAAACTTTTTTACATCCGCGTATAAAGTTACTCCTTCAGTTCTTGAAATAGGGGATCCATTACATGTACCAGGCTTTAATTTAATATGCATCCATCCTTCGGAACAATTTTTATCCTCTACCAAATCAATAGACATTTCTCCTGGAGAACCTCCAAAAGAAGCTTGCCTAGATAGTTCTGAAGCAGCGCTTTGACTGATTGAAAGATTGACGATCTCAGTCATTAGAAAAATAATAAATGGGCGATCCAGGGTTCGAACCAGGGACATCCTGCTTGTAAGGCAGGCGCTCTACCGCTGAGCTAATCGCCCTTATAATAAATCATTCTAATAGATGAAGTTGAAATATTTATACTAAGTATTTAAATATTTCATGATTGAGGCAAAATTAAATTAATAAAATATATCCTATGTCCTCAAACGATAGATATAACTTACAAAAAAATTCCGATTTAGAGACTTTAGAAAACTTTAAAATTTTAATATCTAATATCAAATCATTAAAAGATAAAACTTGGGGATGCCCTTGGCAGAAAATACAGTCTCATAAATCGTTGATACCATTTTTACATGAAGAAAGTAATGAATTCATAGAAGCGATATTTGAAAAAAAGGCGGATAACATATGTGAAGAGTTAGGAGATCTTTTATTACAAGTAATGCTTCATGCTGAAATCGGTTACGAAAAAAAAGAATTTGAACTAAATGATGTTATAAAACATCTAAACAAGAAAATTATTAGTAGACATCCATATATTTTTAAAAAAAAAGAAAAAGTATCTCTAGAAAAATCGCAACAGATTTGGGAAAACATTAAAAATTCAGAGAAAGAAACACCTCATATGAAATCATCAATTAGTAAAAATTTAAATATGAAAATAAAAAATTTGCCACCAATGGTTGGAACAGATAAAATCACAAATGTTGTTAAAGAATATGGTTTTAAATGGGAAAGTACCGATCAGATTTTTAAAAAGTTAGAAGAAGAGATTAATGAATTAAAGGAAGCAATTAAAAGCAATAATGATTCAGAAATAAAAAATGAATTTGGGGATATTTACTTTACCCTTCTAAATCTCTCAAACTTTTTAGAAATAAATCCTGAATCAGCTCTACAAAAAACTAATAAAAAATTTTTAGACAGATTTTCAATCATTGAACATCATGCAGGCGATAATATTAAAAAACAAACTCCTAAAGACTTTCAACGGCTTTGGCAAATAGCCAAGCGAAAACTTAAAAGAAAAAATTCTTAAAAAGCAAATGATTAATATTTCAACATGGATAGATGAATATCATAAAGGCTCAAGATTCGGTCTAAATGGAGATGTTTTAATTAAACAAAAATCACAATATCAAGAAATTATTGTTATTGAAAATGAATACTATGGGAGAGCTTTAATGCTTGATGGTTGTTGGATGACATCACTAAAAGACGAGAAATATTATCATGAGTGTCTTGTGCATCCAGCATTAAGTAGCATTGACGAAAAATCTAATGTACTAATTATTGGTGGAGGAGACGGAGGTACAGCAAGAGAATGCGTTAAATATTCTCAAATATCGAAAATTGATCTAGTAGAAATTGATGAGGAGGTAATCAAAATATCTAAAAAATTTTTAAAAGAAATTGGAGGCGAAGCATGGAATGACAAAAGATTAAAAATACATGTGTATGATGGTGTTAAATGGGTAAAAAAAACAAGAGATAATTTTTACGACGTTATTTTTATAGATTGTTCAGATCCTTCAGAATTTTCAAATTTATTATTTTCAGATTCTTTTTATAAAGAATGTAAAAGAATACTTACACCAAAGGGTATATTAGCAACGCAAAGCGAATCTCCTGAATCCTTCAAAAATATACACATAAATATTTTGAAAACCCTAAAAAATATATTTAAAGTTTCTGAAACTATGTATTCCTTTGTGCCTATATATCCAAGCGGGATTTGGAGTTGGACATTCGCTTCTTCAGAAAATCTAAATTTATCAAAGCAAAATTATGATGAAGCCCTAAGAATAGAAAAAGGATGTGAAATTTGGAATTTAAATTTTCAAAACGCAGCATTCAAAATGATGCCAAATAAAATTGTAAAAGAACTAGATTCATAAGATGACAAAAAATTTATTTGATAACGAAAATGCAATTTATATGGGAGCAAAAAGAAGTCCTGAGAATTGCTCAATTGGTATATTTGGAGTTAATTATGACGGGACATGTTCTTTTAAACCAGGAGCAAGATTTGGTCCAGAAGCAATAAGACAAGTCAGTTCTTGTTTAGAAACATATTGTCCAAAAATAAAAAAAGACTTAGAGGATATTATGTATGTTGATTTTGGATCAATAGTGATTGATAAAAATGACTCAAAGTCCGTTATTGAATCAATTAAATCAGCAACAAATTATTTAATTAGTAAACGCCTTAGTCCTATTATGCTTGGAGGCGAACACTCTATTACAAGAGGTGCTGTTGAAGCATTAGTAAAAAAATATCCAGATTTGATATTGGTTCAACTTGATGCTCACGCAGATTTAAGAGAATCATATATTGGAAATGAACATAGTCATGCTTGTACTATGAAAAGATGCTTAGAAGTGCTACCTGAAAAAAAAATTTTGCAAGTAGGAATTAGAAGTGGAACCAAAGAAGAATTCGAATTTATGCATAACAACAACCAACTAGTTAACTTTTGTCCAGGCGGAAATGCACATGAGTTAAAACAAGCTCTTCAACCATACACGAAGTCTCCAATCTATTTAACAATAGATTTAGATTGGTTTGATCCCAGTTTATTAGCAGGGACGGGCACTCCAGAACCAGGAGGATTTTTTTGGAATGATTTTGAAGAAATACTGAAAACTTTAAAAGACCTTAGAATTGTGGCTTCAGATATAGTGGAATTATCTCCAGAAATTGATAAAAGCGGAGTTAGTAGCATAGTTGCAGCCAAAGTACTTAGAAGCTTAATTTTGTCATTAGAAAATATGCAATAAAAAATTTCTAAACTACAGTGTAAAAATACTAAATACAAACAAAATATTTCATGGATTTGCTAAAAAGTCCTCTTTATTCAAAATATGTTGAATCCAATGCAAAATTAGTGGATTTTGCAGGTTGGGAAATGCCCATATCATTTTCAGGATTAATTAAAGAGCATGAATCAGTTAGATCTTCAGCAGGATTATTTGATATCTCTCACATGGGTGTGATTTCTATAAAGGGAATCAATCCAAAGGATTATATTCAAAAACTTTTTCCTACTAATTTATACTCCTTTTCTGAAGGTCAGGGACTTTATACTGTAATGCTCAATGATAAAGGCGGAATAATAGATGACTTAATAATTTATGACCTTGGTATACAAGAAAATGACATATCAGAATTATTGTTAATAGTTAATGCAAGTAGATATGAAGAAGATTTTCAGTGGATAAAAAGTAATTTAAATATGTCTGAAATTTCGATAACAAACTTTAAAAAAGAAAAAGTACTTTTAGCAATACAGGGGAAGAACTCATTCGATTTATTTGAAGAATGGATTGAATCTTCGATCTCATATATCCCTAACTTTGGATGCGAATATAAAATTTTTGAACATATTTCACCTAAAGAAAAAATTTTCTTTTCAAAGACAGGCTATACGGGGGAAAAAGGTTTAGAAATACTTTTATCTAAAAAAGCAGCAATTAATTTATGGGATTTCTCAATTTCCAAAAATGTTGCACCTTGTGGTTTAGGAGCTAGAGATACTCTTAGACTTGAAGCAGGCATGCATCTTTATGGTCAAGACATAAATGAAGAAACTTCTCCATATGAAGCAGGGTTAGGCTGGCTAGTACATCTGGAAAATAATCACGAATTCTTTGGAAGAAGATTTCTTGAAGAGCAGTCAAGATCAGGTATTCAAAAAAAGTTAGTTGGTCTCTCTATAGAAGGTAAAGCAATAGGAAGAAAAGGTTGCGCAGTTTTTAAAGGTGAAGAAAATATTGGGGCTATCACTAGCGGCAGTTGGTCTCCAACTAAACAACAAGCTATAGCTTTTGCGTACATCAATACTTCGCATGCCTTAATAAATAATGAAGTTCAAGTATCAATAAGAGGCAAAAAATTCAAAGGGGTAATAACAAAGAGAGCGTTTTATAAAAAAAATTATTAACTAAATTTACCCTTAAAGAATTATTATAAGTTATTGATAAATAAATCATACTTAGATGAGAAACAAAATTTGCAAAGAACTCAATAATACAGATATTGGTAAATTAGTTAATTTATGCGGATGGGTAGATAGAAGAAGAGATCATGGTGGTGTAATTTTTATTGATTTAAGAGACCATAGTGGATTTCTACAAATAACAATTAACCCCGATGATGGTTCAGATCTATTTAAACAGGCAGAAACTCTAAGAAATGAAACAGTAATAATGGTTAGCGGAACAATTAACGAAAGGCCAAAAGATTCAATAAATAAGAATTTAAGTACTGGAGAGTTAGAGCTTAAAGTTAAAGATTTGCAAATTCTCAACCAAATTAAAAAAAACCTACCTTTTCCAGTATCTGTACATGATTATGAAAATACAAAAGAGGAACTCAGATTAAAATATAGATACCTTGACTTAAGAAGAGGCAAATTACTAGAAAATTTAAAAACAAGACATAAAATTATTAAAGTTGCTAGAGAATTTCTTGATAATTTTGGATTTACAGAAGTAGAGACTCCATTACTTACAAAATCAACTCCAGAAGGCGCTCGCGATTTTCTTGTTCCTGCTCGTCTTTCGAATGGAGAATTTTTTGCTCTACCTCAATCCCCACAACTATTTAAACAACTTTTAATGGTGGGAGGCTTAGATAAGTATTATCAAATCGCAAAATGTTTCCGTGATGAAGACTTAAGGGCAGATAGACAGCCAGAGTTTACGCAATTAGATATTGAAATGAGCTTTATTAGTGAAGAAGAAATAATCTCTTTTAATGAAAGTCTTATAAAAAAAATATGGAAAGAAGTATTAAATATTGATTTTGATAATGCTTTTCCAAGAATGTCATGGCAAGCAGCAATGGATAATTACGGCACTGATAGACCAGACACTAGATATCAAATGTTATTAAAAGATTTAGGAGAAGTATTAGGTAATATTGGCTTTAATATTTTCACCAAGGCAATTAAGTCTGGAGGTTCTATAAAATCCATAACAATCAAAGGAGGTAATTTAAGTATTAGCAACGTAAGAATTAAACCCGGAGGTGATATCTTCCAAGTAGCTCAAGATGCAGGAGCTGGTGGTTTGGCCTTTATAAGGGTCAAAGGAGATGAGCTTGAGACTATTGGGGCAATTAAAAATAATCTAAATGAAGAGCATATAGCTGATATTTTAAGAATCACCGAAGCGCAAGATGGGGATTTAATCCTCTTGGGTGCTGGAGATAAACAAATTGTCAACCAGTCATTAGATAGAGTGAGACAATACATCGCAAAAGACTTAGATCTCATAGATAAAAGTAAATGGAATTTCTTATGGGTAACTGATTTCCCGATGTTTGAGAGAAATGAAGAGGAAAATAGATATGAAGCTTTACATCATCCTTTTTGTTCTCCAAAAAATATAAAATCTAAAGATCCTGAAAACTTGCACAAAGAAATCGAGGACTCTATAGCAAATGCTTATGACTTAGTTCTTAATGGCTTAGAATTAGGAGGTGGCTCTCTACGTATTCATGAAGCAAACTTGCAAAGAGAGGTTTTGAAAACGGTAGGACTTACTGCTAAAGAGATTAATGAAAAATTTGGATTTTTAATAGAAGCCTTAGAAATGGGTGCTCCTCCTCATGGTGGCATAGCGTTTGGATTAGATCGTATTACCATGCTGATCATAGGTGCAGATTCAATCAGAGAAACAATAGCGTTTCCAAAAAATCAACAAGCAAAATGTCTTCTCACAAATGCGCCTTCAAATGTCTCAGAATCACAATTAAAAGAATTAGATATTGAAATAACAATTGATGAATAAGAATATATATGGATGTTCTAAAAGTTATTTGTTTAAATAAAATATAAGGAGGCAGTGCTTAATTAAAAATATTTAATGTCAAAATTTGTTTTTGTCACCGGAGGAGTAGTTTCTAGCATTGGTAAAGGAATTGTAGCTGCAAGCTTAGGTAGATTATTAAAGTCTAGAGGATATAGTGTTTCAATATTAAAACTTGATCCATATCTAAATGTTGATCCAGGCACAATGAGCCCTTTTCAACATGGAGAAGTATTTGTAACCGAAGATGGGGCTGAAACCGATCTAGATTTAGGTCACTACGAAAGATTTACTGATACTGCGATGACTAGGTTGAATAGTGTAACAACGGGATCTATTTATCAAGCAGTTATTAATAAAGAAAGAAGAGGTAACTATAACGGTGGAACTGTACAAGTAATACCTCACATAACGGGAGAAATTAGAGAAAGGATTCATAGAGTAGCCGCTAACAGCAATGCAGATATTATTATTACTGAAATTGGTGGAACAGTTGGTGATATTGAATCTCTACCTTTTTTAGAGGCAATAAGAGAATTCAAAAATGATGTCAATAGGAACGATGTTGCATACATACACGTAACATTACTTCCTTACATCAAAACCTCTGGCGAAATAAAAACTAAACCAACACAACATTCAGTGAAAGAATTAAGATCAATTGGAATTCAGCCAGATTTACTTGTATGCAGAAGTGATAAATCTATCAATGAAGCTCTTAAAAAAAAGCTTAGTGGTTTTTGCGGTGTCAGTATCAACTCTGTAATTGAAGCTTTAGACGCAGACAGTATTTATTCTGTACCTCTTTCTTTAAAAAAAGAAGGTTTATGCAAAGAAACCCTGAAATATTTAGACCTTGAAAATAAAAAATGTGATTTGAAAAATTGGGAGGAACTAATACACAACCTCAGAAATCCTGGAGATCCAATAAAAGTTGCCCTTGTAGGCAAATATATTGAACTTGGAGATGCATATTTATCCGTTGTTGAAGCTTTAAGACATGCATGCATTGAACAAAAGGCTTTATTAGATTTATATTGGGTAAGTGCTGAAATGATAGAAAAAAATTCAGCAGAAACTTACTTAAATGGAGTTGATGCAATTGTCGTACCCGGGGGATTTGGCAATAGAGGAGTCAATGGAAAAATTTCGGCTATAAAATTTGCAAGAGAAAATAAAATTCCCTTTTTAGGTTTGTGCCTTGGTATGCAATGTGCAGTTATAGAATGGGCCAGGAATGTAGCTAATCTTCCAGATGCATCTAGTTCAGAACTAGACCCAAACACTCCAAATCCAGTGATACATTTATTACCAGAACAGGAAGATGTAGTTGATTTAGGTGGGACAATGAGACTTGGAGTTTATCCATGTAGATTGACAAAAAATACAACTGGAAAAAACTTATATGATGAGGATGTTATTTATGAGAGACATCGACATAGATACGAATTTAATAATTACTACAAACAAAGTTTTTTAGATTCTGGATACAAAATTAGCGGTACATCACCAGATGGCAGATTAGTTGAGTTAATTGAGTTAGAAAATCATCCATACTTCTTAGCCTGCCAATATCATCCTGAGTTTTTATCACGACCTGGCAAACCTCATCCTTTATTTAAAGGATTAATAAAAGCCTCTCAAGATAAGTTAACTCAATCAAATTAATATTCTTTATTATTTTGAATGAAAATGACAAATTTTTTACCCTTAGTCGAACAATTTCATTCATTACAAGGTGAAGGTTATCACGCTGGAAAAAGTGCTTTTTTTGTAAGATTAGCTGGATGTAAAGTTGGATGTTCATGGTGCGATACTAAGCATTCATGGGACGAGAAAAAACACCCTTCTATATCAATTGAAAAAATAATAGATCGCATAAAAATTGCCAGAAAAAAAGGAGCATCTTTTTGCGTTATTACAGGTGGAGAACCTTTACAACATAACTTGGATAATTTTTGCAAAGCCATAAAAAAAATGACCAAAGGAGAAGAACAAAAGCCAATGAAGATTCATATTGAGACAAGTGGAGTTAATTCGATATCAGGGAGCTATGACTGGATTACTTTATCTCCTAAAAGACACTCACCTCCAAAAAATTATTTTTTAAAAAACTGTAATGAAATCAAAATAATCATAAATGAAATAAAAGATATTGAATTTGCTATTCAAATAAAAAAAGAAACTTTAAAACAATATCAACCCTTTAAAAGCGAAGATGGCTTAAAAAAAGAAGATAAAATTTTTTATCTACAGCCAGCATGGAACAATGAGAATGGTTTTTCTCTTGCTATCGATTTCGTAAAAAATAACCCCGATTGGAAATTGAGCCTTCAAACTCACAAATACCTAAAAATTAATTGAAATAATATGACTCTTAAAAATAAATCGATAGTAGTTTTATTATCTGGAGGTTTAGATTCTTCTACAGTTACTGGTATCGCCAAAAAATCCGAAGCTAAAATTTTTGGCCTTTCATTTGACTACGGTCAACGTCACAAAAAAGAATTAAATTCTGCATCAATAATTGCAAAACACTTTGATATCGAAGAATTTAAAATCATTAAGCTTGACCTATCTTTATGGGGAGGCTCTTCATTAACTGATACTCAAAAAAATATTCCAATAGACGGAATACAAACTAATAAAATTCCTAATACTTATGTTCCTGGGAGAAATACTATATTTATTTCGGTTGCACTAAGTTATGCCGAAGCAATAGATGCTGATTTTATAGGATTAGGAGTTAATGCACTAGATTATTCTGGTTATCCAGATTGCAGACCTGACTACATTAAAAAATTTCAAGAGTTAGCAGATTTAGCCAATAAAAGAGGACGAGAAAATAATCCAATAAAACTTTGGACACCACTATTAGATTTAAATAAAGAGGAAATTATTAAATTAGCTTTTGATAATCATGTCCCTATAGATAAAACATGGAGTTGTTATTCGGGTAATTCAAAACCATGCGGTAAGTGTGATAGCTGCAGAATTAGAAGTGCCGCTTATGAAAAATGGCTGAATAATAAAAAATGAAAATAAAAACAATTATTCTAGAAAAATGGATAGATCCAGCACTGATTACGCATCATCTAACAAAAAAATTCGGAGATAAAGGATTAGCCTGGCTAGACAGTGATGGCAAAGAAAATGGGGAATGGTCAATAATAGGAATTAAACCTAAAAAAATAATCCAATCAAGAGATATCAATAACTTAGACAAAACTAATAATCCATTTAACAATTTAAGAAATATTGAAAAAGGATTTTGGATTGGATGGTTAAGTTATGAAGCTGGAGTTTTCATAGAACCCAAAAACCCTTGGCGAAAATCTAATATGGCAACTTTATGGATTGCATCATATGATCCAATCATTAAATGTAATCTAATAAAAAAAGAAATAATTATCGAAGGCACAAACTCATCTGAACTGATGAATTATAAAAACATAATCAACAATATTCAAAATATTGAAGAAGAAAATATAATTAAAACAAATTTGAATTTTGATTTTTCAAAAATCAATTTGGACGAAATGGCTGAAAAATTTCAGAAAAATATTCTTAAATTGAAAAAATTAATTGCCTTGGGGGATATATTTCAAGCAAACCTAACAACTAAATGCGAAATTGAATCTTCCAAAAACTATAATCCTCTAGATATTTATTTGAAAATAAGAAGGAAATTAAGAGCTCCCTTTGGAGGAATAATAATAAATAATGATAATTATAAAGAGGCTGTATTATCTACCTCGCCAGAAAGATTTATAAAAATAGATAAAAAAAATTTTGTAGAATCAAGACCAATCAAAGGAACTAGATCCAGAGATAAGGATTTAAATCAAGACGTACTTAATGCTATCGATTTAATAACGAACGAAAAAGATAGAGCCGAAAATATTATGATTGTTGACCTAATAAGAAATGATTTAAGTAAAGTTTGCGAAACAGGAAGTATTATGGTGCCAGAAATATTAAAGCTTGAAAGTTTCTTAAAAGTTCATCATCTAACATCAGTAATCAGAGGCAAATTAAAAAAAGACAAAAACTGGATTGATTTACTAAAAGCTTGTTGGCCTGGTGGCTCTATAACTGGAGCACCTAAATTAAGATCATGCCAGAGACTTTTTGAATTAGAAGAATGTGAACGTGGACCATACTGTGGCTCATTTTTGAAGCTTGACTGGAATGGAGAGTTTGACAGCAATATACTAATAAGATCATTCTTAATTAAAGACAAAAAAATCAATATATATGCTGGATGCGGAATAGTTATTGACTCAAACCCTGAAGAGGAAACTAATGAACTAAAGTGGAAACTTTTACCGTTAATTGATTCACTCAAATGATTGAAACATTAGGCTGGCACAAGGATCAATGGTTGGATATTGATAGAATATTTATTGCTGCTAATAATAGAGGATTAAAATTTGCTGATGGTATATTTGAGACCATTTTGATAAAAGAAAACAAACCTATTCTTTTTGATGAACATCTGAAAAGATTAGAAAAAAGTAGCAAGATTTTAAATATTAATCTCAAAATCAATAAATTAACTTTGAGAAAACTTATTCACGATGGAATAAGAAAGTTATCGCTTAAAAATGATCAATTTGCTTCAGTAAGAATAAACTATAGTCGAGGAACTAATGAAGGTCGAACACTTACAATTGATAGCACTTTAGAGACAAAAGATTTAGATAATATATGGCTTGAGTTTTATAGAATCAAACCAGATTTTAATCCAATAAGCGTTTGCATTAGTCAAACAGAAAAAATAAATGAATTCAGTCTTATAAGTAAATGCAAAACATTTTCATATAATCAGGCAATACAAGTTTTGACAGAAGCTAATGAAAAATCATTTGATGATTCTATCCTTTTGAATACATCAGGTGAACTTTGTTGTGGAAGTACATTTAATCTTCTAATTAAAAGAAATAATCAATGGATAACTCCTAGAAAAGAAAGCGGCTGTTTAGAGGGAATTATGATTTCTAAAGCTTTAAAATTGAAAATTGTAAAAGAAGAATTAATTCCTCCAGAATTTCAAAATGATGACATAATAGTTGCAATTAATAGCTTATCTTGCAGACAAATTAATCAAGTTAATGATTTAAAGCTTAAACCTAAATTCGATCCAATTTATTTTTGGGATTTATTATATAGTTGAACTTTATTAATATCTGGTAAATAGACATCAGATACTTTAGTTATATTGTTATTAACCTTAAATTCAACAATTTCTCCAATAATGATAATTGATGGAGCTGAAAATTTTTTATCTTTGATTTTATCTGGAAGATTATTTAATTTCTCTATGAAACATTTTTGATTTTTTAAAGTAGCTTCTTGAATCACAGCGCATTGAGTATTCTTATCTAAACCACCTAGAATTAATTCTTCCACAATATATTCAATATTTTTGATACCCATAAAAATTACTAAGCTATCTGATAATTTAGCTAAATCTCTCCAATTTACTGTCTTTTTTTCCTTATCTATACGCTCATGTCCAGTGACGAAAGTTACGGAACTAGCAGCATCTCTATGAGTTAGAGGAATACCAAAATATGTGGGGGCAGCTATCCCAGAAGTAATACCAGGAACAATTTCAACTGAAATTCCATTTTTTTCTAAAATCGATACCTCTTCACCACCTCTAGAAAAAACGAATGGATCTCCCCCTTTAAGCCTAACGACATTTTTGCCTTCTTTTGCCAATTTCAAAATAAGAGCATTAGTTTCAGCCTGAGGTACAGAACACTTTCCAGCTCTTTTGCCTACATGGAAAATTTCTGTATTTTTTCCTGCCTCTTTTGTTATTTCATCAGGAATTAAAGCATCATGAACTAATGCATCACAATTTTTTATTAAGCGTAAAGCTTTAAGAGTTAAAAGCTCAGGATCACCAGGACCTGCTCCAACCAAATAAACAATGCCGGGCACAATAACCTCCATTAACAAGTATGGTAGTAAAAGTTAATCGCAATGAAGGTAAATATTATGAAAGAAAGTTTATTAAAACCAAATAAAAAATTTACTCTCCTTAGTGCGTTTATTACTCTTCTAAATGATCGTTTAAGCGAAAGTATATTGTTACCTATATTACCCTCTTTTGTTTTACTTTTTGATTCTAAAGCAAGTACATATGGTTTATTATCATGCACTTATCAATTAGCTCAATTTACAGCTTCTCCTTTTATAGGACTTATGAGTGATAGATATGGAAGAAGACCTGTCACTCTTTTTTGTATTACTGGTTCAGTAATAGGAATATCAATATTATCTTTTACAGTTCTTTTTAATTGGTCAAATTCAATAGCCTCTATCCCGTTATTTTTATTATTTTTGGCGAGACTAATTGACGGTTTAAGTGGGGGGACTGCAGCTACTGCAACAACAATTCTTGCAGATATTTCAAGCCCTGAAAAAAGAGCAAAAACATTCGGTCTTATTGGTGTAGCTTTTGGATTAAGTTTTTTCTTAGGTAATATTTTTGTTGTAATTTTTGCAAGAAATACAAATAATAATTTTATTATTCCAGTTTTGATTGCCTCAATCATTCCAATAATAAATTTTCTCCTTGTATTTTTTTACTTACCAGAAACCAAGCCTAATAGTGACTCAAGTAAATCAAAAACTATTTTAAAAAATCCTTTAAAAGCTCTATTTACAGTTTTCAAAGAAGAAAAGATTAAAAAATTATCATTAGCTTTTTTTATTTACTTTATTGCTTTTACTGGATTGACCAATATCCTGATATTTTTCCTTCAAGAATCTTTAAACTGGACGACCAAAGCATCAAGTGGAACTCTTGTTGTAGTAGGAATCATTGCAATTATCGTTCAGGGAGGATTAATTGGGCCTCTGGTAAAGCAATTTGGCGAAATGAGATTAACACTCGTCGGATCAGGCTTTATTCTTGTGGCATGTGCTCTCTTAATAACTGCTCCCAAAGAAAATGCGACAATTAATATTTATTCAGCTGTTTCATTTTTAGCCGTTGGGGCAGGGTTAATTACGCCCACGTTAAGAGCACTAATATCTAAGAAATTAGAAATTGATAAACAAGGATCAATTTTAAGTAACCTTCAGGGTTTACAGAGTCTTGGAGGAGTTTTGGGAATTGCAATGGCAGGAAGGGTTTATGATAGTTTTGGTCCTAAATCGCCTTTTATAGCTGGTTCCGTTATCTTACTTTTCATGATATACCTGATTGCAGAGGGTAAAAATAATAATTCTTTGAAAAATCAAAAATTAAAAGTTTTTTAATGAAAAGCCAGACTGATGTTTTTATTAATAGAGAATTAAGTTGGATTGAATTCAATAAAAGAGTACTCCTTACTGGTATGGAAAAGGAGTACAAAATTCTAGATAAAGTGAAATTTTGTTCAATTTTTAGTAATAATCTTGATGAGTTTTTTATGGTAAGAGTAGCTTCATTAAAGGCTCAAGTTGAAGCAGAAATTACTAAAAAAAGTATTGACGGGCTTACCCCTAAAGAGCAATTAAAAAAAATCAATAATGAAATAAAAAAGTTAACTACTCTACAAGAAAACTATGTCAATAATGAATTAAAAAATGAATTAAGAGAAAAAGGTGTAATATTAAAAAAATATAAGGACCTAAGTGAAAATCAAAGAAATTGGTGTAATAACTTCTTTACAACATCTATTTTCCCTTTATTAACTCCATTAGTTGTTGATCCAGCACATCCATTTCCTTTTATAAGTAATTTAAGTCTGAATCTAGCAGCTTTAATAAAGGATGAGGAGAATTCTAAAAATCAGTTTGTCAGAGTAAAAATACCAACAAAAAATATACCCCGATTTATACGAATTCCCAATGAAATTACTCAACTTAGTGATGAAAGTTCTCACCATTTCATAAGTGTTGAAGATTTAATTGGGAATAATATAAATACTTTATTTAACGGAATGGAATGTATAAATTACTCTTTTTTTAGAGTGACAAGAGATGCAGATTTAGAATTAAAAGAACTTGAAGCTGATGATCTACTTTTAGCTGTTGAACAAAGTTTGCAAAAAAGAAGATTAGGTGGAGACGTAGTTAGATTGGAAGTGGAGTCAGATATGCCAGAAAATATCCTTAAGTTACTTATTGAAAGCATCTCAATCCAGAAAGAATATATATACTTTTGCAAAAGTTTATTAGGCCTAGACGATTTAAATCAGCTTACAAAAATTGATAGAGATGATTTAAAAGAAAATCTGCTAATTGGAAAAACTCACCCAGAATTAAAACATTTAGATTTGCCTTCAAACAAAAATCCAAATTCTATATTCAAGATACTTAGAAAAAAAAATATTCTGCTTCATCATCCTTATGACTTATTTAAAACTTCAGTTGAAGAATTTATAAACAGAGCAGCTGATGATCCACTTGTAATGGCTATAAAAATTACTTTATATCGAGTTTCCCAAGATTCGCCTATCATTGCAGCTTTAATGAGAGCTGCAGAGAATGGGAAAGAAGTAATGACTCTTGTTGAACTAAAAGCAAGATTTGATGAAGACAATAATATCCAATGGGCAAAACAACTTGAACAAGCTGGAATTCATGTTGTATATGGAATCATCGGATTTAAAACACATACAAAAATTGCCTTGATAGTAAGAAAAGAGAAAGGACGATTAAGGAATTATTTCCATATTGGAACAGGAAATTATAACTCTAATACTTCAAAGTTTTATACAGATTTAGGATTACTTTCAACTGATCCTGATATTGCATCTGATTTACTTGAGTTATTTAACTACTTATCTGGTTTTTCTAAACAAAAAAGTTTTCAAAAGTTATTAGTTTCTCCCTTATCGATGAGAGAGAAATTTATATTTCTGATTAAGAGAGAAATTAAAAATGCAGAGGAAGGCAAAAAAGCCGAAATAATCGCAAAAATGAATTCTTTAGTAGACCCAGAAATAATTAAACTGCTTTATTTAGCTTCAGACTCAGGTGTAAAAATTAGTCTCATCATAAGAGGTATTTGTTGCCTATATCCCCAAAGAAAAAATTTGAGTGAAAATATTAAAGTTATAAGCATTATTGGCCATTTTCTTGAGCACTCAAGAATTTTTTGGTTTTGTAATAACGGGGATAATGAGGTTTTTATAGGGAGTGCAGATTGGATGAGAAGAAATCTTGATAGAAGAATAGAAGCTGTTACTCCTATAGAGGATTATGAATTGAAATCTAAAATATACATGCTTTTGCAAACTTACATTAAAGATAATTACTTTTCTTGGATAATGAAAGGTGATGGTTCATATTCGAAATATAAATTAGATTCATCGCATAACCGTTCGCAAATTGACCTCATAAAAAAATAAAATTAATATTGATTTTTACAACATTTAAAAAAATTCTTAATATTTTAAATTTTTTTTATTTTTTATAAAATTATTTCATATCAATGGATTTGAGGAAATAAGCTTAAAAAAAAAATTTTTTGTCTTTAAAATTTCAACGTAAAAGTAGTTTTTATTTCAATTTCAGTGCTAGCTTTTTAAAAAATCCATTATTTAGGAGGCCAGGGTGATGGGGATCCCTCTGGAATCTGCGAAAAGCTCTTCAGATAATAATTTTGATGAGCCAAGATTACCAAACACAGCGGGCAAGTCTCGCAAATCGAAATCCAGTCTTACGGCAAAACAAAGCCAAAAAAAATCTGGCAGACTCGCTTCAGATTCTATTGGCTATTACTTAAGTAGCATTGGAAGAGTACCTCTTTTGACTCCAGCAGAGGAAATAGAGTTAGCTCATCATGTTCAGAACATGAAAAAGTTGCTACAAATTCCTGAAACTGATAGAACCCAACGAAATCTTTATCAAATTAAGATTGGCAAAAGAGCAAGAGACAGAATGATGGCAGCTAATCTAAGGCTAGTTGTCTCGGTTGCAAAAAAATACCAAAATCAAGGGCTTGAATTATTAGATCTTGTCCAGGAAGGAGCTATTGGCCTTGAAAGAGCTGTAGATAAATTTGATCCTGCAATGGGATATAAATTCTCAACTTATGCTTACTGGTGGATTAGACAAGGAATGACGAGGGCAATTGATAACAGTGCTAGAACCATCCGTTTGCCTATTCACATAAGTGAAAAACTGTCCAAAATGAGAAGAGTCTCTAGAGAATTATCACATAAATTTGGCAGACAACCTACAAGGTTGGAAATGGCAACTGAGATGGGAATTGATCAAAAAGATTTAGAAGATTTAATTTCTCAAAGTGCTCCTTGCGCCTCCCTAGATGCACATGCAAGAGGGGAAGAAGACAGAAGTACTCTTGGTGAACTCATACCTGATCCAAACTTTGAAGAGCCTATGGAGGGTATGGATAGAACTATTCAAAAAGAGCATTTAGGAACTTGGCTTTCTCAATTAAATGAAAGAGAGCAAAAAATCATGAAGCTCAGATTTGGGCTAGATGGTGAAGAACCATTAACACTCGCAGAAATAGGAAGACAAATTAATGTTTCACGAGAAAGAGTAAGGCAGCTAGAAGCTAAAGCAATACTAAAGCTTCGTGTAATGACAACTCATCAAAAAGCAGCTTAACAAAATTGATAAAATTTATTGTAATTTTATTATATTTATTTTCAATTTTTTTAATATCAATAGTTTTTAAAAAATATAATGAAGATAGCAGAGAAATCGTCAGAAAAATAATACATATTGGAATAGGCCCTTTAATACCAATTGCTCAATTTTTAAAAATTAATCAAAGCTCTGCTCTAATTTTTACAGGAATTGTTTCATTAATGGTTTTCATCAATTACAACTATAAATTATTTCCAACAATTGAGGATGTTGAGAGAAAAAGTTATGGGACATTATTTTATTGTCTAAGTTTATTTATTTTGATTTATCTTTTCTGGGATAAAGATCCATATGCACTAATTTGTGGATTTTTCATAATGACTTTTGGTGATGGATTAGCTGGATTAATAGGAAAAAGCTTTAACTCAAAGAGTTGGATTTTTTTTCAACAAAAAAAATCTTTATATGGAACCATAACAATGTTTTTAACAAGTTTTATAGTAGTTTGCTCAATAGGATACTCTCAACAAAATAGTCTTAATTTAAATTATTTTACAATAGCTTTTGTTGCGACTTTGCTTGAACAATTTAGTGTTTTAGGAATAGATAATTTCATTGTTCCAATCTCTTCTGCATTATTTTTTAATTTTTTAATAACTAGCTAAGTGAATCGTATAAAATAGCGATTAATTCTTTTGTTGTTTCTATATCTATGCATGCATCTGTAATACTTCTGCCAAACTGGAGATCTTCTTTTTTTAAAAGTTTTTGATTTCCTTCCTTCAAATGACTTTCAAGCATAACTCCTAAAATATTTTTTTCACCATTACTAATTTGAGAAGCTACATTTTTTAGCACTTCCGACTGTCTTCGGAAATCTTTATTGGAATTTCCATGACTACAATCAATCATCACTTTATGGGGGAGATTACACTGCCTCAATTCTGCTGAAATTCTTTGTACATGATCACTTTCGAAATTTGGGCCTTTTGAACCACCCCTTAAAACTATATGTCCATCTGGATTTCCTGTAGTATTAACTATAGAAGCCATTCCATTTTCATTTACACCTAAGAAGTGATGTGATTTTGAAGCTGACTGCATTGCATTAATTGCAGTAGTAAAAGAACCATCCGTTCCATTTTTAAAGCCTATAGGCATTGATAATCCTGATGCCATTTCTCTATGAGTTTGACTTTCTGTAGTCCGCGCACCTATGGCTGTCCAACTTATTAAATCGGCAATGTATTGAGGAACAATTGGATCTAGTAATTCTGTAGCAGAAGGAATGCCACGAGTTGCTAAATATGAAAGCAAACTTCTTGCCCTTCTTAAACCAGTATTAATATCATAAGAATCATCTAGATGAGGATCATTTATTAATCCCTTCCAACCAATAGTTGTTCTTGGTTTTTCAAAATATACTCTCATAATTATTTCTAATTTATCTTTATACATTTCTCGGAATTTTTGAATATATTTTGAATATTCCTTTGCCGCCTCAAGATCATGAATTGAACATGGGCCCACAATAACTAAAAGCTTCTGGTCATTATGATGCAAAATATTTTGTATCGATCTTCTTGTTTTAGATACTGTATTAGCAGAGTAGTGATCTAAAGGTATATCATTATGTAATCTGCTTGGAGGTATTAATGGACGTGTTTCAAGAACATGTAAATCTGATGTCTTTTCTAAAGCTGAATTATTTGATGAAGTCGTCATTGATTAATTAAGAAGTTTGAATATTTAAAAAAGCATTTATGAATACTCTCCTTTTCAATATTAAAAATAACAATAGATTAGGCATTAAACCTTACTAATGAAGAATTTGGAAACATTGCTAAAAGATTATGCAGATCACGTAGCTGAAAGAGCTACAAAAGGAATACCTCCTTTACCTTTAAATGCTGAACAAACAAATTGTATTACAAAATTATTAGAACAAGATAGTACTTACGATTCATCTTATTTACTTGATTTACTAGTAAATAGAGTACCCCCAGGAGTTGATGAGGCTGCTTACGTAAAAGCAAGCTGGCTTACGGCTATTGTTAATTCCGAAAAATATTGTAAATCAATTAATCCCGAAAAAGCAATTGAAATACTAGGAACAATGATAGGCGGATACAATGTAAATTCTTTGGTTGAAATACTTAAAGGAGAAAGTAGTTTACTCGCAAAAAAAGCGGCAGAAGTTTTAAAAAATATTATTCTTGTTTACGACTCGGCTAATGAAATTTATGAATTATCTCAAAATAATATTTATGCAAAAGAAGTTGTAAATAGTTGGGCAAATGGAGAATGGTTCATAAATAAAAAAGTTCTGGAGCATGAAATTACTTGTTTAGTATTTAAAGTTGACGGTGAGACAAACACGGACGACTTATCTCCAGCTGTACATGCAACAACACGTCCGGATATTCCAATGCATGCATTAGCTATGTTGGAATTTAAAAAACCTGATGGACTAAAGATTCTTGATAATTTAAAAAAACAAAATTTACCAATAGCTTATGTTGGAGATGTTGTTGGAACAGGGAGTTCTAGAAAATCTGCTATTAATTCACTCATTTGGCATATAGGAGAAGATATCGCTTTTGTTCCCAACAAAAAAACAGGTGGAATAATAATTGGCAGTAAAATAGCCCCAATTTTCTTCAATACTGCACAAGATTCAGGAGCTTTACCTATAGAAGCTGACGTATCTCAAATGAAAACTGGAGATATTATCAAAATATATCCCTATAAAGGCATTATTAAAAAAATTGAAAAAGATTCAAATACTGAAGAATTAATAAGCAAATTCGAGTTGTATCCATCAACTCTTACTGATGAAATTCAAGCTGGCGGAAGAATTAATCTTATGATTGGAAGATCTCTTACGGACAAAATTAGAAACAAATTAGATTATCAACCAAGTGAAATATTTACTAGACCACAAAATCCAACCGAAAGTAGTGCCGGATTTACTCAAGCTCAAAAAATAGTAGGCAAAGCATGCGGTTTAGTTGGGGTTAGGCCAGGAATGACCTGTGAGCCAATTATGACCACAGTTGGTAGTCAAGATACTACTGGGCCAATGACTAGAGATGAATTAAAAGAACTAGCTTGTTTAGGATTTACTGCAGATTTAGTGATGCAAAGCTTTTGTCATACAGCTGCATATCCTAAACCAGTAGATCTACTTACCCATAAAGAATTACCTGATTTTATATCTCAAAGAGGTGGAGTAGCTCTTAAGCCTGGAGACGGCATCATTCATAGCTGGCTTAACAGAATGCTTCTCCCTGATACTGTTGGCACAGGTGGAGATAGTCATACAAGATTTCCTCTTGGCATTTCATTTCCTGGAGGCTCAGGGATTGTTGCATTTGCAGCTGCAATAGGATCAATGCCATTAAATATGCCGGAATCTGTGCTGGTTAAATTTAAGGGAGAATTATTACCAGGAATTACTCTTAGAGATTTAGTTAATGCAATCCCTCTCTTCGCAATTAAAAAAGGACTATTAACGGTTGAGAAAGAAAATAAGAAAAATATATTCAACGGGAAAATTATGGAAATTGAGGGATTACCAAACCTAAAACTTGAACAAGCTTTTGAACTTACTGATGCTACTGCAGAACGCTCATGCGCTGGTAGCACAATACTTTTATCCCAAGAAACTGTTCAAGAATATTTAAAAAGCAATATTTGCCTGCTAGAAAAAATGATCGAGAGCAATTATGAAGATTCAAAATCGATTTCAAGAAGAATAAATGATATGAAAAATTGGTTAAAAAAACCATCATTAATTCAACCAGATTCAAACGCTCAGTATGAAGAAATCATTGAAATTGATTTAGCAAAAGTAACACAACCTATAGTTGCTTGCCCTAATGATCCAGATAATGTAAAAGAAATAACTGATGTTGCAAATACAAATATCGACGAGGTTTTTATAGGTTCTTGCATGACAAATATTGGTCATTACAGGGCAGCTGCAAAAGTTCTTGAAAAAGTAAAAAATTTAAAAGCTAAATTATGGATTTGTCCACCAACAAAGATGGATGAAGAAACTCTAAAAGCTGAAGGCTACTATAAAATATTTGAAGATTGTGGTGCAAGATTAGAGTTGCCAGGCTGTTCTTTATGTATGGGAAATCAAGCTAGAGTTGATGAAGGTTCTGTAGTATTTTCTACCAGTACAAGAAATTTTGACAATAGACTTGGCAAAAATGCGCAAGTATTTTTAGGGAGTGCAGAATTGGCAGCAGTTTGTGCACTGCTTGGAAAAATACCTGAAATAGAAGAATATCAGGATATTACTAAAAATAAAATTAATCCATATTCAGATGAACTTTATCGCTATCTTCAATTTGATGAAATACACGATTTCAGCTTGACAAAGTAATTATGGACCATGCCAAACTTTATAAAAGATAATATTCAAAAAACAAGTAATAATTCTTCTCGTAGCATCAAAAAATTATTAAAACAAAGATCTCTGGTCGTAGCATTTTCGCTTTTATTAACAGGTCTAGGGGCTTCAATTACAAGCATATCTTTTAAAACTGGAATCTATTTTATTAATAATTGGAGATTAGCATTATTAGACCAATTCCCATCTATTGCGGTCTTACCTATTTTTGGAGCTCTAGGAGGAGCTATTGCCGGATATTTGATCAAAAATATAGCACCCGCCGCAAAAGGTTCAGGTGTGAGTCAAATCATGGGTTTCTTAAGACATAAAAAAGTTCCAATGAATTTAAAAGTTGGGTTAGTAAAGCTCATATCTGGAATTATTGCGATTGGTAGCGGATTCCCTTTGGGTCCAGAAGGTCCATCAGTTCAAATGGGAGGATCCGTAGCTTGGCAAATGGCCAAATGGCTCAAAGCTCCTACAGCTTTCAGAAGAGTAATAGTAGCAGCAGGTGGTGGTGCTGGAATAGCTGCAGTATTTAGCGCTCCACTAGGAGGGTTTATCTATGCAATAGAGGAGTTATTAAACTCTGCTAGACCAGTAATTTTATTATTAGTAGTAATTACAACTTTTATTGCAGATTCATCTGCTGATATTATTCAAGCCTTGGGTTTAGATCCTAAAGCAGGAGGCTTTGATTTTAACCTCGGATTTTTGATTCAAAAAGAATATGACCCATCAGTTTTTTTCTTACCTGTAGATTTTATTTACTTAGTTTTACTAGGAATAATTATTGGAATATTTGCAGAGTTGTACAGCAGATATGTTTTGTTAATGCAAAATCTTGGGAAAAAGTGGTATAAAAAAAAATTTGTTTTAAAAATGAGTATCTGTGGGCTTATTTTAGGAAGTATCTACTCTTTTTTACCCAGTACATTTCATAATTTAGATGAATTACAGAAAATAATAGCCGAACAAAATACAAGTATTGGAATTGCTTTATTAGCAGTTTTAGTGCTATTTATCACGACAGGTTTAGCTGCAGCATCCGGAGCTCCTGGAGGACTATTCTATCCAATGCTTACTTTAGGAGGGTCAATCGGACTAATAATGGGGAGCTGGGTGGAAATTGCTACAGGACATGCACCAAGTACATACATTTTTGCGGGAATGGGAGCTTTCGTAGCAGGATGTTCGCGAACGCCAATAACAGCAATGTTTTTAGCTTTTGCTTTAACAAAAAATTTATTAATAATGAAACCCGTGTTAATCAGCTGCATTTCCAGTTTCTTGGTAGCAAGAGCTTTTAATGAAGAATCAATTTATGAAAGACAAATACAAATAGAATTAGAAGACTAAGAAACTATCTTCAATCAAAAACGGCAGTTTTGCTGTTATAGACAAATACTTGATGGTTTAGATGTAATCTCACTGCTCTTGCTAAAGCTATTCTTTCAATATCTCTTCCTTTTCTAATCAAATCATCAACTTCGTCCCTATGACTTACATTAACTGTACATTGCTCTATTATCGGGCCTTCATCAAGATCTTCAGTAACATAGTGAGCAGTAGCACCGATTAATTTAACACCTCTCTTCCATGCTCTATGATATGGTTGCCCGCCCTTAAATGCAGGTAAGAAAGAATGATGAATATTTATTATTGAAGAAAACTTTTTTAAAAACGAGTCACTCAAAATTTGCATATATTTGGCTAATACAACAAGATCAATATCATATTCTTTTAGTAAATTTAAAAATTGATCTTCAACAATATTTTTATCAGTTTTAAAGGTATCAATATGGACAAATTTTGCATTAAAGTCATTTGCAATATTTTCAAGATCAGAATGATTTGAAATTATTAAAGGAACTTTCATTTTGAGTTCTCCATTTCTTACTCGCCAAAGTAAATCAATCAAACAATGATTTTGTTTACTCACGAAAATAGCAACATTTGGAATTTCATCGGAATAATTTACGTTAAATTTTCCATTTACTTCATCTGCAATTTTTTCAAATTCTTTATAAATTTCATCCCTATTAAAAGATTCATTGTTATTATTCCATTCAATTCGACTAAGAAACAAACCAGCATCTTGATCTGTATGATGATCAGAATGTTTTATATTGCCACCGTAATTTGAGATCCAACTTGTAAGTAAACTTACTAGGCCAGGACGATCGGGACAAATAATTTTGAATATAATTGAAGGATGTTCCAAAAAATCTTTAACTATTAAGTCAAATATGCAAGTATTTCTAATATATCAATGAAAAGCTTAAAAGAAAATTTTCAAAAAGCAAATATAGTAATTATTGGATCAGGGATTATTGGAAAATTTAACGCCTTAGAATTATCAGAATTAGGTTCCCAAGTAACGATAATAGATCCAGCTCAACACCAAAATAGTAGCAATGCAGCTTTAGGCTTACTAATGGGTAATATGTATCAGAAAAGAAGAGGTAGAAGCTGGGATCTCAGGAAACAAAGCATTGAATTATGGCCACAATGGATTACATTCCTACAAAAATTTAATTGTGAATTAAATATCAAAAAACCATTAATACAACTAACTACTGATGAAGAAAGGTTTAAAAAATTAGAGAAATTTGTTTATGAAAATAATGATCAAAAATTGCGAATTTTAGAAAGCGACTCAATATTTCTCAAGAATATAAATAAAGCCTTCCAAACAAAAAATATAAGAGGAATGATCTCGTTAGAAGATGGAAGAATAAATCCTTTTTCTTTACTTCAAACATTAGATAAATATCTAAAACATAAAAAAGTAAATTATTTGCGAGAAGAAATAATAAAAATAAGAAAATCAAACAATCAATGGATTTCTACAACGAGGAATAACGAAAACATCAAGTCTGACATGGTTATTTTGTGTAATTCACTAAAAGCAATAGATTTAATAGATAGCCTATCTCACAACATCAAATTAAAACCTGTTTTAGGTCAAGCTATGGAAATTGAGATAAATGACGCAGAAGTTGATTTATTATCGCTGCCAAAACAATTCAATATAAATGGTAAAAATATAATTCCAAAATCAAAAAATAAGCTGATTATTGGATCAACTGACGAATATAGTACTAAGCCAGAAGAAAATACATTCGGAAAACTCACAAATTTTCTCGATAAAAGACCAAATTGGCTGATGAAAGGAAAAATTTCTAAAAAATGGTACGGAATAAGGTCAAGACCCGATGGTGAGCCTTCACCAATAATGAAAAATCTTGGAAATGGACTAGTTATATGCACAGGTTTTTATAAAAATGGAATTTTACTTGCTCCGGCTTGTTCTAAATGGGTTGCGAATGAAATTAAAAATTACCTTTACTAATCTTTTGTTTCGGTAAAATCTGCATCAATTACATCATCTCCACCTTTTTCGCTTGAATCGCTCTGATCAGGACCGCCTGCAGCGCCAGGTGATGGTGGCTGATTACCTGGTTGCTGATAAACAGATGAACCAACTGCATAAAGTTCTTGCTGAAGTTCTTCAAGGAGTTTTTTCATTGATTCATAATCTTCTTTTGAAGTTGCTTCTTTTAAAGCATTACTTTTTTCTTCAACTTTAGACTTTGCTGCAGCATCAATTTTATCTCCTAACTCACCAAGTTGCTTTTCTGTCTGGTATACGAGTGTTTCAGCTTGATTTTTTAAATCGATTTTTTCTCTTTTTTCTTTATCTGCAGATGCATTAGATTCGGCATCCTTTACCATTTTTTCTACTTCATTATCAGATAGAGTTGAAGCACCAGTGATAGAAATACTTTGTTCTTTACCGCTTCCCTTATCTTTGGCAGTAACACTAAGAATACCATTTGCATCGATATCAAATGTAACTTCGATTTGAGGTACTCCTCTTGGTGCTGAAGGTATACCATCCAATCTGAAAGTTCCTAAGCTTTTGTTATCAGAAGCCATTTCTCTTTCACCCTGTAAAACGTGAATTTCAACATTTGTTTGACCGTCTACAGCAGTTGAATATGTTTCAGATTTCTTAGTAGGTACTGTAGTATTTCGATTTATCATTTTTGTCATTACTCCCCCTAAAGTCTCTACACCTAAAGAAAGTGGAGTAACGTCAAGCAACAATATATCTTTAACCTCTCCTGCTAAAACTCCTCCCTGAATTGCAGCTCCAACAGCTACCACCTCGTCAGGATTAACAGTTTGATTTGGTTCTTTACCAATAATTTTTTTAACTAAATCTAAAACAGCAGGAATTCTAGATGAGCCTCCCACCATAACAACTTCATCAATTTCACTAGTAGAAATTTTTGCATCACTTATAGCTCTCTCAACTGGAGTTTTACACCTATCAATTAAAGAAGCTGCTAATTCCTCGAACTTTGCTCTAGTAAGATTCAAATCCAAATGTTTTGGTCCTTCAGGCGTTGCTGTAATGAAAGGTAAATTTATTTCACTTTGCGTAGCATTTGAAAGCTCTATTTTTGCTTTTTCTGCAGCTTCAGTCAATCTTTGCAAAGCTTGCTTATCTTGTCTTAGATCAATTCCCTCATTAGATTTAAAAGTATTGGCTAAGTGATCTACGATGCATCTATCAAAATCATCACCACCTAAATGTGTATCTCCAGATGTAGATAAAACTTCAGTTACTCCATCACCAGCTTCAATAACTGAAACATCAAATGTTCCTCCACCTAAATCAAAAACAAGAATTTTTTCATTTTCTTTATCCAAACCATAAGCTAAAGCAGCAGCAGTTGGTTCATTAACGATTCTGAGAACTTCTAAACCTGCAATCTTTCCAGCATCTTTGGTAGCCTGTCTTTGGGAATCATTAAAATAAGCTGGAACTGTAATTACTGCCTGTGTAACTTTGTCACCAAGATATTTACCTGCATCATCTGCTAGCTTTCTTAAAACTTGAGAACTCACTTCTTCTGGAGAAAACTGTTTATCCAAAATAGGACATTTTAATTTGACACTAGAACCAGATTTTTCAACAGAATAGCTAACTTCTTTAGATTCTTCGTTAACTTCATCAACTCTTCTACCAACAAAACGTTTTGCAGAATAAAAAGTATTTTCAGGATTCATTACAGCTTGTCTTTTAGCTATTTGTCCAACAAGCTGATCTTGATTTTTTGTATATGCAACAACTGATGGAGTAGTTCTGAAACCCTCAGCATTTGCTATTACAGTAGGCTTACCACCTTCCATTACTGCGACACAACTATTAGTTGTTCCTAAATCAATTCCTACTACCTTACCCATGGGTAAATTATTTGTATTTGTTATTCTCCATAATCGGTCATTGACGTCATTATTGTTACTCAAAGACGGGGTGTGGTTCCCGAACAGACCATTACTTTTAAGGATAAAATTCTAAACATGATCTCAAGTAAGACATCTTTCATCGCATTAATTGGCAATCCAGTAAGCCATTCTTTGTCTCCAATTATGCAAAATGCTGCCTTTCAATATTTAGGCTTAGATTTAATCTATATTGCTGTACCCTGTAAAGATGAAGATCTAGAATTAGTTCTTAATTCTTTTAAAAAGATTAATTGCAAAGGTCTAAACATTACAATTCCACACAAAGAAAAAGTATTTAACCTTTGTAGTGAAATCTCACCCATTGCAAACAAACTTAAAGCAATTAATACCCTAAAATTAAATTCTGAAAAAAAATGGAGCGCAACTAATACCGATGTAGAGGGATTTATTTATCCATTAAAAAATTTAAACTTAACAAAGAAAAAATCAATAGTTCTTGGCTCCGGAGGTGCAGCAAGATCTGTTATTCAAGGTTTAATAAATTTAAATCTTTCAACAATTTCAGTAATATCACGTAATAAATCATCACTAGATGAATTAACAAAAAACTTTGATAATCAAATTCAACTGCAGGGTTTATTGAATAATGATGATCAAGCCCAAAATTTAATTCGGGAAGCAGATTTGATTGTAAATACAACGCCCGCAGGGATGAAAACAACTAAATATGAAAATAATGTAATGCCATATGGCGAAGCATTTTGGAGATCTCTTAACTCGCAAACAATTGTTTACGATTTAATATACAATCCTGCCCCAACTACTTTATTGAAATTTGGCGCCAAAAAAGGATGCATGACTATAAATGGTTTGACAATGCTCGTTGCCCAAGGAATAAAATCATTATCATTTTGGACAGATGGTTTAGAAGTACCTTTTCATGTAATGAATGACGCACTTAAAAATATCTTTAAAAAATGATCCTACTTTTCAAGAAATTGCCTATCGTAATGTATCGTAAGTAATGAACAGACGCTCATCACATCAATTTATGAGCCAAAGACCTTGTCTGAAACTATGAACGATCAACAAACTTATTACGAAACCATGTATATCCTCCGCCCAGACATTGCGGAAGATGAAGTAACTAATCACATTGATAAATACAACAAGCTTTTAGAAGAATTTGGCGGTACTATTCTTGATAGTCAAATGAGAGGTAAAAGAAGATTAGCCTATCAAATAGCAAAACATAGAGAAGGTATTTACGTGCAACTAAGTCATCAAGGTAATGGGCAACATATCTTTAAAATTGAAAAAGCAATGAGACTAAGTGAAGATGTTATTAGATATATGACTGTTAAACAAGAAGGTCCTTTGCCAACCCCAAGGCCTTCGAACAAGAGTACATCTCAATCAGAGAATAAAGATAATCCAGATGCGAAAGTTGAATCTAAAGAAAAACAACCAGTAGCAAGTGCAGATACTTCAATTCCAGGTAAAGATGATGCTGAAACTAAAGAAAGTGCAGAATCTTAAATGTTAATCTTTTGTTTTTAAATTTAACTCAGCCCATATTTTATTTGACATCCCCCACATATAAATAAAACCCTCTGCTAAAGAATGATTAAATACATCATCTTTGCTGTAAGTTGCCAAATCCTCCCTATAAAGTGAATTATTTTCCGACATTCTCCCAATGACTATTGCGTTCCCTTTATGAAGTCTAATCTTTACTTTTCCATTTACTGAAGTTTGAGTCGATGATATAAATGCATCTAAACTTTCTTTGAGAGGTCCAAACCAAAAACCTTGATAAACTAATTGCCCCCATTTTTTTTCCACTATTCCTTTAAAATCGACAACATCAGGGTTTAATGTGATGCTCTCTAATTCTTTGTGAGCTTTAATTAAAAGTAAGAGGCCAGGTGTTTCGTAAATCTCTCTACTTTTAATTCCTACTACTCGATCCTCAATCATATCTATTCTTCCAAAACCGTGGTTACCTGCAAGATCATTAGCTTTTTGAATGATCTCTACTGGAGTTAAAAATTCATCATTAATTCCAACTGGAAACCCATTTTTGAAAACAATTTCTATATCTTGATGGGAATCAGGTGAATTATCAACTGATGATGTCATCGAAAATATATCCTCAGGTGCTTCTTGCATTGGGTCTTCTAATATACCTGCTTCAATACTCCTACCAAGTAAGTTAACGTCTATTGAATATGGTGATTTTTTTGATACTGGTGCGGGTATACCAAATTTTTCTCCATACACTATTGCCTCTTCTCTACTCATATTCCACTCCCTTGCAGGAGTAATTATTTTTAAATCAGGACCTAAAGCGTTAATTGCCAAATCGAACCGCACTTGATCATTACCTTTACCGGTGCATCCATGAGCTACTGCATCGGCATTAATCTCTCTAGCAATATTCACGAGATTTTCAGCAATTAAAGGCCTAGCAAGAGCAGTAGATAAAGGATATTTATCTAAATATAATGCATTTGCTCTTATGGCTGGAAAAGCGTATCTCTCAACAAAACTATTAACTAAATTGCCAACGATTGATTTAGATGCACCAGAGTTTAAAGCTTTTTGTCTAATAAGTTCTAAATCCTCGCCTTGTCCAAGATCTGCTACAAAAGTAACTACTTCTGAAATTCCATATTCATTCTTTAAATATGGAATACAAACGCTCGTATCTACGCCACCAGAATAAGCTAGTACAACTTTTTTTACCTGCTGCATCTAAATTTGCTCCATAAATTTAATTTTTTTGACGTAATTAAGAATTTGAATACTTATTAAAGACTAATACTATTGTAACTAAAAGAGCAGGACCAAAAACTAATAATAAGAGAAGAAAGTTATTAATTATTAAAACATTGGGATTCAAATATCCAATAAGTTTTAATAATCCAGACAGCAACAATGAAATTAGCCAGATAAAAAAATATTTTAAATTTCCTTTATCAAACAAAGTTTTTTGTGTGCATCATTATGTATTATCTTATATATAGAACAAAACCTTTAATGGATTCAAATAAATTAAGACTTAGATTAGACGACATTTCTGAAGTCAACCCAGCATTAACTTGCTACCACAGAGATGATCCAGCTCCTGTTTTGCCATTAAGAGATGAACCTGATCTGCTATCTTGGCTCGAAAATACAGGTAGACTTGTTACAGAAAAAGATGGAGATTCACAAGAGATTAGTACAATAGAAGAAGAAGAACTTTCAGCACTTATGGGAGAAAAAGAAGATTATAAAACTGAAGAAGATCCTTCATTAGAAGATGATTGGGAAGATTAAAAAGTTTAACTTTGAATCTTTATTTATATTAAATACTTTTGCTTTAATAGTTACCTCCTATTTCTTTAAAAATTTTCTTTTTACAGGAGTTTACATATTATTCTTCTTTATTTCTATTTTTACAACAAAAAATGGTCTAAAGATTATCAAAAAATTTAATTTACTTCAAATTATTAGGAATGAAGGCCCAGCTAATCACTTTAACAAAAGTGATACTCCAACAATGGGTGGGGTTTTTATGATAATTCCTTTTTTAATTTTGCTTTTAATAATAACTATCTACTTAGGTTCTGTAAAATTATTTCTTTTATTACTTACTATTTTTGGATTCTTTATTATAGGATTTTTAGATGATTATTTAAGCATTAAAAAAAAAGAGAACACAGGTTTAAAAACAAAAGAAAAGTTTATCTTACAAAGTGTCATATCAATAATTTTTATATTTTTAGCCTATGAAAAAAATTTAATCAGCCCATTAATAACAGTTTCTGACTCCTGGGGAATTAATATGAATATTTTCATATTGCCAGTTTCTTTTTTAGTACTTGTGGGCATAAGTAATTCAGTAAATTTGACTGACGGACTAGATGGATTAGCAGCTGGATGCAGTGGGATTGTCTTTTATGGATTAGGAACAGAAATATTGTTGAAAGAACAGCAAGAACTTTTTGTTTTTAGCATCTTATGTTTTTCAATGTCCGGTATATGTTTAGGATTTCTCAAATATAATAGTTATCCTGCAAAAATATTTATGGGTGACACAGGATCTCTAAGTATTGGAGCAATTCTGGGTTCTATAGCGTTATTAACCAATAGCGTTTTTACCTTATCTATTTTCTCAGGAATATTTATTATTGAATCGTTATCAGTAATGATTCAAGTCGGGTTTTTTAAAATTACAAAAAAATTATTTCATAGGGGTAAACGCATATTTTTAATGGCTCCACTACACCACCACTTTGAACTTAAAGGAGTGAAGGAACAAAAAATAGTTGAAAATTTTTGGAAAATCAACATTTTACTTGTAATTTTAGGTATAGTTTTAAAAATTAATCTTTGAAAAATTTATTATGAATTTTTTTACATGGAAAGATAATGGATTAACAAGTGATTGCTCAAGTCTTGATGCAATGGCATCAAGATTTGAAGAAACTGCTAACTTAATGAAAAAACTATCTAAGAAGGGCTTTAAACTAAAGAAAACTCAAAATTATCAACTTATTCTCCACTCTGATCCTGAGGTTTTTGATCAATGGGGTTTTATAAGTGAGGAAGACCCTTTTAAACAACTTTGTTTAATATCGGATGAAGAAGAACTTGTACTTAAAAATTCTTCAGTAAGTACTGATAAATAATTGCGTACATGTGTGTTCCAACTAAAGTGCCTGTTTACACCCTCAATTCCATTTCTGCTCCATATTTTCCACTGATTATTATTTGATATTCCTTTTTCAAGAATACCTTTCAGATCATTAATATCAGTAACATCTACTAGAAGTCCATTTTCACATTTGGAACGAATTTCTTTTGGCCCTCCATCATTTGTTGATATTATTGGCAATCCACATGAAGAAGCCTCAAGAAGAGTTAAACCAAAAGGCTCTGTTAAAGCTGGATTTACAAATACACCACCTCTGCTAGCAGCCCACCTATATAAAGCAGGAATCTGACTTGGAAGATGTTTTTTTGGATAAGCTACCTTTCCATACAAATTATATTTATCAATTGTTTCAAAAATTTTATTGAAAACATCTTTTTGTTGAGGGTCAAGTTTTGAAGTATTCTCTCTACAACCTAAAATCAGAATTAAATTAGTTTTTCTTTTTAATTTTTCAGATCTTCCATATGCTTCAATCAAAGATGGAATATTTTTTCTTCGTACAGCTCTAGAAATAGTTAAAAATGGAGGTTTAGTAGAATCCTTTAGAAAAGGTTTCATCATGTTATCGATTTCGGCTGTCTCGCTTGTTGAGTGAATATGGTGAAATTTATTATGATCAACACCAGGAGGAATAACTTTAGCTTTGTGAGGTGAAAAAGAAGAATATTGGGAATATTGATAAACTGATTCTTGTTTAGTGCTTGTAACGACAATATCTGCAGACTTCAATGCTTTTTCTTCTGCCTCAATTCTTTTACTTATAGAATAAAGTTTTTCTATTTGATTATTTTTTAAACCAGTATCAAGCAATTTCCTTTTTTTCTCTCTTCCTAAAGAATGACCAGTAAAAATAAGAGGAACGTTTAAGGATTTACTTAGTTTAACTCCTACATATCCAGCATCTGCATAATGTGCATGAATGAAATTAGGCTTTTTGTTTTTTTTATAGTAAGAAATTAGTCTTTCAGTTAAAAGATCTAAATAAGGCCAAAGCAATTCCTTTCTTAAATATTTATTAGGTCCAAATTTGAATCTTAAAATTCTCACTCCAGGTTCTACAAATTCTTCTTCTTGAGAATATTCATCGTCTACTTTAGGATCGTTTATTAAACGAGTAACTAAATCTACTTGATCAACTTCTGAAGTATTAGCCAAGCTTTTAATTAACTCTAAAACGTATTGTGTTTGCCCTCCTGTATCTGCATCCCTTCCTAACTCAAGATTTTTAGAACGTATAAGACCATGTAAATGTAAATGTAAAAATTTTAACCTCATTCAGTAAAACCTCCGATCAACGGCCTTTAATACAAATAAGCTGAATTTTCTAAGGAAATATTAAGAAAGCATTATGATTTGAAATTTTTTTAATATGAAAGTTTTCAAAAAAGTAGTTATAGAGGAGTTTTATGCCCCTTTAAAAAAGAATTTCGTATTGCTGAAATAATTAAAATAAAAAGAAATACAACAAGGATTTTCTTATTTCAGAACCTTTTTAAGATATTTTGCTGTATGACTTGTAGGATTTTTAGCTACATCCTCGGGAATACCTTCTGCAATGATTTCTCCTCCTTTATCCCCTCCATCAGGTCCTAAATCGATAATCCAATCTGAACATCTAATAACATCTAAATTATGTTCAATAACAATTACTGAATTACCTTTATCTACCAAACGTTGTATTACATCCATTAATTTATGAACATCATAAAAACTTAACCCTGTAGTTGGTTCATCAATCAAATATAAAGTTTTTCCAGTAGCCCTTTTTGACAATTCCGTGGCTAACTTAACTCTTTGAGCCTCTCCACCAGATAATGTAGGAGCTGGCTGGCCTAATTTGACATATCCTAAGCCAACATCAACCAATGTAGATAATCTATCAGCAGCTTGAGGTATGGCAGAAAAAGTTTCTGCAGCTTGTTCAACAGTCATCTCTAAAACATCAGATATATTGAAACCTTTATATTTCACCTGCAGAGTTTCCCTATTAAAACGAGCTCCTTTACATACTTCACATTGAACATACACATCAGGTAGAAAATTCATTTCAATTACATTGACTCCCTGACCTTTACAAGCTTCGCATCTTCCTCCTTTCACATTAAAGCTAAATTGACCAGCCTGATAACCTCTTGCTTTTGCTTCTACTGTGGCAGTAAATATCTGCCTTATAGGATCAAAAGCACCAGTATATGTAGCAGGATTTGATCTTGGAGTTCTTCCTATTGGAGATTGATCAATAACTATAACTTTATCAATTGCCTTTATACCCTTTAACTCTTTTACACCTTGAGGAAAAGGGACTTTTAATCCTAGAGAATGACATAATGCAGGATGAAGTAATTCATTTATCAAAGTGCTTTTTCCACTTCCACTCACACCAGTTACAGAAACTAATCTTCCTAAAGGAAATTCAACAGAAATATTTTTTAAATTATTTTTAGAGCAATTATTTAAAATTAAACTTTTTTTTACAGATGATCTACGTTCTTTTGGAGTAGGAATCGATTTCCTACCACTAAGATAAGCTCCAGTTAATGAATTTTCTGAATTTAAGACATCTTGATAAGATCCTTTAGCAATAATTTCCCCACCATAAACACCTGCCCCTGGGCCAATATCTACTAAATAATCTGCGGATTTCATAGTATCTTCATCATGTTCAACGACAACCAAAGTATTTCCCAAGTCTCTTAAGCTTTTTAATGTTTCTAATAATCTGTCATTATCTCTCTGATGCAAACCAATACTTGGTTCATCTAATACATATAAAACGCCAGTAAGACCTGCACCTATTTGTGTAGCCAATCTAATACGCTGAGCCTCACCACCAGACAAAGTCATAGCTGGTCTATCTAAAGTCAAATAATCTAGACCTACGTTAATTAAAAACTTCAAACGTAAACGAATCTCTTTTAAAACCAATTCACCTATCTGCTTTTGTTTTTCTGATAAAGATATATTTTCTTTCTTTATCTTTCTTAAGCCCATGATGCGCTCTACGTGATTTAGGGTTTCAGAAACACTTATAGAAGTTAAATCAGTAATGTTGTATGGACCAAGTTTAACTGCCAAAGCCTCAGGTCTTAATCTTTTTCCAGAACATGTCTTACAGGGAACTAATTCTAGATACTTTTCTAATTTTTGTTTAACTGATTCTCCATTGGCTTCATTCAATTGCCTTTCTAATATTGGCAAAATCCCCTCAAAAGGTCTTTCAAAACCACTAGAAGTTTTAAAACGACTATCAGCTTGAATTAATATTGGTTTATCTGATCCCAAAAGTAGAACTTTTTTTTGCAAATCACTTAAATCTTTCCAAGGAGTTTTTAATTCAAAACCATAAGCTTGTCCTACAGAATAAAGTAAAGAGAAGTAATAAGTATTATCTTTTTCACTCCAAGGAGCTATTGCAGCATAAACAGGTAATGTTTTATCAGGTATAACTCTATCCGCAGTAAATTTTTTTAAATAACCAATCCCATGACAATCTGGACAGGCCCCATATGGGCTATTAAAAGAAAATAATCTAGGAGAAAGTTCTTCAACAATAGATCCATGTACAGGACATGCATAATTTTCTGAGTAAAGTTTTTCTCTTTCTAAGTTAGAAGGTAAGTTTTCTCCTTTTTTTGGAACAACTTCTACTATTGCTAAGCCATCCCCTCTTTTAAGACAAGTTTGTAGAGAATCATTTAATCTTTCTTGTATGCCTTCTCTTGCAATTAATCTATCGACTACTACCTCAATATTATGAATTTGATTTTTATCTAATTCGATACTATCAGCAAGTTCTCTCACCTCTCCATTGATTCTTACCCTTGCAAATCCTTCAGCAGCTAGTCCGCTTATAAGTTTTGTATGTGTTCCTTTCTTACCTCTTACAACAGGAGCCAACAACTGGTACCTTGTTCCTTCTGGTAAAAGAAGAATTTGATCCACCATTTCATCAATTGTTTGAGGCGCAATTGGAATCCCACAATGGTGACAATGAGGCTCACCAGCACGACCAAACAATAATCTTAAATAATCTTGTATTTCCGTTACTGTTCCAACTGTTGATCGAGGATTATGACTTGTAGATTTTTGATCAATTGAAATAGCAGGTGATAAACCTTCAATATTGTCAACATCTGGTTTATCAACTTGACCCAAAAATTGCCTTGCGTATGCAGAAAGACTCTCAACATATCTTCTTTGACCTTCAGCAAAAATAGTATCAAAGGCCAGAGAACTTTTACCACTCCCACTCACACCTGTAAAAACTATGAATTTATTCCTGGGTAGAGAAAGATCAATATTTTTTAAATTATGCTGACGAGCTCCCCTAATATTAATTGAGTTATCTTCTCCAAAACTACTATCAACTTTATTAACCATGTTTAAATCTAAATTATGATTTAAAAAGGTTATTATAATAGAATTTTTTTTATTTTACGCAGCTGAGCGATCAAGAAGTCTAGAAGCATATTCGTTTACTTCACATGAACCTCCACCTATAAGTTCTATTAGTTCATTTTTTCTTTGATTTTTTGTAGTTAGTTTTGCGATTGAAGTATAAGTTATCCCATTAATTACGTTTTTATTAACTTTGAAATGAGCTGATCCCCTAGCAGCGAGGAATGGCTGATGTGTAATACATAAGACTTGTTGATTTTTAGAAATTTCTTTTATGAGCTCGACCAAAGAAAATAGAGATTTACCACTTAAACCACTATCAATTTCATCTAAAAAGAAAGTATTGGGTTTTTTAGAAATACTAGATTTAATAGCTAACAAAAATCTTGACATTTCTCCGCCAGAAATAACATTTGATAATGGAGCAAGCTTCTGATCAGGATTAGCCGAAAACAAAAAATTTATATCGTCAATTCCATAGCCAGAAGGCTTGCACTCAGAAAATTGGATTGAAAAATTTGCATTTTGTAGACCTAGATTGCTTAAAATTGACATTACTGAATTTTGTAACTGTTTAGCAATTTTTTTTCTTTCAGTAGATTGAATAACAAATAAAGAATTTAGATTACTTTGTAAATTCTCAATTTGAGCTTTAATAATGGAAATCTCATTACCTTGATCATTTTGTTGAAAATACGTTTTTAATTGATCGCGCTTTTCAATTAATTGAGTTAAATCCAAGGAAAAAGTTCTCTCTAAGTTTTTTAAAAAGAATAATCTTTTTTGTATTTCTGGAAGATTAGATTCATAATTTTCTATTTCTTGCAAATATGATTTTAGATCAAAAATTAAATGTTCAACATCAGCATGAATATTTAATAACTTCTCTCTAAAATTTTGAATCTTTAAATCGAAATCTGCTGTTTTATTTAAAATCTTTAGTGATTGATTTACAAATGAAGTTACTGACGGTTCATCATCACTGAAATTGTTTAAGTTTTTTAATGATGATTTAATTGAATTATTAATTTCAAGATTATTTACAAGTTTATTTTCTAATAACTCTAGTTCTAAAATTTCTTCACTAGAATTTAAATCAGCTTCTTCTAAACTCTTCAACATATGTTTAATTGCCAAATTTTTTTCTTCTTGCTTCCTAAAAAATTCTATTTTTTCATCCATTAAGCCTTTTAAAACTTTAGTTTCTCCCCATATCCTTTTAATCCTTTCACTAGTATCTTTTGAGTCTTGGGAACATAAATCATCAATTATTAATCTTCTCTTCTCTTGAGAATCAAAGATAAAAGTGTCAGATTGACCTGCAAAATCTATTAAAAATCGTCCAAGTTGTTCTAAGGATTGTTTATTAATTGGTAAATCATTAAGGCTATATTTGGATAAGATTTTATTATTTTTTTTATAAGATTTTCTTTTAATTTGTAGTTCTGAAGAAGTTATTTCAAACCCATTACTAATTAACCAATTATTAATTTGAGAAGAAGAAGAAAATATCGCCTCGATAATGCAAAAATCTTTTCCTGGACGTATTAAATGTTTTAGAGGTATATTAGTTCCACCAAATAAAGCATTTAAGGAATCCAAAATTAATGATTTCCCTGAACCTGAATCCCCAGTTATGATATTCAAACCTTTTTCAAAATTAATTTCTATAATTTCTATTAAGGCAATATTTTCTATTTTTAGTTGTATTAACATGATAAATCTTCCATATAAAAAAATTAACTTCTTTTTTAAAAAAATAAAGGTTTTAAATATATAAAGTTATGAAAGAAGAGTTTACTGATTTTATTGAGGTATCTGGACTCTTAAATTATGATCCAGATACAATTTCTAGAATTTACAAAAAACATCCTAAAAGACTTTTAAAAAGACTTTGGCAAACACTCCTACCTATTTTTGCTTACATCTTTTCCGTTGGATGGGATAAATTAACTGGAAGACTGAAAAATGAACAGCAAGCAAGATTTAGAGCAAAAGAATTAACAAATTTGTTAGTAGAACTTGGACCTGCATTTGTTAAAGCAGGCCAAGCTTTATCAACAAGACCTGATATAATCCCAGGTATTCTTCTAGAAGAATTATCTGAATTGCAAGATCAGCTTCCTGGTTTTGATGGAGATAAAGCTATGGAATTAATAGAAGAAGATTTGGGAAGCAAAATAGATGAGATTTTCTTAGAAATTGATAAAGAGCCAATTTCTGCTGCTTCTTTAGGTCAAGTACATAAAGCTAAATTAAAAAACGAAAAGATCGTTGCAATAAAAGTACAACGGCCCGGTTTAAGAGAACAAATAACCTTAGACCTTTACATCGTAAGGAATATTGCTTATTGGCTAAAAAACAATATCGGATTGATAAGAAGTGATCTAGTTGCTTTGATTGATGAATTAGGCAAGAGAGTTTTTGAAGAGATGGATTATCTAAACGAAGCTGCAAATGCAGAAAAATTTAGAGATATGCATAAACACAACAAAATGATTGCCGTACCAAAAATTTATAAAGAAATAACTTCAAGAAGAGTTTTAGCAATGGAATGGATAGACGGCACAAAATTAACAAATTTAGAGGACGTAAAAAAATTAGGAATTAATCCTGATGACATGATTGATATAGGGGTGCAATGCAGTTTAGAACAGCTTTTAGAACATGGTTTTTTTCATGCAGACCCGCATCCAGGTAATTTATTAGCCTTAGAAGATGGAAGATTATGTTATCTAGATTTTGGAATGATGAGCGAGGTTTCCAGAGAATCTAGGTCAGGATTAATTCAAGCAGTAGTTCACTTAGTAAATAAAAACTTCGATAAATTATCTCAAGATTTCGTAAAATTAGGATTTTTATCAGAGGAAGTTAATCTAGAACCCATTGTTCCAGCATTTCAAGATGTTTTCATTAATGCCGTTGAACAAGGGGTTTCAAAAATGGATTTTAAAAGCGTTACTGACGATATGTCTGGTGTTATGTATAAATTCCCTTTCAGGCTACCCCCGTATTATGCTCTTATAATTAGATCATTACTTACATTAGAAGGAATAGCTTTAAGCGTAGATCCAAACTTCAAAATATTAGGCGCAGCATATCCATATTTTGCAAGAAGATTAATGGAAGACCCTGATCCACAATTGAGGGAAAGCCTTAAAGAAATGCTTTTTGATAATCAAAAATTTAAATGGGATCGTTTAGAAGATCTGCTTTCTAACGCTGCAAAGCAAACAAATCTCGATTTAGAAAAACTTTTAGACGAAGTTATAAATCTTCTCTTTTCTCCAAATGGAGGATTTCTTAGAAATGAAATAGTTGAAAGTTTAACAAATCAGATAGATTTACTTAGTCTAAAAATATTGAAAAGTTTAAATAATTATCTTCCACAATCAATTAAATTAAATACTACTAACGAAAATAATAACTTGAGTGACCTTATAATGTATGTTGAGCCATTAAGAGACTTCTTAGAGATTTTACAAAAAGTACCAGGATATTCAATTGACATTTTTCTAAAAAGAGTGCCAAGACTTATTAATGAACCCTATACAAAAGAAATGGGTATAAAAATTGCAAAAAAAGTAACTGAAAAAGGAGTAGTGAGACTTGTTAAGATTGCCGCTGGCGCAAATATATAAATGAAGTTTAGTAAATTTTTAAAATTAAAATTATTTTTTAGTTTAGTAATTTCTCCATTATTTTTTAATGTCCCAAAAGCTTATACTGCTGAAGAAATTAAAATCACGTACAGCATATTTTCTAGAACAATTAAAGTAAATTCTTTAAAAACTTTTGCTAAAGAAGGTAAATCTACAGGACAATTAAAAAGAATTTTAAAAGCAACTGGGTCTCCGGATGAAGAAATTAGAAAAGTTTTAAACAAAGATTTTGAAGTTCCTATTACCATTGCAAGCAAACTAGTATATTCTGAAATAGGAAATGTTTTTTTAACAAGACTTTCATCTATTATCCACCCACCCAAAGCAACTGATGAAAGAACAGGTATGTTGGCCCTTAGAGCAAGCGTAATTCAAGGAATTAACATAGGAAATGGAAAAATAAATCTAGTAAATTTTTTTGAAGGATATCCAACTAAAACTGTAATTTTGGATGTAAGCGCTTTGAGCAAAGTTATGAATAAAGTAGAATCGATTTCGGAATTATTAACTTTTTTCACCAATTCCCCTCTAGAAAAAATCAAAACAAATTAAAAAATCATGGTGTTATTAAATAAAATAAAAAATAAACTGCGTATTAATTACAGAAAAAAAAGGTGGCCAGGTCTAATAGAAGCTTATAAACAATATCTTCCAGTTACAAATAAAACTCCTATTATTTCCCTAAATGAAGGAAATACACCACTAATTCTAAGCGAGTCAATTAGCAACTTAATTGGAAATGGGACAAAAGTTTTTTTAAAATATGATGGCCTTAATCCAACAGGATCTTTTAAAGATCGTGGAATGACTATGGCAATTAGCAAAGCAAAAGAAGAAGGCCGTGAAGCAGTAATTTGTGCAAGTACTGGAAATACCTCTGCTGCCGCAGCTGCATATGCTTCCAGAGGAGGATTAAAACCTTATGTTTTAATCCCAGAAGGTTTTGTTGCACAAGGAAAGCTTGCGCAAGCATTAATGTATGGCGCTGAGATAATATCTATTAATGGAAACTTTGATAAAGCTCTTGAAATTGTTAGAGATTTATCCTCAGAACATCCTATAGAACTTGTTAATTCTGTTAATCCATATCGAATACAAGGACAAAAGACAGCAGCTTTTGAAATAGTTGATGACTTAGGTTATGCTCCTGATTGGCTTTGTATTCCAATGGGTAATGCAGGAAACATAACTGCTTATTGGATGGGATTTAAAGAATATTCAAAAATAAAAAGGAATTTGAAATTACCAATCATGATGGGTTTTCAGTCCGAAGGCTCTGCTCCATTAGTAAAAAATATAATAGTGAAGGATCCAGAAACAATTGCAACTGCAATAAGAATTGGAAATCCTGTAAATAGAGAAAAAGCAAAAAAAGTAAGGAAAGAGAGTAAAGGAGACTTTCAATCTGTTACAGATGAAGAAATAATCAATGCTTATAAAATTCTTGCTAAAGAGGGAGTATTTTGTGAACCTGCCAGTGCAGCATCAGTTGCTGGATTGATTAAAAATAAAAATAGAATTCAGAAAGAATCGACTATTGTTTGTGTTCTGACTGGAAATGGATTGAAAGATCCTGATTGCGCTATAAAAAACAACGATGCTATTTTTAGGAAAAATATTGAACCTTCATTAAAAAATATAACTAAAATCTTAGGATATTAAAATCCAAAAAAAATAGTGTCTGTGGAAATCAATTAAAAACAATCCTCATTTGTTGAAAAGTATATGACAAATAATTCTATTTGTTGAATAAATTTAAAATTTTCGAAAAAAGTAAAAAATATTTAACAAATAAAAAATTTTTTACACATATTCTTTTCTTCGTAAACTAAATAGAAAAGCTGTTAAATTTAAGAATTCCACAGTTCCCACAGCAACTACTACTACTAAATTTTTTATTTTATTATTTATTTTTCTATTAGAAAAAGAGTAAAAAATAAATTGATTGAATTTAATTTACGAAAAAAGTATATTGTATTTGTAAAAAGTTCCAAATTCTGATGGAAATTATTTGTAATCAAAATGAACTAAATAATGCTATACAATTAGTAAGCAAAGCAGTTGCTTCAAGGCCAACGCATCCAATTCTTGCAAACATACTTTTAACAGCCGACGAAGGCACTAATAAAATCAGCGTCACAGGATTTGACTTAAATTTAGGAATTCAAACTTCTTTTGATGGAACTGTTAAAAATAGTGGAGCTATTACTATACCTTCAAAACTCTTATCAGAAATAGTAAACAAACTACCTAATGAAACTCCTGTTTCCCTAGAAGTAGACGAGAATTCAGATAATATCCTAATAAAAAGTGACAGAGGTTCTTTTAATCTAAAAGGGATTCCCTCTGATGAATATCCTAATTTACCATTTGTTGAAAGCGGTACTTCTTTGAATATTGATCCTAGTTCTTTTTTAAAGGCTTTAAAATCAACTATTTTTGCAAGTAGTAATGATGATTCAAAGCAACTACTCACAGGTGTCAATTTTACTTTCAAACCAAATTATTTAGAGTCTGCTTCTACAGATGGCCATAGATTAGCTGTTGCTTTAATTGGTAATGAAGAACATATTGAAAATAAAGAAAACTTATCTTCAAATTTTGATGATTTATCGGTAACTATCCCAACTAGATCATTAAGAGAAATTGAAAAACTAGTATCTTTGAGGAGCTCAGAAAATTCAATTAAGCTTTTCTATGACAAAGGTCAAGTAGTATTTATATCTTCTAATCAAATAATTACTACAAGAACTTTAGAAGGCACGTATCCTAATTATTCACAATTAATCCCTGATTCTTTTTCTAAAATTCTAAATTTTAATACAAAAAAATTAATTGATTCATTAGAAAGAATTGCTGTTTTGGCTGATCAGCAAAGTAGTGTTGTAAAGATTAAATTAGATAATACAGATTTAGCATCTATTAGTGCAGATGCCCAAGATATTGGAAATGCAAATGAATCAATACCTGTTTCTTACTCAGGAGAAAATTTTGATATTGCATTTAATGTTAGATATCTCTTAGAAGGTTTAAAAGTTATTTCTTCTGAAAACGTACTTTTAAAGTGTAATATTGCTACTACTCCAGCTGTTTTTGTGCCAGAAAATAACCTCAATTCTTTTACTTATCTAGTTATGCCAGTGCAGGTTCGTTCTTAACTTGAAATTACCTAAAGAAATTTTATTAAGTGAATTATTAAATTATAGTGTTAAGGGTAATATGGCCCTTAATTATGGAAATGGAGAAAATGTTTGGATGCATCCTCCTGTTCATAGAATTTTAGGATGGTACTCTCGTCCTTCAAATTTTGATTTAAAGAGAAATGTTTGGCGATTAAATCAAATTTCTCAAATAATAGATAATGAAATTTATGTAAAAGGTGATCCTGCTATTTCCGATTTAGCGACTTTAAATAGGTTTCCAACTTTAATAGAAGCTAATTTAATAAATGTAAATGGATCAAAAATAGGAGTTATTGCAGATTTTATATTTGAAATTAAAACCGGCAAAATTAAATATTACTTAGTTTCTAGATCAAATCCTAAGATTCCAGGTTCTAGTAGATGGAAATTAAATATTGAAAATATTAATGATCAACAACCTGGGTTGGTATTTTGTAAAAGTAATTCTTTAGATGATTTATCTTTAATCAAATCAAGTATTAAAAATGAATTTATGCAAAAAGGGAAAAAAATCATTGATAGATTTGATGATATGAAAAATATTGCTTCTAATAGATTAGAGGAATGGCTTGAAGAAGATGAAGATATTAGCCAAACCTTAGATTATAAACAAAAAAGTTTTTATAATAACGATAGAACATCTATACCGTTTAGTGAAAAAAAAGAAGATGACCCTTGGATATAAAGAATGATAAATCAAAAAAATCATGATCTTTATGATCTTAATGAGGCCCTCAAAGTTGAAAATTTATCACTTAATGACTACGAAGAAATTTGCAACAGATTAAAGAGAGAACCTAATAGAACAGAATTAGGCATGTTCGGCGTTATGTGGTCTGAACATTGTTGTTATAGAAATTCAAAACCTTTACTATCTAAATTTCCCACTAAAGGTAAAAATGTTTTAGTTGGACCTGGAGAGAATGCTGGCGTTATTGATGTTGGAAATAATCAAAAACTTGTTTTTAAAATAGAAAGTCATAATCATCCCTCTGCTATTGAACCCTTTCAAGGTGCTGCAACAGGAGTAGGAGGGATTTTAAGAGATATATTTACCATGGGTGCAAGACCAATTGCAGTATTGAATTCATTGAGATTTGGAAACCTTGAGAAATCATCAAATGTTGATTTATTGCGAGGAGTTGTATCCGGTATCGCCCATTATGGAAATTGTGTTGGTGTACCGACTGTTGGAGGTGAAATTGATTTCGATGATAGTTATTCGGGAAATCCTTTAGTGAATGTTATGGCTTTAGGACTTTTAGAGACTAATGAAATCGTTTGTTCTGGAGCTAAAAATATAGGATCACCAGTATTATATGTTGGTAATACTACTGGTAGAGATGGAGTTGGTGGTGCTAGTTTTGCTAGCTCAGAATTAACTTCAACCTCATTAGATGATAGACCAGCAGTTCAGGTAGGTGATCCGTTTATTGAGAAAAGTCTTATTGAAGCCTGTTTGGATGCTTTTAAAACAGGAGATGTAATTGCAGCTCAAGATATGGGTGCTGCAGGTTTAACATGTAGTAGTGCAGAAATGGCTGCAAATGGGAAATTAGGGATATCTATTGATTTAGATTTGGTTCCTTCTAGAGAACATAATATGTCTCCATACCAATATTTATTATCTGAATCGCAGGAGAGAATGTTGTTTGTTGTTAAAGAAGAAAAAATTAATCATCTAATTGAAAAATTCAATAAGTGGGGATTATATGCAAAAGTAATTGGTCAAGTTATAGGAACTAGTGAGGTAATTATTTCTCATAAAGGTAAAATTGTTGCGCAAATACCGACTTCTGCCTTGTCTGATGATACCCCTGTCAATTTTCACAATGTGATTAATAATCCACCTGATTATCTTTTAAAGAAATGGGAATGGAAAGAGGATGATTTACCAGAAATTAATGAGCAAAAATTATTTTCATTGAAGGAAAATAAGAATTTTTCTTTTTCAGAAATTATTTTAAAACTTCTCTCTAATCCCTCAATAGCTTCTAAAAGATGGATTTATAAACAATATGACTCTCAAGTGCAGGCAAATACAGTTTTTAAACCTGGAAAATCAGATGCAGCTGTAATAAGACTTAGGGAGCAAAATAAAAAAAATAAAAATGAGATATTTTCAGGTGTTGCTGCTTCAGTTGATTGTAATAGTAGATGGGTTGCTCTTGATCCTTTTAGAGGAACTATCGCTGCTGTCGCAGAATCAGCTCGAAATGTTAGTTGTGTTGGGGCTGAACCAGTAGCAATCACAAATAATTTAAATTTTTCTTCTCCAGAGAATGAAATAGGATATTGGCAACTCTCCTCTTCTTGTAATGCAATTGCTGAAGCTTGTAAAGCATTGGAAACTCCAGTAACAGGAGGTAATGTTTCTTTATACAATGAATCTAAAAATAAAAATAATGAAATAACTCCTATTAATCCTACTCCAGTTATTGGAATGGTTGGAAGGATAGATAATGTCGAAAAAGCTATAAGTAGTGAATGGAAAAATATTGATGATCAAATTTGGTTGATTGGTTCTTATAAATCAGATGTGACAATTGCAGCTAGTTCTTATTTGGAATATTTTCATGGAGAAATCACAGGTCGCCCTCCAAAAATAGATTTGTTGGATGAAAAGTTTTGTCAAAGTTTTTTAAGAAGTGCTATTTCAAAAAGTTTTGTAGTTTCTTCTCACGATATAAGCGATGGTGGTTTAGCTATAGCTTTAGCAGAGTCTTGTATTTTGTCTGGAAAGGGTGCAACAATTGAATTAAAGAAAGATTTAAATAGAGAAGATAATTTATTGTTTTCAGAAGGAGGTTCTAGAATCATTTTTTCAGTTAGCAAAATAAAACAAAATGAATGGCTAAATTATTTAAAACAAAATCAAATAAATTGCCCATCAAGTGTTTATGTAAAAAAAATAGGGTACGTATCTAATGAATCGCTTAAGATAAAAATTCAAGATAAAAATATCTGCAATATAAGGGTTGAGGAATTATCCGAAAAATTTAATAATAGTATTTCAGGTTACTTTTAAATATGAAAAACATTTCTCAACTATTAAAATTTTTAAGATATTAAGTTATGTGCGGAATAGTTGGAATCGTTTCTTCAGATGATGTAAATCAACAAATTTACGATAGTCTTTTGCTTTTGCAGCATAGAGGTCAAGACTCAACAGGTATAGCCACAATGGAAAATACTGTTTTTCATATACATAAGGCTAAAGGTCACGTTAATACTGCTTATAGAACTAGAGATATGAGGAATTTAATAGGCAAAATTGGATTAGGTCATGTTAGGTATGCAACAAAGGGTTCAGCCGAAAGCGTGGAAGAAGCACAGCCTTTTTACGTTAATGCTCCTTATGGAATTGTTTTGATACATAATGGAAATTTGACAAATACCAGAGATTTAGAAAAACAACTATTTAATATTGATAAGCGGCATACAAATTCTTCAAGTGATACTGAAATGTTGTTAAACGTATTTGCGACAGAATTACAAGAACAAATTAATAATCAAGAATTAGAACCTGATATTATTTTTAGAGCTGTCAAATCCTTACATAAAAGAATTCAGGGGTCATACGCTTCAATTGCATTAATTTCAGGACATGGTTTATTAGCATTTAGAGATCCTTTCGGTATTAGGCCTTTAGTTATAGGAAAAAGACTTTCATTAACCACAAAAAAAGAAGAGTGGATGGTTGCTAGTGAATCTCTAGTGCTTGAAAATAACGATTATCAAGTAGTGAGAGATGTAGATCCTGGAGAAGCTGTTTTTATAAATCTTAATGGGGAGTTTTTTTCTAAACAATGTTCTGAAAATCCAATGTTATTTCCTTGCGCTTTTGAATATGTTTATTTAGCTAGGCCTGATTCAATTATGAATGGAATTTCAGTATACAAAGCTCGTTTAAAGATGGGAGATTATCTGGCAGAAACAATAAAAGAGACAATTAATTCAGGAGATATTGATGTAGTTATGCCTATTCCTGATTCTTCTCGACCTGCTGCAATGCAAGTTGCAAGACAGTTAGGGATAGAATATAGAGAAGGTTTTTTTAAAAACAGATATGTTGGCAGAACATTTATAATGCCTGGTCAACAGAAACGTAAAAAATCTGTAAGACAAAAATTAAATGCTATGAGTGCAGAGTTTAAAAATAAAAATGTATTAATTGTTGATGACTCGATAGTAAGAGGTACTACTTCAAAAGAAATTGTACAAATGGCTAAAGATGCAGGAGCAAATAAAGTTTTTTTTACATCAGCAGCTCCTCCAGTGCGTTATCCTCATGTTTATGGAATTAATATGCCAAATAGAGATGAATTAATAGCTTACGATAGAACAATAAGTGAAATTGCTGATCATCTTGAAATTGATAACCTTGTTTATCAAAGTGTTGAAAGTTTGCGAAAATCTATAATCACTGATTCTTATATTAAGGATTTGGAGATGAGTTGCTTTACCGGTTTTTATGTAACAGGAACGGTAAATCAAGAGTACCTAAATTGGGTTGAAAATGAATATAAATCTTAGTTGAGAAAGTTTTTAAGTCGGAAACAATTTTCAAGGTATTCATCCTTATCTAATTTTAAAAAATCAATTAAAAAATTTGATTTGTTGGATTTGAAATTTAATTTATTTAGGTCCAATCTTGCAGATTTGTTCTTATTAGTTTCAATATCAAGGTAGTGGTTACTTGTTATTATTTTCAGGAAGTAATCGTTTTTAAGTTGGGTTTTTTCATTCAAATATCCCAAACTGTATTCATTTGAGTAATAAATTTCATCGCTATTTAGACAAAAGATTTTTCCTTTTTTAGATATTAAAAAAATATTTTCCCCATAATCATATGTACAACAAGATACGATTTTTTCAGTTGGTAAAAGTTTTGTAAGTATTAATCCTTGAGATTGTTTAGAAGTTGGTGTTATAAATTTATTTGATAAATTAAATTTAAAAATTCTTCCTATCGATGTTAATATTATTAAATTTTTGTTTTCATTAGAAATAAATGAATCGATAGTCTTTAGATTATTCTTTAATTTTGTAATTGTGAAAGTTCTATTACTTTTTATCATGTCTTCATCAAATAAAACTTTTTTAAATCTTCCATCTGAATTTAATATGCATAGATAATTTCTAATTTGTTTTTGAATTGAATGAAAATTTATTATTTCACTAGGATGAATATTCCCAAGTGTTTTATTATCTAATTTATAGTCTTTATTAATGCTTGATTCCCAATCAATGTTAAATACCTTTCCTGTATTTGTGATTCCAATTAATTTTATATTTTTTTCAATATTACATATAAATTTTTGAATATTTTTATTATCTATAATTTTATTTACAACCTCAAATGATTTCTTATAATTATTTGAAATCATCTTTTTTAAATAAAGTCTATTGTCAATATATAACTTAGTTTTTTTATTTATAAATTCATCTAATATCTGATTATTAAGCGTTTCTAACTCTTCATTTTGATTAATATTTTTAATTACTTTTGTTTTCCTTATAACATTATATTTTTTCTTTAATATTAAAAATTCTTCAATAAGCAATTCAATTAATAATTCTCTATCATTTAATAATTTTTGGAAATAATTCTTTTTTCCTTCCAAATTTTTTATTTCATCATTAATTTGATTTTTCTCTAAATTTGTTAATTTTCTTAGTGGCATATCCAAAATTGAATTTGCTTGTTTATCACTTAAGAAAAATTTTTCAATTAATTTTGATTTTGCCTCTACAGAATTTTCTGATCCTTCAATAATTTCTATAACTTTTTTTATGTTTTTTGTGGCTTTACACAAACCTTCTGATATTTCTAATTTTTCAAGAGTATTTTTAAGAAAATAATAAGTTCTTTTTCTAATTGTTTCTTCTCTAAATTCAAGAAAATAGTTGAGATATTGTCTTAGGTTTAGTTGTAAAGGCTTGCCTTTAATTAAAGCTAAAAATATTGCGCCAAAGTTTGTTTGGAGAGTTGTTTTTTTATATAAATTAGAAATTACAATTTCAGAATTAGAATCTTTTTTTAGTTCTATTACAATTCTCATTCCATCTCTGTCGCTCTCATCTCTAATATCTGAAATCCCATCAATTTTGCTTGAATTAACAAGTTCTGCTAATTTTTCAATCCAACCTGCTTTATTAATTTGGTAAGGAAGTTCAGTAATTATTAGTGCATTCTTTTTATGTTTTCCTTTGCTTAAATTTACTTCTTCAGTATTTACAACTCCTCTTATCGTTATAGATCCTTTTCCTGTTTTATAAAGTTCCTCAATTGCCGAACTATAAATTAATTCTCCCCCTGTAGGAAAATCAGGTCCTTTTATAATGTTAGAAAGTTTCTTATCACTTATATCATTATTTTTTAGTAAAGCAACTAAGCCATCTACAATTTCCCCTAAGTTATGTGGTGGAATATTTGTTGCCATGCCAACAGCGATACCTGATGAGCCGTTCAACAATAAAAATGGAAGTTGGGCTGGTAGAACATCCGGTTCTTTTTGAGAACCGTCAAAGTTATTTGAAAAGCTTACCGTTTCTGATCCAATTTCTTCAAGAAATCCTTTATGAGCTATTGGAGATAATCTGGTCTCAGTATATCTCATTGCTGCTGGCGGATCATTATCCACAGATCCAAAATTTCCATGTCCGTCAAGAGTAGGATATTTAGTTGAGAAATTTTGTACTAGCTTTACTAATGCATCATATACTGCTTGATCTCCATGAGGATGGTACTTTCCAAGCACATCTCCAACAACTCTTGCACACTTCCTAAATGGTTTATCAGGCGTTAAACCTAATTCATACATCGCAAATATGATTCTTCTTTGTACCGGCTTAAGACCGTCTCTTGCATCAGGTAAAGCACGTCCAACTATTACGCTCATTGCATACTCCAAATAAGAACGTTGCATTTCTTCTTGAAGTGAGATGGAAGTGAATTGTTTCTTATCCATTAGAGAGTAAAATTGAATAATTATTAATTAACTAAATTAAGACTAATAGGTAAAACAATATTTACCAGTATTGAATATTAAGATGGTTCACTTATTTTGGATTTTGCCAGCATTACATCTTGTTTTAGTTTTTCATTTTGTAAAAGAATTTCTGTACTGGCTTGTAATTTTTCTCCCCATAACTGTTCTTTTCTATAATCATAATCGACATATTTGGGATCTTTAGCCAAAGCTTTTTTTGCTAGCTGAATTGCTAATTCAGTATCATGGATATTTATACATGAGGCCAGACCTAGTAGTGGTTCGGCATTTTCCTCAATTGAGATTGCACTTTCAAAAAGTTTGATTGAGAGATTTATTTTGTTTCTTTCGAAATAAGCTAAACCTTGATTATTGATTGCTTGCCAAAAATCAGGTTTAATTTTTACAGATTTATCAAACAATTTGATAGCTCCCAAATAATTTTTTTCCATTAATAAAATATTTCCTAATTGAAAAATAGCTTTGTGGTTATTAGGCTCAATCTTTATTCCTTTTTCTAAAGCATTCTTTGCTTTTGTTTGTTGGGAAATTTTTAAGTAAACATTACTTTTAGCAAAATATATTTCGCTAATATTTGAATTAATTTGTTCTGCTTTATTTAGAGAATTTAATGCGTTTTTGTATTTTTTGTTAGCTATTTGTGCTTCAGCCAAAATCAACCATAGTTTTTCATCTTTTGCATTAATTTTTATAGCTAATTTGGCTAAGTTAAGACTGTCTTCATATTGACCAAAATAAAGTAGTTGATATGCATTTTTGCCAATATATAAACTTTGCTTCTGTAAATTTTTTATTGCTGGGAAATAATAATAAGGAACTATTGCTCGAACTATTTCTATTTGAAAAAAGTAAAAACAGGTCAAGGAGATCCAGATTGTTTTTTTTAAAAACTTCTTCATATTTTAATTTTTTTATTCTTTATATTTGCTTTTATGTTCCTTTTCCACATCCATGGTTTAATTCTTTTTAAGGTAGTTCCTTTAAGATTTTCTTGCCACTTTTTATCATCCCAATTGAGGGACTCAATATTAAGATTTTTAATCCATTCTTTAGGGGTGGTTTCATAATTATTGTTGTATGGTACTGATTTATTCCATGGACAAACATCTTGACAAATATCGCATCCTGCAACCCATCCACCTAAATTTTTTTCTACTTTCTTTGGAATAGTTTTATCTCTGTTCTCTATCGTGTGATATGCAATGCATAGATCTGATTGTATTACAAAGGGTTCTACGATTGCCTTCGTGGGGCAATGTTCAATACAAATATCACATTTTCCACAAAGTGATTGATGAGGTTTATCTGGCATTAAATCTTTTGTAAGAATCATAAAACCCAAAGTAAACCAAGAACCATTTTTTTTGCTTATTAAATTACTATTTTTACCTATCCAACCAATACCTGCCTCCTCTGCCCATGCTTTTTCAAGGAGGGGAGAGGTGTCAACACATATTTTCCATTTGCAATCAGGTATTTCTAGGTTGATCCATTTACCAATATTCTTTAATTTTTTGTGAATTACTTTATGATAATCTTCACCTTGACTAAATTTAGCTACCTTTAGGAAATTGTTATTGTTGTTTTGTGAATTAATGTAAGTAAATCCAACACTTAAAACACTTTTTGCATCTTCAAAAAGTGAGCCAATATTTTTTCTTTTTTCTGCTTCCATCCATTTCATTTCAGCATGATAGTTATTTGATAACCATCTCTCCAATGCATTAGTTCTTAATTTTACGCGCGAACTTCCTGGTATTGAAGCTATTCCCGCAACTGCAAAACCTTCAAAAATAGCTCTTTCTTTTAATTTTTTACTTATTTCTTTTTTCTCTTGAATCGTATTAATCATTTCTTTTAAATATTATTTTTGAAGAATAAACTTATAAATAAAATAGATATATTTAAAAAAAATATATCCTAACTTAGTAAAAACAGTTAAATTATTAGTAAAGTTAATATAGTTAATAGATTATTTTGGTTGAATCTAATAAAAATCAAGATTCTAATTTAGGATCTAGGCTTCAACAAGATCTCAAAAATGATCTTATTGCGGGGTTGTTAGTTGTAATACCCTTAGCAACAACAATTTGGCTTTCATCATTGGTTAGCAAATTTGTTTTAACTTTAGTTACTTCAGTACCAAAGCAACTAAATCCTTTTATTACTTTAAATCCTTTATTACAAGATTTAATCAATCTCACCTTAGGTTTAACTGTTCCTTTATTAGCTATTTTGCTTATAGGTTTGATGGCGAGAAATTTTGTAGGAAGATGGTTATTAGAATTTGGAGAAGGTACTTTATCAAAAATTCCAGTAGCTGGAGCGGTTTATAAAACCCTTAAACAACTATTAGAAACTTTCTTAAGTAGTAACTCTAATAGATTTAGACGTGTTGTTTTAGTTGAATATCCTCGAGAGGGATTATATAGTGTAGGCTTTGTAACTGGAGACGTTGGGCCTTCTCTACAGCCAGAATTGGAAGAAAAGTTACTTAGTGTTTTCATACCTACAGCACCCAACCCAACTACTGGCTGGTATACACTCGTTCCTGAGTCTTCTGTTAAGGATTTGGACATTTCAGTTGAAGATGCTTTTAGAACAATAATTTCTGTTGGGATAGTTAATCCAGATGAGAAAAATAACACTACAAATCCAACATTTTCAAAATTGTTTTCTCAATTACGAGCTTCCACTAATACCTCTTCTTAATTGATGCATAATAGATCCCTTTCTAGAGAATTATCTTTAATTTCTCTTGGCCTTATAAAAGATAAAGGTGATTTTAAATTAAATAAATTTCAAATAGAAGAAGTTTTTGAATCTGCTTTGGATTCTCTAATAAACCATTGCAGAGAGGAATTAGATAATTGCGAGTCAGAGTTAGAAAATGCTTCACAAAAAATATTAGATAGTGAATTGCAAGAAGGTGTTGATTCCTCTTATTCAAATGTTCGAGATGAGTTAAAAAAATCCCTTACCAAAATTGAAGCCGTAATGAATACACTCTCTGTAACTCTAGACTTTCCAAAATTAATTGTCTCTAGCGGTCAAATAGATATTAGGGAGGATGTAAATCAAAGGATTTGTAATATAATAAATAATCTTAAAAGTATTGATTCTGATATCGATCAAGTAATGGATGGCTGGAGATTAAAAAGATTACCAAGAATTGATAGGGATATTCTGCGTCTAGCATACGTAGATATCAATTTTTTGAACACGCCTGTCGCTGTTGCTTGTGATGAGGCTGTTAATTTAGCTAATAAATATAGTGATTTGCAAGGAAGAAAATTTATTAATGGAGTTTTAAGGAGATTACAAACAATTTAATTGTCGTAATTATTTGATATAAATAAATAGTATTTAGAAAATTTAATCACGAATTAAAGATAATAATGACTAATACTGATCCTGATAATTCTCGTGAATGGGCTGCACAAGCTTATGCACTTTTAAAAAAACGACAGGAAGAGCAAAAGCAAGAATTAGAGAAACAAGAAGAGCAAAAGCAAGAATTAGAGAAACAAGAAGAGCAAAAGCAAGAATTAGAGAAACAAGAAGAGCAAAAGCAAGAATTGATTGATATTTCTAATAAAGAAAATATTGTCCGACAGTCTAAAAATATTGTTGAAACTGAATTAGGAGAATTTGATGATAATTTTACCTGGTCTGCAATGGTATTAGCTGCTCAAGGAAAAAAAATAAATCAAATATCGATTGATGAAATTGATTGGTTAACTAAATTACGGAGAGGATTAGAAGAAACCCGTAAAGGATTTGTTACTGAATTATTGGATAAATTGGGAGATGATCCTCTTACTCCTGAATCTCTCGATGATTTAGAGACTCTATTAATAAGAGCTGATGTAGGGATTGATTCAACCGATAAAGTTATAAGTTCTCTTAGAACAAAATTAAACGAGGAAGTCGTGGGTGGAGAAGCAGGAATAAAATTCTTGAAGAGGGAATTAAAATTAATTATCGATAAGCCAATAAAAAATTCGGGCTCTGATTTTTTAGTTCCCAAAAAAGGTAAGTTAAATGTCTGGTTACTAGTAGGAGTTAATGGTGTTGGTAAAACTACTACATTGGGGAAATTAGCATATCTGTCATCAAAAAGTAATTATAAAACTTTGATTGCTGCCGCTGATACTTTTAGAGCGGCTGCAGTTGAACAACTTAAAGTGTGGGGAGATAGAAGTAATGTTGACGTTATATCTAATCAATCAAAAAATGCTGATCCAGCTGCCGTAGTTTTTGATGCAATTAATTCTGCAAAAAAAAGAAATGTCGATTTATTACTTGTTGATACAGCAGGTAGATTGCAAACAAAAAATAATTTGATGGATGAATTAGCAAAAATAAAAAAAATTATTGATAAAAAGGTTCCAGATGCAATTGTTGAATCATTATTAGTTTTAGATGCAAGTCAGGGGCAAAATGGCTTAAAACAAGCAAAAAGTTTTGCTAAATCAGCAGATTTAAGTGGAGCAATTATTACTAAATTAGATGGCACTTCTAGAGGTGGGGTTTCTTTAGCTGTGTCTGAAGAAGTAAATTTGCCAATAAGGTTTATTGGGGCTGGAGAGGGTATAAAAGATTTGAGACCATTTAATAGTTATGAATTTGTAGAGGCTATGCTTGCAGATAAATAAATATTTAATTAATTTTTTATAAAAACTTAAATTTAATGTTAAAACATATTTATCTATTAGATTTGTTTTGACAAATAACCAAAAAGAAAAAATATTGTCGAATAAATTTATCCAAAAATTTTTAGACAATGATTCCAAAGTAACACTAAAAAATAAATATAAATTTGCTGAAATTGCATCGTCCTTAGCATATTATTTAAAATCATTTTCCAACATTAATAAATTACTGGATTATGTATGCTTAATTTTTAAACATATTTTTTCTGAGAATATAATTGTAATTATTCCTTTAAATTACGATGGGGATATATGGAATGAAAATATAAAAATTTCTGTTAATTATGAGAATTTAACAGTTCAAGAAGAAATTAATAGTTTTTTGGATCAATTTCACTTTTCAAAAAATTTTAAAATAAAAGAAATTCTAACTTTTGAAAATGCTTTAAAAAATAAATTTAAAGAATATAAAATTGAAACAAAAAAAATAATATCTAGAGGCAAATGTAGAGGATTTATTTATATTTTTAGCGGAGATATTTCTAGACAGTCAATTACTGAAGATACTAATTTTAATTTTATTAAAAATTGTCTAGCCCTTGGATTAGAAAATTACTACTTAATAAAAACAAAGAAAAAGCATGAAAATGTAGATAGAGAAATTTCTACTGGTGCTGAAATTCAATCTCAATTACTTCCGGATTATTGTCCAATTATCCATGGTATAGACCTGGCGGCACATTGTAGACCAGCGCTTCAGCTCGGAGGAGATTACTACGATTTTATGTGTTTAAAGACGAATATCTCAGAAAAAAGGAAAGAAAAATCAAGATGGGCCTTTGTAATAGGCGATGTTATGGGTAAAGGGATTCCAGCTGGTCTTTTAATGACTATGTTGAGAGGAATGCTACGTGCAGAGGTTCTTACAGGTTTGCCTCCAGATAGAATTTTGCATGATTTGAATCAACTAGCAATAAATGATTTAGATCAATCGCATAGATTTGTGACATTATTTTATTCGGATTTTGATCCTAGAACTAGAAAATTGAGATTCGCTAATGCAGCACATAATCCTCCTCTGCTTTGGAAAAGTTCAGATCAGAAAATTATTAAATTAGATGCAAAAGGATTTGTGCTTGGACTACAAAAAGATGCTGAATATCATTGTGGTGAAATTAAGCTTAATCAAAATGATTTAGTTCTTTATTACACAGATGGAGTAATTGATACTTCTAACTCTTTAGGCCAAAGATTTGAGGAGGAAAGATTAATTCATACCCTCACAAAATTATGTAAGCAATCTTATACATCCCAGGAAATTTTAAATAAAATATTTAAAAAGTTAGATGATTTTACAGGACAAAATAGACATCTTGAAGATGATGCTTCTATGGTTATTTTTCAATTGAAATAGATATTTTTTTGTCACTTATATAAAAAAATGCTTTATTAGAGATACTTAAAGTTACTAATTGATATGGCAAAAGTTTGGAGTAAAAGGTTTGATAATGCCCTCGATCCTTTTATTGAAAAGTTTAATGCCTCAATTGCTTTTGACAGAAGGCTTGTTTTAGAAGATTTAGCTTGCTCTATTGCTCATGCGAAAATGCTTAGCAAAACAAAAGTTTTATCCTCTTCTGAAGCTTTGCAAATTATTAATGGTTTAGAATTAATAAAAGCTGAATATTTGGAGGGTAAATTTTCTCCTGGTCCACCTGCTGAAGATATTCACTATTGCATAGAAGAAAAGCTGATAAGTTTAATTGGTGAAACTGGGAAAAAATTACACACTGGTAGAAGTAGAAATGATCAAGTTGGTACCGACATAAGATTGTGGCTAAGAAAAGAGATTGATAATATTGAAATTTTAATAATCGATTTGCAAAAATCCTTCTTAAATCTGGCGAAATCCAATATTTATACCTTAATTCCTGGATATACTCACTTGCAAAGAGCTCAACCATTATCTTTGGCTCATCATTTATTGGCTTACATAGAAATGCTCCAAAGAGACCGTGAAAGGTATAAAGAAGTACGCTCAAGAGTTAATATTTCTCCTTTAGGAGCTGCAGCATTAGCTGGAACAAAAATAAAAATAGATAGGCACTTTACAGCTGCAGAATTAGGTTTTAAAAAGATTTATAAAAACAGCATTGATGCAGTGAGCGATAGAGATTTTTGCATAGAGTTTGTTTCTGCATCTGCAATATTGATGTCTCATTTAAGTAAAATTTCAGAGGAAATTATTTTGTGGGTAACTGATGAATTTTCTTTTGCAAAATTAACAGATAAATGTGCTACGGGAAGTAGCTTAATGCCGCAGAAAAAAAATCCTGACGTTCCAGAATTGATAAGAGGTAAGACAGGAAGAGTGTATGGGCATCTCCAGGCATTGTTAACGATGGTCAAAGGGGTACCACTTTCTTACAATAAGGATTTTCAGGAGGATAAAGAGCCATTATTTGACACTGCAGAAACCATATCTTCTTGTATTAAGGCAATGACTATTTTAATTAATGAGGGCATTGAATTTAATATTAAAAACCTATCTGATTCTGTAGAAAACGACTTTTCTAATGCTACTGATTTGGCAGATTACTTAGTTAATAAAGATGTTCCTTTTAGGACCGCCTATCAAGTTGTTGGTCAAATGGTTAAATATTGTTTGGAGAGAAAAATGTTATTTAAAAATCTCACAATTGAAGAATTTAAAAAATTTCATCCTGATTTTGATAAGGATGTTTTTGTGGATCTTAAACCTCTAAATGTCGTTAAATCAAGAGATAGCGAGGGTGGTACAGGTTTTGTTCAGGTAGAAAAAGAGGTAAATAATTGGCAAAAAAGATTGTTACTTTGAATCTCAATTATTTTTCTACAACAAGGGTATGCTTTGAAGTAGAATAGTAGTGCAACGTTATGAAACTACCAATTGTAGTTTTTTTATAAGGTAAATTTTTTGTTGAGTTTAAAGTGAGTATTTTTGTTGGCAATTTGCCGTTCCGCGCAGAGCGTGAAGATGTTATACAGTTGTTTGCCCCTTTTGGTGAGGTTTTAAATTGTTCTCTTCCCTTGGAGAGAGATACTGGAAGGAAAAGAGGATTCGCATTTATTGAAATGGCAGATGAAGCGATTGAATCAACAGCTATTGATGGTTTGCAAGGTACGGAACTTATGGGTAGACCATTAAGAATAAATAAAGCTGAGCCAAGAGGTTCAGGTGGATCTCGTAGAGGAGGGAGAGGTGGCAATAATGGTGGCGGCTATGGAGGTGGCAATTCTAGATCTAATAGCTCTAACTCAAATAAATCTTCTGGAGCAGAAGGTTGGGAAGACAGAAGCTATGGAAATTCTTCTGATAACTCTGAATATGAAAATGGTAGGAGTAGGAGAAAAAGGGGAGTATCCAATGAGAGCAATCCTTTAAACGAGACAAATTAGTAACCCATTTCTTCAAGCGCTGTCGTTAATTTAAACAGATATTCAATACTTAATTCTTTTTTTATAGATTTATTTGAAATTTGATTTCTCCAAATTTTAGCTTTTGGTATACCTTCAATTAAATTTATAAGATGTTTACATATATCCCAAGATTTTCCTCCTTTACTTAGATGAGCTTCTATATATGGAATTAAGGAGAATATAATATTTGAAGCAGATTTGGGTTTTTTATTAATTCCATAAACCTTTTGATCAATTTCAGACCATCTCAATGGATGTTTATAAATTGACCTTCCAATCATGACCCCATCAAAATCATTCAAGGCTTTTAATGATTCATCGATATTTGTTAAACCCCCATTGATTTCTATTAATAATTTTGGATTTGATTTTTTCAATTTTTTTACTAAATCGTATTTAAGTGGAGGTATGGTCCTATTTTGTTTTGGGTTTAAACCTTTTAATATGGCTTTCCTTGCATGAACTGTAAATCTGTCTGCACCAGCATTTGCTATGTACCTTACGAAATTATTCAAATTTAAGAAACTATCTTCGTTGTCTACACCTATTCTGTGTTTTATGGTAACTGGTAAGTTGCAATTATTTTTCAAGGATTCTATACATTTTGCTACTTTTTCAGGGTCTTTCATAAGTGAAGCACCAAAATTTCCAGAACAGACTCTTGGGCTTGGACAGCCAACATTAAAGTTTATTTCGTCATACCCCCAGTCCTCAGCCATTTTCGCAGCCTCTTTAAGGATTTCAGGATCGTCTCCGCCAAATTGAATTGATATTGGGTGTTCTTCATTATTAAAATCTAAAAATTTTGCTTTTTTATCCGTATGAAATAAACTTTGAGCCACAATCATTTCCGTATACAAGAGAGCTTCAGAACTTATTTTTCTCATTATCATTCTGAAATGTTTATCAGTACAATCCATCATTGGAGCAATACTTAATTTATGAATATTTTTAATAGAATATGGATGTATGGAATTCATTACTTTTTATGTGAGTAAATATATGAATCAATTTTTATCAAGAAGAACTTTTATTCTAATTCCTACTATGTCAATACTAAAAACATTTTTTAAGCCTATGCAAGTTTTAGCTTCTTCGATTGCTTCTAAAGAGGAGTGGAACTTATCAAAAGAAGTATGGAAATCCAGGCTAAGTCCAGAATCCTATTATATTTTGAGGGAGGAAGGGACTGAAAGAGCTTTTAGCAGCCAATTAAATAATGAAAAAAGAAAAGGGGTTTTTCATTGCGCAGGATGTGACTTACCACTCTTTCTCTCAGATAAAAAGTTTGATAGTGGCACTGGATGGCCAAGTTTTTGGGATCCGATTCAAGGATCAGTTGCAACAAAAGTTGATTTTAAGTTGATTGTTCCAAGAACCGAATATCACTGCTCTAGATGCGGAGGTCACCAAGGACATGTTTTTAATGATGGGCCACTTCCTACAGGCAAAAGATACTGTAATAACGGATTAGCATTAAGGTTTGTTCCTGAGTAAAAATTTGTGCGGCCTTCCGCAACTTGTTTTGTGCATCACTTTATTAGAAAATGGTTTTATTAAATTTTTAGAAAAATGATTGAAAATCAATCAGATAATATTGATTTTAAAGAAAATGATGTTTCTAATCAGGATAATGCCCCTGAGGATACTTCATCTGCTGAAGATAAAATAATCGAAAATGATAAATTGTCTTCTCAAAAAACTGAAGAAATAAACACCGAAGAATTAAAAAATACTATTTCAAATAATGATGCAAGGTTAGAACAATTAGAAAAAGAGCACGAAACATTAAAAAATCAATATGTAAGGATTTCAGCAGATTTTGATAATTTTAGAAAAAGGCAATCTAGGGATCAGGATGATTTAAAAGTCCAACTTGTTTCTAAAACTTTAACTGCAATACTCCCAATAGTTGATAATTTTGAAAGAGCCAGACAACAACTAAAACCTGAAAGTAAAGAAGCTCAAGCCCTTCATAGAAGTTATCAAGGATTGTATAAACAATTGGTAGAAATTTTAAAACAACAGGGAGTTTCGCCAATGAGAGTTGTTGGCCAGCAATTTGATCCAAATTTGCATGAAGCTGTATTAAGAGAGCCGAGTGAAGAGTTTGAAGAGGATTTTATTATTGAAGAATTACAGAGAGGATATCATTTAGAGGGAAAGGTTTTGCGACATGCATTGGTTAAGGTCTCTATGGGACCTGGTAAACAAAATTCACAAGAGGAAGTAGAAAAGGATACAGTTGAAGAGAGTATTGATTCAGAGGAAAATACTTCTGAAGATGTATAAATTCCAAATTTTTACTTGAGCGTTATTTAATGGCTGATTTTTATCAAATACTTGGAGTTTCACGAGATGCTGATGCTGATACCTTAAAAAGGGCTTATAGAAAATTAGCAAGACAATATCATCCTGATGTTAATAAAGAACCTGGTGCTGAAGATAAATTTAAAGAAATTGGTAAGGCTTATGAAGCACTAGCTGATCCAGAAACTAGAGCAAGATATGACCAATTTGGAGAAGCTGGCCTTGGAGGTGCAGCTGGAATGCCTGATATGGGCGATATGGGTGGGTTTGCAGATTTATTTGAAACTTTTTTTAATGGTGGCTTCGGTGGGCAAAATCCACAGGGAGGAAGAACTCAAAGAAGAGGTCCTCAACAAGGAGATGATTTAAGATATGATCTTAATGTTGATTTTAAAGATGCAATATTTGGCCAGCAAAGAGAAATTACAATTCCTCATCTTGAAACATGCGAAGTTTGTAGGGGAACAGGTGCCAAACCAGGAACCGGACCAAAAACTTGCACAACTTGTGGAGGAAGTGGACAAGTTAGAAGAGCCACGAGAACACCTTTTGGGAATTTCACACAAGTAGCTGAATGCCCTTCATGTAATGGAACTGGTCAAATAATCTCAGATCCATGCACAAGTTGCAGTGGTAATGGAGTAAAGCAAGTCAGGAAAAAATTAAGAATTAATATTCCTGCAGGAGTTGATACTGGTACTAAATTAAGAGTTTCCGGAGAGGGAAATGTTGGTTTGAAAGGAGGCCCACCTGGGGATCTTTATGTTTTTATCAAAGTGAAGAATGATTCGAAATTAAAAAGAGATGGTGTGACTATTTACTCAGAAATAGCCGTCAGTTATCTACAAGCAATTTTAGGAGATACTGTTGAAATTACTACAGTTGATGGCAAAGTTAATTTAAAAATTCCAAGTGGGACGCAACCAAATACAACTCTTTCACTTGAGAATAAAGGCGTACCTAGACTTGGTAATCCAGTTGCCAGAGGAAATCATGAAGTTCTAATAAAGGTAAAATTGCCAACTCGTATAACTGATGAAGAGCGAAATCTTTTAGAGGATTTAGCTTCTCAGTATTCAGATAAAAATATCAATTCCAGTAGTGGATTATTTAGTAAATTATTTGGTAAAGAATCTTAGTGACTTTTTTAAAGTATTTGGATCTGAAATCTGTTCCATGTCCTTTAAATGTCGTCAAGATTAAATTGGCTTTAGAGAAGTTATCCAAAAATGAACAACTTATTGTTGAATTAGATAAAGGTGAGCCAGAAGAATTGGTATTAAAAAATTTAAAAGAGATGGGATGTACCTATGAAAACATCAATGAATATGAAAAATTTTTAAAAATAAAAATTCTTAATGACAACTAATAGTAAACATTTAGGTTTAGTTACGAAAAAATTTAATGAATTTTTCTTAGTTGACCTAAAAAATAAAGATAACTTTGGAAATAGCGAAAGATTATTATGTAAGGTAAGAAAGTCTATAAATTTCAAAGATCAATTAATTTATGTTGGAGATGAAGTAGAAATTGATAATATTGATTTAACAAGCAAACGGGCAGTAATAGCAAGTCTAAAAAAAAGAAAAAATTTACTAAATAGACCATCAGTTGCAAATATTTCTAACATTTATATTACTTTTTCAGTTGAAGAGCCAAAGTTAAATTTATCTCAAGTTAATAGGTTTTTGATATCAGCAGAATCTATGGGGGTAGAAGTGTCATTAGTTTTGACAAAGTGTGATTTAATATCAGACAAAAAACAGATTTTTCTACTTGATAAATTCAAGAAATGGGGTTATCAAGCAATTTTTTTAAATTTATATAAATCTGATCACTTTGAAGATTTATTAGCTCAGTTAAAGAAAAAAAAGTGTTCGATTTTTATGGGCCCATCCGGTGTTGGTAAAACTACTTTGCTTAACAAGATAATTCCAGGTCTTCAAAACTCTACTGCTCCAGTTTCCAAGAAAATTAAGAGAGGAAAAAATACTACTCGAAATGTTGAGTTATTTTCTATATCTAAGCAAAGTTACATTGTTGATACTCCTGGATTTAATATGCAACCTCTAGAGGTTGATATTAAGTTGTTACCAAATCTTTATCCAGAAATATATAAACAGGTAATCGAAGAAGGTATTAAGTGTAAATTTCGGGACTGCTTACATCTAGAAGATGAGGGATGTAATTTAAATAAATCCTTCGAAAGATATTCTTTTTATAGAGAAATGATTGAGTCTTCTAAGAGTCACTATTATCAAAACCAGGAAGATTAAGATTTAATCCGCCAGTCAAGTCATTCATCCTTTCTTTCATAGTTGTAGTTGATAATTCATGAGCTTTTTGAATAGCTTGTAGTATGTTTTGCTCTATTTGTTCTTTATTTGCATTTAAGATATTTTCTTGTACTTCTACTTTTAAAGGAAGTTGGTTTCCACTTATCCAAACTTTTATCATTTCATCATCACTTTTGCCTTCAATCTGCATATTTTCAAGTTCATCTTGTAATTTTTGAGCATCTTGCTGAATTTGTTTAGCTTTTTTAAAAGCTTCTGTAAGTTGTCCAAAGTTAGGAAGTCCAAAACCCGCCATTTTAAAAAAAGTTTCTTTAATCAGGATAGTCAAAACCAATCATTCTTACTTCCGGTTGTAGATAAATTCCTTTTTTTTGTAGTACTTTTTGTTGAATTACAGTTATTAATTCATAAATATCTTTTGAACTTGCTGAAGAATTGTTAATTATAAAATTTGAATGCATTGTAGAAATTTCAGCACCGCCAATTTTAAATCCCTTTAAACCCATATCATCAATTAATTTTGCTGCATAATTATTTTCAGGATTTTTAAAAACACTACCAAAACTTGGTAGATGATATGGTTGCGTTTCAGTTTTTAATTTAAGGTTATTTTTGGTTGTTTGAATTAATTGTTCTAGATTTCCATTAGGTTCAAAATGTAGCTTTGCACTAATAATTGTCAAATCATTACTTTGAAAAGAGCTAAATCTATACTCAAAATTGATATCTTTTTTTTCAATTTGAAGTTCTTCATTAGTTTTATTATTTATAACTTTTACGGAAATAAGATTTTTTGCTAGAGATATATTACCTGTACCAGCATTCATATAAATTGCCCCTCCTAATGTTCCTGGAATTCCAACAGCCCATTCACCTCCTTGCAACCTATTTTTAGCAAGAGCATTAGATAATGTTGGCAGCATAACTCCTGCTTCCGCCTCAACAATTCCTGAATATGGCTCTATCTTTAATGATTTCAATTTTTTCGTACACATAACTAAGCCTTTGATGAAAATATTATTTATTAATAGATTTGAACCTGCGCCAATTATTTGATATCTTTGTTTGTTTAAATTAGCCCATTTTATTAGATATAAAAGTTCTTCAACGCTTCTTGGCTCAGCAAAATATTCAGCCACTCCTCCCACTTTTATAGTTGTATAACTACTTAAATTACAGTTTTCAGAAAAAATTTTTTTTTTCATAAATTAGTTGTTTATTTTAATTATTTTTTTCATTTAAAATTGTCCATAAATTATGACAATCACCAGCTCCCATATTCAAAATTAAATCTCCTTTTTGAGTTAATTCGTAAAAATTCTTTGTAACTTCATAATAATTATTTATGTACTTAACATTTTGATTTTTTTTATAAATTAAATCAGTGATAATTTTCGAAGTAATTTGATCTTCGTTTCCTTCTCCTGCTCCATAAATACTGGTTACATAAATAACATCTGCTTTTGATAATTCTTCAGCGAATTCTTCAGTAAATTGCTTTACTCGAGAGTATCTATGAGGTTGAAATATAGCTATTAATCTTAATCGACTTTTGGGAGAATCATTATTATGTTTTTGCTTAATAAATAATCTTCCTAATTTAATCGTCTCTTTTATTTCGTTTGGGTGATGTGCATAATCATCATATAAACTTCTTTCACCTATTTGGCCTTTAAATTCAAATCTTTTTTTTGGGAGTTTAAGATGTTTTATATTTTTCTTAATTTCTATAAAATCTACTCCTATCATTCTTGAAGCTGCTATTGCTGCGGTGATATTAGAAAGATTATGTAATCCTGGAATTGGAATATTTAAATTACTAATAAAATTTTCATTTTCATAATATTTTCCAATTGTATACTTTGAATTAATTTCAGTCGGAATTATTGCATAAGCTACATTTTTAACCGTTGTGTTTGACCACTTATAATTGGAATAAAAATTTTTTCTTGAGGTTTCACAATCAAAATTAAGTAGTAATTTTTTAGAGTTTTTAGCAAAACTTTTAAATGAAGATATGACTTCACTTAAATTAGAAAAGTGATCACAATGATCAAAATCAATGTTATTGATTATTCCGATATCAGACTTATATTTGTTAATTGTCCCATCAGATTCATCAACTTCAGCCACTAAGAATTTTGTATTTTCTAAATGACAATTAGAGTTGTAAATAGGAATTATTCCTCCAGTTATTGAAGAAGAATTACGTGTACATAACTCAAGTATTGTAGATAGAAATGTACTGGTTGATGTTTTTCCGTGGCTGCCGGCTACCGCCAGTGTAGTATAAGTACGCATCAGCATTGCAAGTATCTCTGAACGATGTTTTATTGATAAATTTTTTTCTCTGCAGTACAAAAATTCTTCATTTTCTGGCTTGATCGCGGAGCTTACAACAAAATTAATCAATTTGTTGGTAAATCTTGAAATAACAAATTCAATATTTTGTCGAATTTGAGAAGTAAAGATTACTGCACCTAATTTCTCTAATTTTTTAGTTTCATCGTTTTTAACTAAATCAGATCCTGAAACTGAACAACCTCTTTTAAGTAAACCTATTGCTAATGCTGACATCCCAATACCTCCAATCCCAATAAAATGAAAATGACTTTTCAACAGTAATTTTTTATCCAATGTTTATCTTTTACTTAAATCAAAATAACTTCTAGGTAAAATTTTGCTATTTTTTCTTAAAAAAAAATGTTTTTTTTCTTGAATTAATACAAAACTAGACTTATTTGCTTAATAAATCAAAAAAACCTTACGTTATTGCACAAAATTCAGTATGATCAGCAACTTAGGTTAATCATTTAGAAATTATTAGTTATGACTTTGCGTGTTGCAATTAACGGCTTTGGCAGAATTGGTCGAAACTTTATGCGTTGTTGGCTTAGTAGAGGGGCTTACACCAATATTGAAGTAGTTGGAATTAACGTTACCTCAGATCCTAAGACTAATGCTCATCTGTTAAAATATGACTCAGTTCTTGGTCAACTTGATGGTGTTGATATCCAATATACTGACGATACTTTTGTAATTAATAATAAGACGATTAAATGTTTCTCTGATAGAAACCCAATGAATCTCCCTTGGAAAGACTGGGGTGTTGATTTGGTTATTGAATCTACTGGAGTATTTAATACAGACGTAGGGGCAAGTAAGCACTTAGAGGTAGGAGCAAAAAAAGTTATCTTGACTGCACCCGGTAAAGGAGATGGTGTTGGTACTTATGTAGTTGGAGTCAATGCTGATACATATAAACATGAAGATTATGATATTTTGAGTAATGCTAGTTGTACTACGAACTGTTTAGCTCCAGTAGTTAAAGTTTTAGACCAAACTTTTGGGATTAACAAAGGCTTGATGACTACAATTCATAGTTATACAGGGGATCAAAGAATTTTAGATAATAGTCATAGAGATCTAAGAAGGGCTAGAGCCGCTGCTACAAACATCGTTCCTACTTCAACAGGAGCTGCAAAAGCAGTAGCTCTGGTATACCCAGAAATGAAAGGCAAATTAACAGGAATTGCAATGAGAGTTCCAACTCCTAACGTTTCAGCAGTAGATTTTGTTTTTGAATCTTCTAAATCTGTCACAGCTGAAGAAGTTAACAATGCTCTTAAGGAAGCATCTCTAAGCTCAATGAAAGGCATTATTAAGTATGGAGATGAACCATTAGTATCAAGCGATTATGCAGGTACTAATGAATCATCAATTGTAGATAGTGACCTTACTATGTGCATTGGAGATAACCTTGTAAAGGTGCTTGCATGGTATGACAATGAGTGGGGTTATAGTCAGCGAGTTGTAGATTTGGCAGAGATTGTTGCAAAAAATTGGGAATAATTAAAAGTGCTTGAAAGGTGTTTTATTTAATAATTTGTTTTTGTTACTTTCTTTAAATACTATTGATGGTTCACCATCAGCAAAAAAACCAATCTCGTTAATATCTTTATCAAGTTTAGTTAAATTCTTTGCCCACTTTTTCGGCAATGAGAAAACTAATTCGTAATCTTCACCTCCATAAAAATAATATCCGTCCCATTTATCTCCTTGTGGCCAATCCTTATCTTTGGGCATTTTTTCATAATTAATAATTGCTTTGCATTTGCTAGCACTTGCTAAATCTTGTAAAGCTTGAAATAGACCATCACTGCTATCAGTACATCCTATCCGCTTGATTTTTTTATTTGAGCGAGTTTTGAGGAGATTATTTAGAAAATTTGGGTAAACTCTAGGGCGACAAAAATGTTCAACGGACTTAGCGATTAATCTTTCATTAAGAGAAAATTTTTTATCGAAATTAGTTTTATTTTGTATCAAAAATCCAAGTTTGCTAAGACCATGAATTCCTGTAGTTAAGATTATGTCCCCTGGTTTACATGCGTTTCTTCGTAATTCAAGTTCACCTTGAATTCCAAAGGCCGTAATCGAAATAATTTTTTCATTCCCCTTTGAGCAATCTCCTCCTAGAATTACGCCGCCATATTCTTTTAATGCTTTATTTATCCCTTTGTATAATTCTTCAACCCAAATCCACTCAGTTCTAGAAGGTAGAACTAGGCTTATTGTAATACCAATAGTTTTCTTGCTTCCACTAGATAATAAGTCAGATATGTTGCTTACAACTGCTTTCCACCCAAGGTCCCCAGGACAAATAGTAATGTCATTAAAATGAACATTTTCTACCAAAGAATCAGTATTTACAAGTAAATTTTTATTTTTAGTTCTGATTAAAGCGCAATCATCTGAAATTTGGTTTTTAGGCATAAATTTTCCTAGCCTATTTATTAATTCTTTTTCCCCTATATCTTCTAATATTTCTTTATGCATTTAATTTGAGGTTTTCAATCCCTTCTAAAACATCAATTGAAATTATTGTGTCATCTTTAGTTAGCTCTTCTAATACATCAAATCCATCTACAACGTAACCAAAAGCAGCATTCCTCCCGTCAATTAAATTTCGACCTGCTGGATTTAATTCTGCCTCATATAAAAAGAAGAAAAATTGCGATGAGCCATCATCAACTGCGGTATTTGAATGCGACCATCCTAGAGTTCCAAGTGTTGCAAATGGTAATGTTGGTGTCTCTGTGTAAAGACCTAAATCTTCAAAAGTTTGATTATAAAAAGTATCTTTTTCATCAGGAATTCTAATTTCTAGGGGAACGTTACGTTCTTTGTTTGTTTCAGGATCTATGTAACCAATATCTTTACCAATTGGATCACCTGTTTGCAGTACAAAAAATTCTTCTGCTCTGTTGATAGGTAAATCATTGTAGAAGTTTTTTGAAGATAAATCTATAAATGCTCCTGCCGTTAGTGGGGCGTTAAATCCATCCACAATAGCTTGCATGTCACCTTTAGAGGTTTTTATATTGACTTTTGCTCTGCCAAGTAATCTTGGTAAATCATCAAATTCTTTGGGAATAGAGTATGGAAATTCATTTGGTAGAAAATATTCTTCTAATCCACCTATTTTATCTAGTGCATTTCTTCGAGTAGCTATAAATGAGTATTTATCCTTTGATTTAGAGTAATCTTGAAGACTATCAAAATTTTCTTTGAGTTCTAAAAATGTTTTTTCAGCAATATTCTTTTTATTGTTTGGTAATTCTTGAATAATTTTACTCTGGTATTTTTTTAGTAAAGATTGACATTTTGTAACAGTTTTCGTGAGAGCTGGCCATCTTCCTCCTCTTACAAGGTCACTGGTTTCTTCTAATTTGTGTTGAATTTCTTGTAACTCAACTTGCTTGATAGGGAGTGCGTTCCTGAGGATTGCACTAGGGTCTTTTACTGCATTTCCAGTAGGTAAATCAGCTAATACTTGAATAGGTTTTAAAAGAAAAACCTGTAAAATTACAATCGATAGAATTAAGAAAAGTTTGTTCTGATTTGATAAGAATTTTTGCATAGCACTCTTGCAGGTTTATGATCCTTGGGGGATGTAATACAGGAATGATTTCCAGTAACGATTTTCGCACAGGTACTACCATCGAATTGGATGGACAAGTTTGGCGTGTTGTAGAATTTCTACATGTCAAGCCTGGCAAGGGTTCTGCTTTTGTACGAACAAAATTAAAATCAGTTCAAAGCGGCAACGTTGTTGAAAAAACTTTTCGAGCCGGAGAATCAGTACAGCAGGCTATCCTTGAAAAGTCTAACCTGCAGCATACTTATGTGGAGTCTGGTGATTATGTTTTTATGGATATGACAAGTTTTGAAGAGACAAGACTCACCTCTGAACAAATCGGTAAAGGTGCAAAGTATTTGAAAGAGGGAATGGAGGTTAATGTAATTTTCCATAATGGTAAAGTTTTAGAAGTAGAACTTCCAATATCTATTACTTTGAAAGTTACAGAGACTGATCCAGGAGTTAAAGGTGATACTGCTAGCGGGGGCACGAAACCAGCTATTCTAGAAACAGGTGCTCAAGTTATGGTTCCTTTATTTATTTCTGTGGGAGAAATGATTAAAGTTGATACTCGAAATGACACTTATCTTGGACGTGAAAATTAATGGCTATGAAATTAGATCATGATGACTTAGATCGCTTAATAGAGAAAATCTCTACAAGTGATATTCAAGAGTTCTCGCTAGAGGGAGAAGATTTTAAACTCGAAATAAAAAGGAATGTATTTGATCAGAATCAAGTTATTAATAATTTAGTTTCTAATACTTCATTTGATAAGCAGACAATTGCGCATCAAAAAACTATTAATGATAATATTCCAGTTGTTAATGAGCCTGAAGCGCCTCAGGTGGCACCCCCAGGACGTTCTGACCTAACTGAAATTACTTCTCCTATGGTTGGGACATTCTACAGGGCTGCAGCGCCTGGTGAGGAGCCATTTGTCGAAGTGGGAAATAACGTTAAGGTCGGTCAAACTATTTGTATTTTGGAAGCAATGAAGTTAATGAATGAAATTGAATCTGAATTTAATGCTGAAATTGTAGAGATTCTCGTTGAAAATGGAACACCAGTTGAATTTGGTCAAGTTTTAATGCGTGTTAAGCAGTCTTGAATTGTTAGTCATCTCTACGGCAGCCTTAATAGCCTCAATCATGCTTTGAGATTGAGCAATTCCTTTGCCAGCAATATCAAATCCCGTTCCATGATCTGGAGAGGTTCTTATAAAAGGTAAACCGATTGTGGTATTTACTGAGTAATTAAGAGCTATCACTTTAATTGGTATTAAACCTTGATCATGATACATAGCAAGAATGCCATCATGTTTTTCAGCATTTTTGTCATTCCATGCTATTACCGAAGAATTCCAGCAACTATCTGGTGATAAAGGGCCAAATAATCTAATATCTTTATTCTTCTCATTCCACGTAATTAATGCATCATTGAGCCAATCCTTTTCTTCATGACCTAAAAGACCTTCTTCGCCGGCATGAGGGTTTAATCCTGCGACTTTTAAAGTAGGTTTTTCAGTATAGGTATTACAAAAATCTTTGAAAAGATCCAATTTAGAGTGGATTAATTCTGTATTTAATTTCTTGGGAACTTCAGACAGGGATATGTGGGTTGTAGCTAGTAAAGTGTTAAATCTCCAACCTGTAATTGGTGATTTTGCTGTAAATAACATTCCAACGTTTTTTACTCCACATGCTTTTGCGAGTACTTCAGTTTGACCAGAGAAGTAATGACCTGCTGAAGACCAAGATTTCTTGCAAATTGGTCCAGTTACAAGTGCAGAATTAGGAGATTCCTTTACAATTTCTATTGCTTTTCTTAAATATTGGAAACTTGAATTGCCATAACTTGATTTAGGGTCATTATCTGATGAAGAAATTTCTAGATCATGTATCTTTAAATTTTTAGGATTTGCAAGGTTTTTTAATCCTAAGGATCTAAGGTATTTATATGTATTTTGTAGATTTTTTTTTGATCCAACTAATGTGTAGTCAATATTTTCTGGTATCTCATTAGAACAAAGTGCTTTTAAGATTATTTCAGGTCCAATACCTGACTCATCTCCGACGCTTAATACTACCTTCAATATTTTATTTTTATTTTGAAAATTCATAAAAAGTTTTTAAGTTTATTTTTTAACTATTTAGATAGCAATTTTTCAAGCCTATTTTATAGTTTTTATAAATCAGTTTATAACCGAGTGTTTCGCATAAAAGTTTGTTCGAAATTCTTCTATTTTCCATCCAAAAAGATTGAGCGATAGGTGATAATTGATCTTTTGCGTTCTCAAATAATATTGGCTTTGGCATTGTTAAACCAAGTAAATCGTAACAATACTGAATAACTTCTATCTGAGAACATGGTTCGTCATCTGCAATATTAATGATTTGGTGAAACTTTAAGCAATTTTTATTTTGTAATAAATAAATAATCGCATGTGTAATATCAGCAACATGAACTCTTGAAAATACTTGAGCTTTTTTTGAGATAACTCGAATTTTTTGATTTTTGATTGCTTCAAACGTGGATCTTCCAGGTCCATATATTCCAGGTAATCTAAAAATCTGAACGGGCAAACTAGAATCAATCCATTTTTTTTCGCAATTTAATCTATTATGACTTCTTTTTTGAAAAGGATTAGGCTGATCTGTCTCAGAAACCCAACCACCTTCAGTGTTTCCATAAACTCCTGTGGTAGATAAGTATCCAACCCATTCAAGGGATAAATCTTTTAGTTTACTTTGAAGGCTTTTTAATACAGGATCATTACCATTTTTGTCAGGAGGTATGCAACTAAGGACATGAGTGACTCCATCAAAAATTTCTTCATCAGGAATCACATTGTTTTCACTATTGAAAATAAAACTATTTGGATCTTTGCTTGCAGATCTTGAGCTTGTTAAAACAGTGCAACCTAATTTTCTTATAGTGTTTGCAAAAAAACTACCGCTGAAACCACTTCCCAAAATTAAAAATTTATTCTTTTTTCCCAGTAAACTTGCAGATTTTTTCATGCTTGGCTAAAGTAGTACATATGTATTAATTGATTATGAAGACAGCTCTTGAGCCCGATTTAAAATCAAAAACTTTTCTTATTCGCAAAAGTTACCCCCGTCTTGTAGAGAAAGAAGTAAGTTTAGTTTATTTTAAATTCTACCAAAAGTTATTTGTCTTTCTTATTTCATTTTCGACAATTTTAATATTCCCAGAATCACCAAGAGAATTGGAAAAAATATGCGAGAGTTATAACTCTATAAAAGTATGTAATGTTTGGTAGTCAAGCTGCTTTATATTCTGAAGTATCATTTATGTAATTTTTATTTTTTATCTTAAAATTAGGGTTTGCCCATTGAAGTAATCTAATAGCTAATCTTAAATCTCCTTCTAACCAAGCTCTTATAGCCATTGCTCTTCGAGGATCATAAAATTTTTGTCTTCTATACCAGTACAAAGCATTTTCATCCGATTTATCCCCATTACAGGAAAGACAGGCAGGGACACAGTTTTCTGTTGTGCTTAAGCCTCCTTGGCTTCGTGGTATTACATGGTCAATGGATTCAGATGGTTTTCCGCAATATATACAACTTTTTCCTGTAAACTTATGAATAGACTTCCGCCATTGTCTAAATCTGAACTTAGGACATAAATCCTCTAAAAACACCGCATCATTAATATGCATTCAGAATATTTAGTTAAATAAATAATGGCTTGAATATATTAAAAGTCAATATTTATTTTTGCTTTTTAGCTTAAATTTGCCAGTAAAATTTGATTTAGTGTATTTAGATACAAAATAAAATTTATTAAATTTGGCCAAATTTATTATCTATCTGAAACCTCAATTAATAACTATATCTATCAAGTGTTTCATCAGTAAAGTTTTCAGAAATTTCTTCTTTAGTTTCTTCTAATTCTTTTTCTAATTTTTTTCTTTTCTTTTCTCTATCTTTTGCTTCTTTTTCTTTTCTTTCTTCTTCTTTTTCTAAATCTCGTATTAGTTGTCTATTTGGATGAAGATTATCTAAATATTCAACGCAATAACTAAATTTTTCTCTTTCTCTTATAACTGTTTCAGTAATTTGCGCTGCTGCATTTTTAGGTGAAACTTTGAAGAATCCTCCCTTTTGTTTTTTAATATATGTGTAAGCTGCATCCCAACTACTTTCATGGTCATTTCCGCCATCCCTCATAGTACAAAAAATTTCTGCTCCAAATGCACTTGCATTTACTCTTGGTGTAATAAGGGTTAGAGGGGCCAAAATTCCCAACGCTAATGGTATTAGTTTTTTCTTCTTTAATCTTTGCATTAGGCTTTTATCTTCTATTTAAAAATATCTTTAATTGTGAATATGTCTATAGAAATTTAAGATTTAATCACTCCAAATATATTCAAGCATTTAACAACTAAAGGAAGAATTAAGAGTACAGTAATCAATCTTACAGCGTGTAAAGTCGCTACTGCAGGTCCCACTCCGTACTCAGACCCTACAAGACTCATGCCGCTAATTCCTCCTGGTGCAGCGCCTAGAATTGTTGTAATGATATCTATATTAAGTAATCTGCTTGTCCATAATCCAATTGCTAATCCAGTAATAACTAAAGTAAAAGTTATTAATATAGCTGGCCTCCATAAATTTTGAATTTCAACTAATGAGTCTTTTGTTAATGATGTACCAATCACTGTTCCAATTCCGATTTCTAAAATTGTTCTTGTTCCGATTGGCCACTCAGCGATCTCGACTTTGCCACTTATGCTAATTATGCTTGCGCCTATTAAAGCACCTGCTAAAGGAGCAGCAGGAATACCTGTTTTTAGAGCTAAAGCTCCAAAAATACAACCTGCAAAAAGATAGTAAATTAGATTTATGTTAGGCATAAATTTCAAGGATGTTTGAACATAATATTAGAAAAAATTTTTTTTGTTTAAGTTTATAGTCAAATAAATTTTTTAGTTTTCTCTCGTAATGTCACCTTTTGTTGGCATAATATTAACTAAAGCATGATTTATTATGTCTTCACAAATTTCTTACAAAGATAATAAAAACCGCATAAAGAAAAAATTATCTTTTTTTGAGGGTGGTCACCAGCTCGAAAAATTGGAATTTGCTCTTGCAATAGCTCAAACTAAAGGTGATGAAAAAAAATCAACCGTTCTTAGAAAAAAGATTGTTGAATTAGGTGGAAATGTTGAAGAGCCAGGTACTTAATTTAATTTTCTTCTAGATATTTTGATACCATAACTAACGCTTCACCAGCTTGTTGGGCTGTAATTTTACCGAGGTTGAGAAGTGTATTACTCATAGCAGAAACTACCGTAATAATATCTCTATCGTTTACATAACCTAAATGTCCAACTCTGAATATTTTTCCCTTCAAATGATCTTGACCACCTGCAAGTAGAATATCAAAATTATTCTTTATTGTTTTTCTAAACTCTTCAGCATTAATTCCTTCAGTTTTTATTGCAGTAATTGAAGGACTTAAATATTGTTCATCAGCAAATAATTTTAGATTTAAAGCTTTTACTGCATTGCTCATCGCTAATTTGTGTTTATTGTGTCTTAAGAAAATGTTATTTAAGCCTTCTTCTCTCATCATTTTTAAAGCTTCATCTAATGCAAAAACTAAATTAACTGCTGGGGTGTAAGGATTACTGTTAGCTAAAAGACTTTTTCTGTAGGATTTTAAATTTAAATAAAATTTTGGTAAATTAGATTTTTCTGCAGCTTCCCATGCTCTTTGGCTCATTGATATAAAGCTAAGCCCTGGAGGAATCATATATCCCTTTTGTGATCCTGAAGCAACGATATCTAATTTCCATTCGTCTACTGGTACATTGCAAGCTCCAAGACTTGTAACGCAGTCAACAATTGATAAGGCTTTGTTGTGTGCACGAATATATGAACTAATAGTTTCTAAATCATTAATTACACCTGTTGAGGTTTCAGAATGAGTCAAAATAACCGCCTTTATTTCCTTTTGTTTATCTTCCTCTAATACCTTTTTGAATTTTTCTGGATCAAGTGGAGTACCCCATTCGGAATTAATTTTTATTACTTCCAGACCAAATTCTTCAGCGACTTTTACCCATCTTTCGCCAAATTTTCCATTTTCTCCACAAATTACTTTATCTCCTCTACTTAAGGTATTTATTATTCCAGCCTCCATTGCGGCAGTCCCACTACCAGTGATTGTTAGAACATCATTTTGAGTTTGATGAAGCCACTGTAAATTTTTAGTTGTACTCTCTACAAGATCTTGAAATTCTTTACTGCGATGGCCTATTGGATGTTTACTTAATGCTTGTAAAACTTTTTCTGGAACTGGTGTGGGTCCAGGAATCATCAATGATAATTTTTGTTGTATGGCCACTTTTTATTAAATAGGTCATTCTTAGATTAGTTCTCATTATATATTTTTCAATTACTTGATTTGAAAAAAGGATTTTCTTTACCTTTGTGGGTTGCTGGAGCTGCTAGGTCAGCATTAAATAAACTAGTAGGGTTACCATTTAATAATTATGAACTAATAAAAATTCCTAATGAAAAAAAAGACATAAAAATCGAGATTCATTCCGTTGGTTTACTTAAAGATGACACGCATGCATTAGGAATTACTTTTGCAAAGTCTGGCTTAGATCTCGACATTACACAAAACTTAGAGATATGGACAATAGCCTCTTTAGAAAAAATTTCTTTTAATACTCCTGTTCAAACAATTCCAATAAATATTATTGCAGGATCTGGTGTTGGCATAAAAGAAGATACATCAGAGATATGCATTTCTAATTTTGCCAAAGAAGTTTTATATGAAAATTTATTAGATAGTATTCCTGCCGGCTTTAATTTGCAATTAGAAATTATTTTTCCAAATGGGGCGTTTTTAGCAGAAAGAACTAGTAATAAGTCATTTGGCATTGTTGATGGATTATCTATTATTGGTACTTCTGCTGAGACTTATTCGAGTGCTTCACCTGATCAATTAGAAGAGGCTAAAAATAATTTAGCAAAGTTAATTCAAAATGATTTTAAAGGGGAAGTTATATTTGTTATTGGTGAAAATGGGTTAAATTTAGCCAGATCTTATAATGTTAATTTGCCAATTATCAAAATCGGAAATTGGATAGGCCCACTATTAGTTGATGCTGCAATAAAAAAAGTTAAAACTGTAATTCTTTTTGGTTATCACGGGAAATTAATTAAATTAGCAGGCGGTATTTTTCATACACATAATCATTTGGCTGATGCAAGAATTGAGATTCTTGTTTATTTAGCCGTTCAAGAAAAGTTACCACCTGAAATAATAGTTGAATTATCTCAGTTAGATAATCTTGAAAATGCATTACAACTTCTTGAAAGATTTAATAAATCTTTAGCTGATAAATTATTCAAGAATTTATCAAATACGATCGAGAAGCGTTCTTTTACTTATGTAAATAGGTATGTAAAAACCGATATGGAAATCGCATCAATCATTTTTGATAGAAAAAGAAAAATCAGGTGGGCTGGAATTAACGGCAATGATTATATTTCTTATTTTCAATGAGATTAATTTGTGATGCATTATGCTTTTGTAAATAAATTGAGTTAACTTTTATACATGAGTCAAATAACTTTAAAAAAAGAACGAGATCCTTCAATAATAATTTTGGATTTCGGATCTCAATATTCTGAATTGATTGCTAGAAGAATTAGAGAAACTAATGTTTTTTCTCTTGTAGTAAGTAATCACATTTCAATTGAGGAAATTAATAATATTAATCCTAAGGGGATTATTTTAAGCGGAGGCCCAAATTCTGTATATGAAAAAAATGCTCCTAAATGTGATGAAAAAATTTTTAATTTAGGAATTCCTATTCTTGGCATATGCTATGGAATGCAATTAATGGTCAAAGAACTTGGAGGATCTGTTATTTCAGCAACTAAAAGAGCTGAATATGGTAGGGCACCAATAAATATAGATCAAGAATCTGACCTCCTTTCTGATGTGGAAGATAAATCAATTATGTGGATGAGTCATGGCGATTCTATTAATTGTTTGCCTGATGGATTTAATAAAATTGCTCATACGGAGAACACACTCCATGCAGCAATTTCAAATGATTTAAAGAAATTATTTGGCGTACAATTTCATCCTGAAGTTATTCATTCAGAGTTTGGGATGACAGTAATTAAAAATTTTGTTTATAAAATTTCTTGTTGTGCGGCTGATTGGACAACCGAAACCTATATAGAGGAAACTATTCCAAGGATAAGAGAGCAAGTTGGTAATAAAAAAGTTTTGCTTGCCTTATCTGGAGGAGTTGATTCTTCAACTCTTGCTTTTCTTCTCAATAAAGCTATAGGAAATCGGCTTACATGCATGTTTATAGACCAAGGTTTCATGAGAAAAGGTGAACCAGAATTTCTAATGAATTTTTTTGATAAGAAATTTCAAATAAAAGTTGAATATATTAATGCAAGGGAAAGGTTTATTGCCAAATTAAAAGGTATTACTGATCCAGAACAAAAAAGAAAAATTATAGGTAAAGAATTTATTAGAGTATTTGAAGAAGAAAGTAATAGATTGGGACCTTTTCAGTATTTAGCCCAAGGTACTCTTTATCCTGATGTTATTGAAAGTGCTGGGACTAATATTGATCCTAAAACAGGAGAAAGAATCGCTGTAAAAATAAAAAGTCATCATAATGTGGGTGGATTGCCAAAAGACTTACAATTTAAATTAGTTGAGCCATTAAGAAAACTTTTTAAGGATGAAGTACGAAAAGTGGGAGCTGCTTTAGGTTTGCCGGATGAAATTATAAAAAGGCATCCTTTCCCAGGACCGGGATTAGCTATAAGAATTTTGGGAGAGGTGAATAATGAAAAGCTTGATTGTTTAAGAGATGCAGACTGGATAGTAAGAGATGAAATTAAAAAAGCAGGACTTTACAATGATATTTGGCAAGCTTTTGCAGTATTGCTACCTGTAAAAACAGTCGGAGTTATGGGTGATAAAAGGACTTATGCATGGCCAATAGTTTTACGTTGTGTATCTAGTGAAGATGGTATGACAGCCGATTGGTCAAAAATTCCTTTTCAGATTTTGGAGAGGATTGCAAATAGAATCGTAAACGAAGTAAGTTCAGTTAATAGAGTTGTTTATGATATTACAAGTAAACCACCTGGAACTATTGAGTGGGAGTAGGTCTTCAAATTTTAAAAAAAAATTAAAGTTTTTTAATGAAGCAAGAAATTTTTAAATGAGATTTACAACCTAATGCCCGATATTATTAAATTAAGTCGATCTACAGTTGAGAAATATCTTAGTTGTCCAAGATGTTGTGTACTGGATAAAAAATATCAAATAAAGCCGCCATCATTGCCATTTACTTTAAATATAGCTGTAGATAATTTATGTAAAAATGAATTTGATTACTATAGAAAAATTCAGGAGCCGCATCCTTTATTTATTGAATATGGAATTGATGCTGTGCCTTTCAAACACAAAGATTTAGAACGTTGGAGAAGTAATTTTCAAGGGATAAGATATCTGTCAATAGAACACAACTATGATTTTGGTGGTGCTGTCGATGATATTTGGCAGAAAAAAAATGGTGATCTTATTATTGTTGATGTGAAAGCAACTTCTAGAAATAATTTTGATTGGTCTGAGACTTTTAATAAATACGAATATGCAAAAGCCTATAAGAGACAATTAGAAATGTATCAGTGGTTATTTAAAAAAAATGGTTTTCAAGTGGCTAATGAAGCTTATCTTTTATTTTTCAATGGAAAGAAAAATGAAGAGTTATTTAATAACCAATTAAATTTTGACGTACATCTAATTAAATTAGATTGTTCTACTTCATGGGTAGAGAATAAGATAATTGATACGGTTAATTTATTACGTTCGGATAATTTCCCCAAACCTTCATTAAAGTGTGAATACTGTAATTATTTAAAGAAGCGTTGGCAGTTATCAATAACTTAATATTCATAGGATAATTTTTCATATTTCTGGAAAAATAGTGAATAAAAGATAATCTTTAATTAGATTAATAATTTAGACTTTTGATAAATTCGAAAAATTCTGAAAGAAAGATAACTAATCATCTGCAACAAGATGTAGTCAAAGTATCTGGCAAAACAATTTTTATTAATCCTTTTTTATATTGGAGAAGATTTGACGAAAACACTAATAGATGGCTTAGAGAACCTGGTCAAATGTCAGATGATCAAATTGCACCAAACAGGAATCGTTTTTATCCAGAAATAGAGTGGGCTGATTTGAGTCATGAGCAGAAGCTCATAAAAGATGCAACTGTTGAGATGTTTTTAAAAACTCTTGAATTGATAAGTACATTTCATCCTTATCTTAGTTCTGGACAATTATTAGAAGTGGAGAGGAAGATGGCGATTACAAAAAAAACTCCATTCGAAAAATGGGTAACAAAATCTTTCGCCAAAAAAACGAGATTATTAGAAAATGAAAAAAGAAAATTTCAAAGAGAAAGATTTTTTAATAGCTGGAGAGAATGGTTCAGTCTTACAAATACTCAACAAGCAATTTTGCCGTTAATTGTTACGATATTTATTTCTTCGTTTGTTGGGTGGTCTTTAGGGATATCAAAGAATAGTTGTAATCCTTATTTTGAACAAAATATAAATAAATTAAATTAATTTGTTTTTGATATTTTTTAAGTATCTAAGTAAAAATAATTTTGAAAAAATAAATTTGTTATTTAGAATTCCATTAATTGAAATAATTGCTTTAAAAAGTATAAGTTTTATGAGTGAAAATTTAAATTCAAATAATCTTGAAAATGACGAGTTCGATCTGAACAATGAAGATAATGATTTTCAAGATTTAATCAATAGACTTAAAGAGATAAAATCAACCATTGCTTTATTGGAAAAAACAATATTTAAATAAATTTATATTTTTGATAAAAACAAGTCCTAATAAAAAACTTATTTCATTAAAAAGACAACCACTAGTCTTACTTATTTTTTCTTCTGTTTCCTTTTTATTGATTCTATTAAGGTTAATTTTTTTACAACTTTTAAATTATGAATCTTTTAAGAAAATGTCAGATGAGAATAGGATCAGACTTATTGCTTCGCAGCCAATACGTGGAAGGATACTAGATAAAAATAGTAATGTTCTTGCAAATAGTAGAGTGAAATATTCTTTAATAATAAAGCCTCAATATGTTAAAAAAAGCAATTGGGAACAACATAAATCAATTATTTCTAATTTGTTAAATATTGATAGTAATGTAATTCAAAAAAAATACTCTGATGGTCTAAAAAATCAGAAACTCTCAGTAATTATTCTTGATGATTTAAATGTAGATCAATTAATAAAATTTAAGGAGAATGAAGGTAATTTAATTAGTTTTGAAATAGCTACCAATTTAATTAGAAATTATCCTTATAAATCCCTTGCTGCCCATGTGATTGGTTATACTCAGCCAGTAACTGAATTAGAATATAAATTTTTATCTAAGAAGGGTTATAAATTAAATGACTTAATCGGCAGGACGGGAATTGAATATGTTTACGAAGATTTTCTAAGAGGTGAATGGGGCGGAGAAATGGTTGAAGTAAATTCATTAGGAAAATTTCAAAGATCATTGGGTATAAGACCTTCAGTACAAGGTAATGATATTCAACTAACAATCGATCTTAATCTGCAGTTAGTTGCTGAGGAGGTTCTTAAAGATAAAAAAGCTGGAGCAATAATAGTAATGGATCCAAGAGATGGTGCAATAAGAGCCATGGCAAGTAAACCTACATTCGATTTAAATTTTTTCTCAAAGGATTTTAAACCTGAGAAAGAATATAATACACTTTTTAATTCTCCTGAAAAACCTTTATTTAATAGAGCATTAAATGCCTACGATCCAGGAAGCGTTTGGAAAATTGTAACGGCTTTAGCTGGCTTGGAAAGTGGAAAATTTCCTAGAGAAACAATGTTAGATACGAAACCATGTATCACTTATGGAAGCCAATGTTTCAGGGAACACAATGATTTAGGTTTTGGAGTAATAGGTTATGAAGATGCTTTAAGAGTTTCGAGTAATACATTTTTTTATCAAGTCGGATATGGTGCAGGAGTTGATGAAATTCATAAGGTTTCTAGAAAGCTTGGTTTTAATTCTTTATCTGGAATTGAAATTTCTGAACAAGAAAATAAAGGATTAGTGGCAAGTAGTGAGTGGGCTAAAAAAGGCAGAGGATGGGGGCAACCAGGAAGAACTCCATGGGTCCCAGAAGATATTGCGAGTATGTCTATTGGACAATTTGTTGTTCAAGTTACTCCTATTCAAATAGCTAGAGCTTATGCTGCTATTGCAAATGGAGGTTATTTAGTTACTCCACATTTGACTAAAAAAGATGAAGAAAGTCTTTTAGATAAAAAACGTATTCCAATTGACATTGACCCACAAAATATTCAATTGATAAAAAGTGGTCTCCGGAAAGTAGTAGAGTCTGGCACAGGAGTATCAATTAATTATGGAGTTTCAAATTTACCTCCAGTGTCAGGTAAAACAGGAACTGCTGAAGATGGTGAAGGTGGCTCAGATCATGCTTGGTTCGTTTGCTTTACACCCTCTGAAAATAGCGAATTACTTGTAGTTGCTTTTGCACAGAATACTCCTGGTGGTGGATCTGTTCACGCCCTGCCAATGGCAAGAGAAATTTTAAAAGTTTGGAATGAGAAAAAGTGAGATTAATTTTTAGCTATTAAAAGTTTATGTTTTTAATTTTTTCATTTGTAAAAGTCTTTGAATAATATCTTCAATAGTTTTTGTATCTATAGGTTTACTATATGACGACAAAAGTTGTCTTCCTAATACTTGACTTCCTAAATGCACTAATTGAATTCGTAATGAGGTCAGTAGTTCTAACCCTATACCACCAGAAAATGTTGCAATTGCAATAGGTTGACCATTAAATAAATTCCTAAAGTCATCTCCCGAAATAGATAGCCATGCTATGAAGTTGGAGAGAATGGGAGGTATAGATCCATTATATTCAGGCGCACAAATCACCCACCTTTCAATCTCGAAAAGCTTTTTTTTTAATTTTTCTATTTCATTTGGAATATTTTCTTTGCTGTGAATTCTTGGATTAAATAATGGAATATCAAGAGTAGTAAGATCTAAAATTTCAGAACTTATGTTCAGTTCATTACTTTTTTCAAGAAATTTTTCAGAAAGTTCTAGATTTTTACCACAACTAGCCGTAATGATTATTAGATCTTTTGTTTCAGTCATAAATTAGATAAATAAATTTAATAGTTAGCACCTGTTTTGCGGTGATGAACTGCCGTTAGACTATCGGATTTTAATATATTACCGTGTAGTACTTCGGCGTATATTACCCAATGATCTCCACATTCCATTCTCTCTTTTACAGAAGCATCTAACCATGCTAGCGATTCAGGAATTATTATCTGTTCATTAGGAGTTAATTCAATATTTATTCCTTCAAATCTATCTTCTCCAGGTGCAAAGGGCTTTGTGAATCTTTTCAAAGGTTCTTTAAAATCTTTTTCACTAAGAATATTTAATGCGAATGAATCTCCTACTTGTAGAAGAGACTCTACTGATCTATCTTTTGCTACTGCAATACTTAACCCAGGCGGTGAAAAACTTGCTTGACTAACCCAAGATGCAAGCATGGCTCCTTTAATATTATTCTCATCTTTGCCTTTAGAGGCTGTCAGGACACAAAGTGAACCAATAACTCTTCCAAGAGCTTGTAGCTTTGGATCCGTTTTGCTTGTAATCATTCCAGTATCTGATTTCCTGGGTTTTTTCTTTGCTTTTTTTATAATTTTTCTTCCAAAGTGAGTTCCTATTTCTTCTAATTCTTTAATCTTTGGCTTATTTGGACTGAATTTAATTCTAATAGGGTCAAAACTAAACTTAAAACCACCATCTTTTAATTTTGTTTCAAGTAAATCTATAGCTTCGCCGCTCCAGCCAAAACTACCAAAAATTCCCACTGGCTTATCTCTATTACCCTCTGATAATAATGTTCCTAGTGCACTTACTATTGGAGTTGGGGCATGCCCACCTAGTGTTGGTGATCCTATTAAATAACCATCAGCGTTTTTGATAGATTTTATAAGTACATCATTTGGTGTAAATTCACAATTTATACTTTCAACTTCGACAGAAGTTCTATTTATTCCTTTAGCCAATGCATCGCCTATTGAGGCTGTATTTCCATATGCACTTGCATATATCAGAGCGATCTTAGGATTATTTGTTGAGAGATTTTCACCCCATCTAATGTAGTCATTTAAGAAGCTTTTTAAGCTATATTCGATAGCGGGACCATGTAATGGCGCAATAGTTTTAATATCGTAATCTGCAATTTTTTCAGTTATTGATATTACTTGATTAGACATTGGTGCCATTAAGCAATCATAAAAATGTTTCCTATCAATTTCTGTACTAACTCGATTTGTTTCAGACCAATCTGAAGAAGCAATGTGAGTAGAAAAAATTTTTTCACTTAGAAGGATTTCTTGATTACGTTCATAAATTATCAGACCTCCAGGCCAACGTGCTGTTGGAATAGGAATTAACTCTAGTGAAATGTTATCTAATTCTAAATTTTGCTCCTTTTTGACTATGTTTATTTTAGGTAATTGAATTTCAATAAAGTTTTCTAAGGTAGGATTTCTTTGGTTCCAAAGTTCGCTAATAAGTTTATAACCTGGATTAGAGCAAGTAATAGTTGTATTTTGAAATTGGGTACTTATGTTCTTTATAGTTTCAATAATTTGGGGATTAATATGACCAGAAATGAAGTTGATATTACTTAATTTAAATTGATCGCAAAACCTAGAAATTACTTTATTAAACGAATCTAAATATTGTTTCTCAGGTGGATGAATAATAAAAAGTTCCTCATGACTTCTAATGAAAAAAGTATTAAAAGAGGTTCCTTTTTCAAGGTTAAATTCAAGTTCAAATCTTTCTTTATTTTGGTCTAGGAATCTTACACAAGAAAAATTTTCAGTAATTTCAAATTCTGATATATTTTGATTTTCTGCAAGTAAACCTATATTAATATCTGACATTTCAAAGACTTATTTTCTAATAGTGATTAGCAACTTTTCTGTGATGAACTGCTGTCTTACATGATAAGTCAGAAACATTACCATTTTCAACAATTCCGTAAATTATCCAATGGTCTGGAGTCTCCAGTCTTGAACTGACTTTACAATCTAAAAAGGCGAGTGAATCTGAGAGAACAGGTCCTCCTTCAGCGATGTTGCTAATTACATCTACATCCGCAAATCTATCAGCTCCAGGGGCAAATCTTTTTAAAAAATGTCTGAACATTTTTTGATAGTTATCTTCTCTCAAGATATTCACAACAAAACCTTTACCAACTTGCATATATGATTCAATAGCTCTATCTTTTGCTACTGCAACTGTAATACCTGGTGGAGAAAAGCTTGCTTGACTAACCCAACTTGCGACCATTGCACTTTGTCTAAATGTCGAACCTTCCCCTTGACTAGCTGTTACTACATATAATCCTCCACTTAATCTACCTAATGCTTTATCTAAATTTGAATCAAGGCTCTTCATAGAGGCAATATTCTTCTTTTTATTGATCAATTGACCCAAATCAGTTCCAGCTTCTTCGAATTGTTGATAAACAATCGGATCTGGAATATTTTTAACTCTTAATGGAGAGAAAGCTTCTTTTTGACCAAGTTCTCTTAATTTATTTGCTAAGGAATCTATAGGTTCATCATTTCCACCAAATGCATCATAAACTGCAGTAAATTGTTTTGGCTTTAGTGCTGCAAATAAAGTACCGAGAGATTCTTTTAATTCATTATCTGAGTCTACAGGCCATGTGGGAATGACTACTGCTTTTGATTCGGAAATTAAACTTGTTAATTCTTGCGAGTCAGAAGATCTTAGATCAATTAACTGAACCTGAGCATCTGCTTTGCTTATTCCATGAGATATCGCTTGACTGAGTCGATCACAATAACCATAGTCGCTTATGTAGCAGACTGACACAAAATCATTGCCTTTGCTTTTATTGCTACTCCATTCAAGATATTTTCCTTTCCAAAAATTGACCTGATTATGGAGCAAAGGCCCATGACCCACAGCTATTGTTTTTAATTCAGGTAGCTTATCTATTCTTTTAATTGCCTGCATAACGCTTCTAGCGTTTGGACCCATAAGGCAATCGTAATAAAAACGGAAATCATCGTATATTTCTTTTTGATCAGTGTCAAAAAATTCGTCAGAACAATAATGTAGTCCAAAAGCATCGCATGTATAGAGAACATTTGTGCTGTGATCATATGAAAATATGGTATCTGGCCAATGCAAATTTGGTGCACTTATGAATTCAATATTATGTTCTAAACCACTATTAGGATTAGTTCCGAGATTTAAAAACTCTCCGCTCTTAACCTCTAGACGTTTAAAGGGAATATGTATTTGGTCTTCAATAAATTTAAGTGCTAATTTTGATCCAACTACTGTGATATTTTGGTTTAATTCTAAAAGATTACCTATTAAACCAGAATGATCAGGTTCTGTATGGCTAGTAATTAGATAATCAACTTCTTGCGGATTCACCTTTTTAAGTATTTCTTCAAACCATAATTCTTCAAACTTTGCGTGACTAGTATCAATGATTGCTAGTTTCTCGCCTTTAATAATAAAACTATTGTAAGTAGTTCCATTTCTTAAACCAAATTCAATATCAAATCTACTGCGATCCCAATCCAAAGATCTTATGGCACAAGAATCATCAGCAAAGTTTTGAGATTGAACCGTCAACTTGTTATTAGTTTGTGCCAATTTAGAATTACTTGTCTGGGCAGAGGCTATCATAGAATAATTAGCTTTATAAATTAACTTTAGTTATATAGAATATAAATTCGCGTGATTATCTTTGCGAAATAACCGAAATTACGCTTTTCTTTAATTTTTAATCTTCTTATTCTGGATAAATGACATCTCAATTAATTAAAAAAATAGTTACTGGAGATGAGATAAGAAATGCTTTTTTAAAATTTTACAGTGAAAAATTACATAAAATCATTCCAAGTGCATCTTTGATTCCAGATGACCCTACGGTTATGCTCACAATTGCTGGAATGCTACCTTTTAAACCAGTTTTTTTAGGTTTAAAAGAAAGACCATCAAAAAGGGCTACATCTAGCCAAAAGTGCATCAGAACAAACGATATAGAAAACGTTGGAGTTACAGCTAGACATCACACTTTTTTTGAAATGCTTGGTAATTTCTCTTTTGGAGATTATTTTAAACGAGAGGCTATTCAATGGGCTTGGGAATTAGTTACTAATATTTATCAACTTTCTGTTGAAAATATAATTGTGAGTGTTTTTCACGAAGACGAAGAGTCTGCAAAAATTTGGAGAGATGAAATTGGTATTCATCCAGATAGGATAGTCAAACTAGGTGAGGAAGATAATTTTTGGTCATCTGGCAAAACAGGTCCATGTGGACCTTGTTCAGAACTTTATTATGATTTTCATCCTGAAAAGGGTCTGCAGAATATTGATTTAGAAGATGGAGATCGTTTTATTGAATTTTATAATCTTGTTTTTATGCAATATAATCGTGATTCTAATGGAAAATTGACCGATTTAAAATTTAAAAATATTGATACAGGAATGGGTCTTGAAAGGATGGCTCAAATACTACAAAAAAAGCAAAATAATTATGAGACAGATTTGATTTTTCCTATTATTAAAAAAATTTGTGAGATTGCAAATATTGATTATTTTTCTTCAGATGATAAAAACAAAATTTCTTTAAAAATCATTGGTGATCACACAAGAGCTGTTATTCATTTAATTTCTGATGGAGTATCAGCAAGTAATCTCGGCAGGGGATATATATTAAGAAGGCTTATTAGAAGAATGGTCAGACATGGCAGATTATTAGGTATAACAAATGAATTTTTACCTCATATTGCTACTGTCGGAATTAACTTAATGCAAAATAATTATCCTGATTTAAAAAATAATAATGATTTAATTTTGAATGAGATAAAAATTGAAGAAATAAGATTTAGGGAAACTCTTGAAAGAGGAGAGAAATTGCTAGATGAGTTAATTTCTTCAGGGCAGAAATTAATTTCTGGTTTTAAAGCTTTTGAACTTTATGATACTTATGGATTTCCTCTAGAACTTACTGTAGAAATTGCTGAAGAAAATAGTATCAGTGTAGATGTAAAGGGTTTTGAAGAAGAAATGAATGTACAAAAAGAGAGAGCTAAAGCTGCTTCAAGTAATATTGATTTGACATTAGAGGGATCATTAGAGCGAGAAATAGATGTTTTCAACAAAACTGTTTTTAATGGTTATAAGTCACTCCTTTCGGAAGCTGAAATAAAGGGTATATTCTTGGATTCAACATTAGTTAAGGAAGCAAGTGAAGGTCAGAAAGTTTTAATTGTTCTTGATCAGACAACTTTTTATGGAGAATCTGGCGGGCAAGTTGGTGATATTGGAACGATATTTTCAAACGATGTTGAGGTCTTGGTTGATAATGTCATGCGCAAGAAAAATGTTTTTTTACATTATGGAACGATCAAAAAAGGAAAATTAACTATTGGACAAAAAGTTAAGACTAATGTTAGCTCCTCCAACAGAGCTAAGGCTGCTGCAAATCATACAGCTACTCATTTATTACAATCTGCACTTAAATCAGTTATTAATGAAAGTGTTGGACAAAAAGGTTCATTAGTAGCCTTTAATAAATTACGATTTGATTTTAATTCCTCTAATCCTATTTCTAAAGATCAAATTTCCAAGATTGAGACTTTAGTTAACTCTTGGATTATGGAAAATCATGCCCTAGAAATAAAAAATATGTCTAAGAGTGAGGCTCTTGAAAAGGGCGCAGTCGCCATGTTTGGAGAAAAATATGATGATGAAGTGCGCGTTGTTAATGTACCAGGAGTTTCCATGGAACTTTGTGGGGGCACACATGTTAAAACTACATCCGAATTAGGTTCTTTCAAAATAATTAGTGAGGAAGGAATCTCAGCTGGAGTCAGAAGAATCGAAGCATTATCAGGCCAATCAGCATTAGACTATTTCAGTGATAGAAATGCTTTAGTAAACCAACTAAGTGATTTGTTAAAAGCAAATCCTAATCAACTTTTTGAAAGGGTTAATAATTTGCAAGCAGAGCTTATTAATAAGAATAAAGAGATACAAAAAATGAAAGATGAAATTGCATACTTTAAATACTCTTCTATAAAATCATCCTCACAAATAGTAAATTCTTTTTCAATTTTAGTAAATCAGATTGATGGCTTAGATGGAAATTCTTTGCAATCTGCAGCACTTAATTTAACTTCTCATTTGGGAAATAAAGCAATAGTGATTCTTGGGGGAATACCAAATCCAGAAAATAGAAAGTTGTTATTTGTAGTTTCTTTAGGAGATGATGCAGTAAAAAAAGGATTGCATGCAGGTAATTTAATTAATGAGATTGCAAGAATATGTTCGGGAGGTGGAGGAGGAAAGCCTAACTTTGCTCAAGCAGGTGCTAAAGATATTGATAAGTTAAGTGATGCTTTAGCTTATGCCAAAAATTATTTGCAAAACATATTAGATAGTCATTCTGATAAATAACTACTTTTTCTGAGACTAATTTCGATTTGATCCATTAATTTCCTTGCTTCTTCAATAGTTAATTTTTTTTGATCAATTGCTGATTCAGTATTAATCCTTATAGATTCAACTAAAGAAGCTGAACTGTAATCTAATAATTCTAAAATTTCAGATTTACTGTCCTCTTTAATAATATTTTTGACTTTATATGAATTATCTTGATTTATGTCTATATGAACAACGTTTGTACTACCAAATAAATTGTGCAAGTTTCCTAATGCTTCTTGATAGGCTCCAGTCATAAAAATTCCAATTAGATAATCTTTATCTTCCTCTAACTTATGTAAATTTAGTAATGATTTAATTTTTCCATCATCAATAAAATGATTTAGTTTCCCATCTGAATCACAAGTTAAATCTGCAAAGTTGCCTTTGCAGAACGGCTCCTCTAAGTGCCTATGTATTGGTGCTATTGGAAAAATCTGATTTATTGCCCAGCTATCGGGAATAGATTTAAAGATAGATAAGTTGGCATAATAAGTTGATGCAAGAGTTTCTGTAATTTCAGATAAATCAGGGTGATTGATTTCATCATTATTCAGGTTATTAGAAATTTCTTTTGCGCAAGCCCAAGTAAGTTCTTCTGCATAAGCTCTTTCTGCTAAACTTAAAAATCCTAATCTAAAAGCGACTAAGCAATCTTCTTTAAACTTTTTTGCATCATTCCATAGTTCAATTATTTGAGATAAATTTATTTTTTTATTTTTAAGTTTTTTTAATTCATAGAAAGTTTCAAGTAAATTTGAAATTATTAATTGTTGATTTTTTTTATCAATAATTTGTAGTTTTGAACTGACATGACTTGTTCCTAAGACATTAAAAATTAAAACTGAACAATGACTAATTATTGCTCTTCCACTTTCTGAGATTATTGTTGGATGATTGATATTATTTAATTCACATGAATCCTTAATAGTTGCAATTACATCGTTAGCGTAATTTTGAAGAGAGTAATTAGTAGAGGTGTTGGAGGAGGTTTTAGTTCCATCAAAATCTATACCTAATCCTCCCCCAACGTCGATATATTGCATTGGGGCTCCTAGTTTGCATAGTTCAACATATATTTGACTCGCTTCTTGTAATGCGTCTTTGATCACAGCAATATCACTTATTTGACTGCCTATATGAAAATGGAGCAATTTCATTTCGTTGATAAGATTTGCTTCTTTTAGTTCTTTTATTGTCAACATAATTTCTGGGATTGATAATCCAAATTTGGAATTATCTCCAATAGATTTACCCCACCTACCACTACTTTTACTTGATAACTTTGCTCTAATTCCTATCAATGGAGTCGCGTTAAGTTCTTGAACTGCTTGAATAATTCTTCTTACCTCATCTCGTTGCTCAATAACTATTATTGGATTTTTGCCGAGTTTTCTGGCCAAAGTAGCAATCTCAATATATTTTTTATCTTTATATCCGTTGCAAATTAATAATGAATTTTGGTTTTCAAGAAGTGCAAGGCCAACTAATAGTTCTGATTTACTTCCTACTTCTAAACCAAAATTCCATTGGCTACCAAACTCTATTATCTTTTCTAGGACATTTTTCTGTTGATTACATTTGACAGGAAAAACGCCTTGATAAATGTTCTTATATTTATAGGTTTTTATTGCTTTTAAAAAAGAGTCATGTAATGCGTTTATTCGATCTTTCAAGATATCATTAAATCTTATGATTAATGGAGGATTTATTTCTCTACTCTTTAGTTCTTTAACAAGCTTAAAAAGATCAATCTTATTTTTAGATTTTATATCTCTAGTTACTGATATGTTTCCTTTGGAATTTATAGAAAAATATTTATCTCCCCATTTGTCTATGTTATAAGTCGAAATACTATCTTCAATAGTCCAAATATTCTTTAATTTTTTCGGCTCAAAATTGGTCAATTTATGTCTTAGTGATTAATAAATGTTTTTGAAAATAACTCAAAACAATATCTTTTATTTTAATGATTACTTGCCAAGTTACCACCCAAAAGTTGAATATACATAGAGTGATTATTAACTAAATGACCAAAGAGAGAACCTTTATTGCAATTAAACCAGATGGAGTTCAAAGAGGATATGTTTCTGAGATTATTGGCAGATTTGAAAAAAAAGGATTTAAATTAGTTGGATTAAAGCAATTAATTCCTTCAAAAGAACTTGCTCAAAATCATTATGGAGTACATAGAGAAAGACCCTTTTTTGGTGATTTAGTAGACTTTATTTCAAGTGGTCCTGTTGTAGCAATGGTGTGGGAAGGTGAAGGAGTTATTTTGAGTGCTAGAAAACTAATAGGTGCAACAAAACCTCTGGAAGCAGAGCCTGGAACAATTAGAGGTGATTTAGCTATAGATATTGGGAGGAATATTATTCATGGTTCTGATGGAGAAGATACAGCAAAATTTGAAATTGATCTATGGTTTAACGAAGAGGAGTTATGTGAGTGGGAAACTTCTGATTCGAATTGGCGATCTGAAAATTAAAATTTAAATCGCAAATCTATCTAAACTAAATTTTTCTAAAAAGCTTTTTTCTATTTCTTTAAGATTTTTATTTTGAACTATTTTCAAAAGAAGATCACTTGTTATTGCAGAAAATAAAACTCCATTTCTGTAATGTCCTGTAGCTATAAAAAGATTTTCAATTTTTGATTTTCCAATTATTGGTTTTAGATCTGGTGTACAAGGTCTAAAGCCCCACCAATGTTCCATTTGTGGCCAATTAATAGCTTCTGGCAATAGGGAGCGAATTCCTTCTTGTAGTTGTTTTATTCCATTAGGAGTATTACCTTGATTAAATTTTGAATCTTTTTCAACTGTTGCTCCAACTACAATAAGTCCATCATCACGGGGAACTAGATAAGTTTTTGGACCAAAAATAACCCTTTTCAAAAAATTTGTTGGACCTTGTATTGAAAGCATTTGTCCCTTTACAGGAAAGATTGGAATCTTATTAAAAATTTTTTTACTCCATGCACCACTGCATATAATTGCTTTTTCGCAGTTAATTTTTTTTATTTCCCCAGTGGCACATAAAACTGTTGCACCTGTAATTTTGTTTTTTTCGATTGTCAAATCCTCTACTTCTGATCCTTCTTGAAATTCGACTCCATGCAAGGAGCATGCTCTCTCAAGTGCACGCATCAGTCTTCTTCGGTTATCTATTTGACCATCTTGTTCAAAAAGTAAACCATGTTTCCAAATAGAATTCATTCCATTAATTTCTGTTTGAAGATCTTTGTGATTTAAATATTTTCCATATTCATATGTGGGAAACTCTTCAAGATCTTCTTTGTTTTTAAAAGGAACTACTATGCCACATTTTTTTAAACCGCATTTAATATTACTATCTTGTTCAATACTTTTAATCCACTTTGGAATTAGACTTTGACTTTCTTGGCCAAATTTTAGTAATTCATCTTCGAGCCCTTCGGCATGAGTAGCTAACATTCCAGCAGCAACAAATCCTGCTGATTCATTTCTGTTTTTGCTTAAAACTAAAACTTTGAAGTTATTTCTAGAAAATTCATAAGCAATAGATAAACCTAAAAGTCCACCGCCAATGATTAATATTGAATTTTTGGTTTCTTGTGCCATTTAAAAATTAATATTTTTATTTGTGTTTTGGTCCTCTTTTCCTTTATATCCAATATTATTAATAAAGAGACTTTTGATAATGAACAATTTGGAATCTTGGGAAGCTGTGATTGGTTTGGAAACTCATGTACAGCTTAATACGAAAAGTAAAATATTCACATCTGCGTCAACAGCTTTTGGTGATGCACCTAATACCCATATAGATCCTGTAGTTTGTGGTTTACCAGGAACTCTTCCAGTTCTGAATGAGACTGTTCTTGAGTATGCTGTAAAAACTTCGTTAGCATTAAATTTAAACGTTGCAGAACATTGTAAATTTGATAGAAAACAATATTTTTATCCTGATCTTCCTAAAAATTATCAAATTTCACAATTTGATGAGCCACTAGCTGAAAATGGTTGGTTAGAGGTTGAAATAATTGAAAAGGACAAAGAACCTTATATAAAAAAAATTGGTATAGAAAGGCTACATATGGAAGAAGACGCCGGAAAACTAGTCCATTCAGGAAGTGATAGATTAGCTGGCTCTAAGTATTCTTTAGTTGATTACAATCGTGCCGGAATAGCATTGTGTGAGATTGTAAGTAAACCAGATATTAGATCTGGTAAAGAGGCATCTGAATATGCTTCAGAGATTAGAAGAACAGTTAGATATCTAGGGGTATCAGACGGAAATATGCAAGAGGGTTCATTACGCTGCGATGTCAATATTTCAGTTAGAAAAGGATCTAATGCTCCTTTTGGTACCAAAGTGGAAATAAAAAATATGAATTCATTTTCTGCAATTCAAAAGGCTTGTGATTATGAAATAGCCAGACAAATAGAAGTTTATGAAAATGGAGGAAAAATTGTTCAAGAAACAAGGTTATGGGATGAAGCTAAGCAATTAACGAAAAGTATGAGATTAAAAGAAGGTAGCAGTGACTATAGATATTTTCCTGATCCTGACTTAGGTCCAATTGAAATAACAAAAGCCCAACAAGAAATATGGTTTAAAGAACTACCAGAATTACCTTCAAAGAAAAGAAATAAATACGTAAGTCAATTTGGGTTGTCTGCATATGATGCAAGGGTAATTTCTGATGAAATAAGCATGGCAAACTTTTTTGAAGAAACAGTAGCAAATGGTGCTGAGGCTAAACTAGCTTCAAATTGGGTAACAAGTGATATTGTGGGCTATTTAAAATCAAACAAACTAAGTTTTAGTGAATTAAAGCTTAGTCCTGAAAATCTTGCTGAAATGATTAACATGATTTCAAATAATATAATTAGTGGAAAAATTGCAAAAGAAATTTTACCTGAACTTATTCAAAAAAATATTTCTCCTAAAAAATTAGTTGAAGAAAAAGGGTTGGCAATGATATCTGATTCTTCAAGTATTTTACCAATAATTGATGAACTTATAAGTGAACATCCCAATGAAGTTCAAGCATTTAAAAATGGCAAAACTAAGTTACTTGGTTTTTTTGTTGGTCAACTTATGAAAAGAACAAAAGGTAAAGCTGACCCTAAACTTGCAAATAAACTTCTTATGGAACAATTAAATAGCTAAAGCTTAAAGAAGCTTTTTTATCGTATTGATCCATTTATTTTGATCATCCGAATTCTCTAAAATAATATCTGAGAATTTTCTTTTTTCTTCAAAACTTAATTGAAAATTTATCAATTCATATGCTTCTTTTTCGCTAATTTTATCTCTTGTGATAAGTCTGTTTTTTTGAAGTTCTTTATGACATTTAACTAACCATATTTCTGTACAAATATCTTCAAATTTTGCTTCAAACAATAATGGAATAACCAATACTATAGTTTGATTATTCCTGTATTGACTGCATTCTTCTATCATTCTTTCTTTAATTAAGGGGTGAAGTAGTTTTTCAATCCATTCCTTGCTTGCTGAATTTTTAAAAATAATGTTCCTTAAAAGTTTTCTGTTTATTTCCCTTGCTGAATTGCTTTTATTATCAATAATTTTATTTCCAAAATAATCCAAAATTTTCTTATATCCATATGTGTTTGGTTTGATTAATTCTCTTGAAAAATGATCTGCATCTAATATTGGTATGTTTTTATGTTTTCTAATGTAATTAGTTATGGTTGTCTTCCCACTTGCAATACCTCCTGTTAAACCAATCCTTCTTTGGTTGTTTTTTAATTTTTGAAGAATATCCATATAATTAATAATAATCTAATTACTTAGTTTCTTTAGTATTAAAGAGAAGTTAGTATGAATTAAAATACTAAAAAGTTTGAGCCAGTTAGATTCCAATTGGTCGTTTGTTGATGACAGTAAGGTAACACCCAAGGGGTTCCTTTTTGCTGGGATATCTGCTGGTTTAAAAGCGTCTAATAAAAAAGATTTAGCACTAATACTCGCTCCAGAAGGAAGTATTTTTAGTGGGATGTTTACCCAATCAATAGTTCGAGCTTCTTGTGTGGATATTTGTGAGGAAAGGATAAAAAAAACTTCAGGTTTGGTAAGAGCAATACTAATTAATTCTGGACAAGCAAATGCATGTACAGGAAATCTTGGCATTCAACATTTTCAAATTGCTACAGGAAAGATTGCGGAACTTTTAGGAATAAAAGAAGAAGAAGTTTTAATGTGCTCAACTGGTGTAATTGGTGTTCCGATACAAATAAATTATTTAGTAAAAAATTTACCGAATTTGGTTAGTGATTTAAAGGGTAATAATTTTGAAAATGCAGCAGAAGCAATTTTAACTACTGATTTGACTTTGAAAAAAGTGTCAATAGAGACAATTATTCAAGGTAGAAAAATAAAAATAGCAGGATTTGCAAAAGGTTCAGGAATGATTTACCCCAACATGGCTACAATGCTTGCTTTTTTAACCTGTGATGCGGGTATTCAAAAAGAAGAATGGGACAAAATGATTGCTATTGCGGTTCAAAAATCTTTTAATGCAATATCAGTTGATGGAGAGACAAGCACAAATGATTCTTTTGTTGGAATAAATGCAGGAGAGAAAATTGAAAAAAAGTTTTTTCCAATTATCCAACAAGGGATTGATATTGTATGTCAGAACTTGGCAAAAAATATTGCAAGGGATGGAGAGGGAGCAAATTGTTTATTAGAAGTTTTGGTTCAAGGAGCAAAAAATACAGATGATGCAATTATGCTCGCGAAATCTATTTGCAATTCTGCCTTAGTAAAAACTGCGATACATGGTTGTGATCCTAATTGGGGACGAATCATTTCTGCTGCAGGTAATTCTGGAGTTAAGTTTAATTTTAATGACGTTGACTTGTATATAGGAAACGCTCAGATTTTGGAAAATGGCAAGTTAAATAAATATGATCCACAAAAAGTCAGAGACTACATTAGGTCCAGAATGCAAGGTAGATATTTAGTAGATGACATTGTAAAAATTATGATTAATCTAAATTCTGGCGAATCGAAAGGTACAGCTTGGGGCTGCGATCTTTCTAAAAAATATGTTGAAATAAATAGTGAATATACTACTTAAGTTTTAGTAAATCTAATGGTAGATATTCATTCATATAGAGAAACAGTATTGTTAAAGTTCCAATTATAGAGCCTATAAAACCTCCAAAAAAATTAACTAATAATCCAGATTGTTTAATTATTGCTTCTCCGTTTTTTTCTTCTTCAAAATTAGGAGAATCAACTACTTTTAAGCGCTGATTGGTTGTTGGTTGTTTAAGTTGTTGGTGTCGGATGAGGGCTTCGAAATCAGGCATGGAATTTGTGAGGCAATTGAACAATAAGCAGACCAGCCCGTCATTCGACGAGGATCTGATCTACCTAAATCGTCTACAGCTTCAAATACAGCATTGCCCGAGGCTTCTGCTTTATCAAATGCTGAAAGTAAGGGTATAAATGTATCAAAAACATATAAACCAAAATTTTCTAGAGCTGCTTTGGCTTGTTGCGCTGCTTTTTGCTGTCTAAAATCAACTTTTACTATTACTACAGCATGGTTAACTTTTAAGTTGCTTAATAGATTAGCTAGTTCAACAGTTAATTCTACTGATCTTGCTTTTGCAGTTGTAGGTAAGATAACTAAATCTGAACCATATGCTAGGTGTTTAAGTTCTTCTTGATCACTGCTAGCCTGGCCATCAGTTACTACAATTTCTGATGACCTTGATGCTTTAGCAGCAGAACTGACGGGGAAAACTGGAAATGGAAGATTGCCTCTTGATGCGTATGCTAAAGCAGATCTATTCTTGTCAGCATCGACTATGCAAACTTTTTTACCTTCAGAATGCCAAACACTAGCAAGGTGAATACTTGTACAGGTCTTGGCCACCCCCCCTTTTTGTCCGCAAACGGTAATGAACAATTTTTTATTTTTATTTCTCTTACTTTGGAGAATAATTTCTTAATGTCAAGAGAAATTGATTTTTAATGCTTTAAAACTTATTTTTTGAAATATTTTAAAGAAGTTAATATTTTTAGATAACCTTATAAAGTTCCTTATTTAAATTGGCTAGTGAAGAAAAGAATTGGATTAGGTACGTGGTCTTGGGGGAATAAGCTTTTCTGGAATTACCAATCTACAAATGACGATGATTTACGTGAGACATATAATGAAGCGTTACTACGAGGTTTCGATCTAATTGATACTGCAGATTCATACGGTACTGGGAATCTTCAGGGTAGGAGTGAATTGTTGATAGGAAAATTTTTATTAAATACTCCTTCAGCAAAGAAAAAAAGAATTCAAGTAGCAACCAAACTTGCACCTTATCCCTGGAGAATAGGTAACAGAGGTTTTAATAAACCTTTTTTGAAAAGTTTAGAAAGACTTAATAACAAATTAGACATAGTGCAATTACATTGGTCTACTGCAAAATACAATCCTTGGCAAGAATTAGGGCTGTTGAATAATCTTTGCGATTTAAAAGATGAAGGCTTTGATTTTCAAATAGGCTTATCAAATATAGGCCCTAAAAGATTGATGAAATTAATTAATTTCTTAGCAAAAAGAGATCAGAGCCTAAAGAGTGTTCAAATACAGTTTTCTTTACTGGCTCCCGATTTAGGAAAACAATATCAGGTAAAAAAAATTTGCGAAGAAAATAATATTGATTTCTTTGCTTATAGTCCTTTGGCCTTTGGAATACTTTGTATCGATCCAGATAAAGAAGAGAATAAAGAAAAAAGTTTTATTCGCAATGCATTATTTAAAAACTATAAAAAACCAACATATGAATTGCGGAGGTGTTTAAAAAGAATTGCAAATCAAAGATCAGTTTCCCAAGCGCAAGTAGCAATTAATTGGTGTTGTTATCAAGGAGCTATTCCGCTCGTTGGAATGCGAAAAAAATCTCAAGTTATAGATGTATCGAATGTATTCAAGTGGAATTTAAATAAAAGTGAATTTAAAGTACTTCAGGAATTGTCAAAAAAATGTTTAAAAAAAATGCCTAAAAATCCTTTTTCAAGCATTTAATTAAATTTTTAGCTAGATATTTTCTTATTTTTTTTTATTTGAAAACCACTATTCCATAGTTGATTGGGAAATTTTTCGCCAGTGAATCTAATAACTTTTGGTTTGAGATTTATTATCAAGTCATTCAGTGTTTTACTAGATTCCATTTTGCAAGATTCGATTTTTTAATAAGATAAATTAATTTAAAACTTATCTTCTCAGTATTTAAACTTATAAAATTAAAAAAATTCTTTTTAATACAAGCATTTGAAGCAATATTTACACACTAATAAATTATCTATTACAACTTCTTAGTCATTTAAAAAAAGTGGAGTCCTTCCAGACTCCTCGTATCATTTGGTTGATAAGGCTGATATAACCCCATCTCCTTTAAGATCAAGCAGCAACTGGTGCTGTTTGACGGGAGAAACTAACGATTTTGTTAGCATTTGTGTTTTTGCTCTAACCGAGCCGGCTTCAGTCACCTTCCTTATGCCCCGTCGAAACCATTACAACCCCAAATAGTGGAGTTGAGCGGAATCGAACCGCTGTCCGAAACATCGGTTGAGATCACCTAGTCCTATTGGACATTTATATTCTGACAGGCAAAATGGTTATTGAATAGTTTTTTTACTAAGTTTTAGCGTATATGAATGTAGTGGCATCATCTCCGGAGGGACTAGAGAAATCTTTAGCAGAAGAAATTTCAAATTTAGGCGGCTTTAATATTAATACTCATAAAAGATTTATTAATTTTGAGTGTGATCTAGAAACTTTTTATAGAGTTCATTTCTATTCCAGATTAGCTTTTCGTTTTTACAGAGAAATTGCAAGTTTTAATTGCTATGACAAGCAATCTTTATATTCGGGGGTTAGAGATTCATTTGATTGGTTAAATTGGTTGCACTTTGATAAAACGTTTAACGTTCAAGTAACTGGGAGAACATCTTCTTTAAGTCATACTCATTTCACAGCTCTTGAAGTAAAAAATTCTATAACTGATTTGCAACAGGCAGTTTGGAATAAAAGATCAAATATTTCTCTAGATAATCCTGATTTTATAATTCATCTGCATTTAAATAATAATAAAGCAATTCTCAGTCTTCAAAGCAGCGTAGAAAGCTTACACAAAAGAGGCTATAGACCAGCAATTGGGTATGCTCCATTAAAAGAAAATTTAGCTTCTGGATTGATAAATATGACTCAATGGAATGGCAAAGTTCCATTAATAGATTTAATGTGTGGTTCGGGTACTTTTTTAATTGAGGCAGTCAATCAATTTCTTGGAGTTCCCATAAATATTGATCAGGTATATCTTTTTGAAAATTGGTTAGACTTTAGGCAAGATATTTATCTTAATGAAAAAAATAAGGCAAAAAATAAAATCATAAATTATGAAAAATTACCAACAATAACAGGGTGTGAAATTAATAAAAAGGTCTTTGAGCAGGCGAATCTAAACATATCATTAGCTGGACTCGAGAATTATATTGAGCTTATAAATAATGATTTTTTAGAACTCCAATTAAGTTGCACACCTGGGATTATCATATGTAATCCTCCATATGGCAAAAAATTAGGCGATGAAAATGAATTAATTAGTTTATATGAACAAATGGGAGTCTTTCTAAAGAACAATTTTTCAGATTGGGAATTTTGGCTCCTAAGTGGAAATCCAAAACTTACAAAATATTTGAAAATGAAATCTTCATTGAAAATTCCTGTTAGTAATGGGGGGATCGATTGTAGATGGATAAAGTATTTAATTAGGTAAATTATTTTTTGCCTAAAACGGCCTTTGTTGTCTTGCCTAAACCCTCTAATGTTTGAGGAAGATATGGTCCTTTGACTAATTTTCCTCCAAGCTTCAAACTTAGGCCTGCAAGAAATAAATCGATAAATATTATGAGTAGTAAATTATATTCAATATTCCAGTTATTATATTTTGCTAGAAAAAGATAAAAAATAATATGGATGCAAATTAGTACTAATAATAATAATGTGCTGCCAATTGCTAAAAATATTCCACCACTAATTAATCTTCTTTTTTCTCTATCTACTTCTTGAAGAGCTATTCTGACATGCAAATCCATCACTGAACTTGCGATGGCTGAAATTCTGGAGGCTGTATTTGCAAAGTTTTTATTTTTTGGTTTTTCCATATTATTTTCTGCCACTGTTTAGGAGACTTCCTATTAGTAAACCAATACCAGCTGCAATAGCAATAGATAATAGTGGTTTTTTTCTTATTGGACTTTCTATTTTTGGTCTAAGTGTATTGTTCAGCTCTTCTAATAATTCTTCTAATTGACTTTCAATAGGCTCAATTTTTTCTGATATTTCCCAATTGTTTTCTCTTATTGAATCAATGATTTCAAATAGTTGGCTTTTTATTCCAATTGCTGAGGTTCCACTATGGCTAGCTATTACTTCAACTAAATCATCAATACTCCCTTTTGTGGCTTCAAGGGTTTGTTGTGCAATGTTAGGCCATTTTTCTTTTATTAAAGGTATTAAACTGTCAATTTTTTCAAGTAACCATTTTTCCAAGATAACTTCTTTTTCAGGAAGATCAGATTTATCTTCTTTTTCTTCTACTTCTTTGGGAGGATGGTAAGTCTCCATTATTCAAACTTATTTATTTTAAGATTAGACCCTATTTTCCTAATTTGGAACCCTTATCTAAAGAATTGTGCGATTTATATAGAATAAAAACATATAAAAGTTTATTTACATTTTATTCATCTACTCTGTTCTGTAAGAAGGTTTTGTTAAGCTATAACTGAATTTATTAAATTTGTTTAAATTTCATCATGTATATTACATTTGCATCATTAATTTTTGCATCTCGCACAATCCCTACAGATTTTGGATTAGTAGCTGCAGCTATCGCTGGAGCTGGAAGTTTGCTATTTATTGCTTTAAGATTTGTTCCTGATGCAAGTAATTAAATAACAGGAAACATCTCTTAGAAAATATATCTTTACTCAACTTTGTTTTGAAAATAGATTCGATTTATTTATCCACTAGATAATGAATAAATGGGTTTTGCTTGAACATAAAGTTTATTCTGCTAAAGCTATAGATATTCATTATGATTTTCTTGTTGAAAATGGGATAGATTGTTTAACTTGGAAATTTTTAAAACTACCTTTATTAAATCAAGCTTCTATAGAAATTTCTAAGCAGCCAAATCATAGACTTTTATGGCTCTCCAGGATAGAACATGAACTTTCTGATAATAGAGGGTTTGTTAAAAGAATTGATCATGGAATATTTAAAAATGTTTCTGATAAATTGGACTCTGAATATTATCGATTCATTTTGGATGGTGAACTTCTTTCTGGTTTGTTTGAAATTTCGGGTGATTCTTGTAGATTGAGCAAAAATTATTAATATTCATTTATAAATAAACGTAATATTTCTATTGAGAATTTTTGCAAATTAGTTATTCTTATTTAGCTATTGAGACTTGAGATTGGTACATATCAATCAGGTCGAGTTTGAAAATTTTAAATCTTTTGGGGGAAATGTAAAAATTCCTCTTGAAGAGGGTTTCACAGTGGTTACAGGCCCTAACGGTTCTGGGAAAAGTAATATTTTAGATGGAATTTTATTCTGTTTAGGTCTAGCTAATAGTAGAGGGATGAGGGCTGAAAGATTACCAGATCTAATAAATAACTCCAAAGTTAAAGAGGGTAAGTCATCAGAAACATCTGTATCAGTAAAATTTAATATTCAAGATTGGTCTCCCAGAGAGGACCTTCCGCCTTTGGAACTAGAAGAAGAAGAAATTTCCCTTAATAAAGGTCAAAAAGAATGGGTAGTTTCTAGAAAATTAAGACTTATGCCAGGTGGTTCTTATGCTTCTACTTATACTTCTGATGGCAAACAATGTACCTTGCAACAAATACAGAGAATATTAAGAGATATTAGTGTTGATCCTGAGGGCAGCAATGTTGTTATGCAGGGTGATGTAACAAGAATAGTATCAATGAATAATAAGGAGAGGAGAAATCTTATTGATGAATTAGCAGGAGTCGCACTTTTTGATGCAAGAATAGAACAAACTAATGCAAAATTAAATGACGTTTTCGAAAGACAAGAAAGATGTGAAATTTTAGAAAATGAATTGCAATCTAGTAAAAATAAGCTTGAAAAAGAATGTGAAAAAGCAAAGCGATATAAAGAGTTAAAGTCAAAACTATTACAAATAACGGAAATAGAGAAAGTTCTTATTTTTGAAAAACAAGTTAAACATGTTGAATCTATAGAAAGAAAAGGAAGTGAAATTGAAAAAAATAAAATTTTATTTAATAAACAAAAAGAATCTATTAGTAAAGAAATATTAGTCTTAGAAGATGCCTTGAAAATACTTGTTGATGAGCTTAAGGAGAAAGGCGAGGATAAATTGATTAAAGTGAATTCTGATATTGGAAGTATTAATTCTAGCTTGAGAGAACTTGATAGGATATCAAGTCTGAATAAAGAAGAAGGTATTAAATTACAAAAGCAGAGAGATGAAATTGCAATTTCTAAAAGAAATATTGAGTCAGAAAAGATGAGAAAAGAAAATTTCGATGATAATTTTTTAAATCAATTGAACTTGCAAATTGATGATCTCACTTCAAAACACAAACTATCCAGAAAAAAACTTTCTGATGCGGCTGGAGAATCTGGAGAATTCTCAAAACAAAGTATCAAATTAAATACTGAGCTTGAAAGTATAAAAAATCAAATTAATCCTTTGGAAATAAAAAAAAGGAAAATTGAAGAAGAAACTATCCAAAATAATATACAAAAAGATGAGATATTGTCACAGATCGAATGCTTAGACTTAGAAAAGCAGAAACTTGTTCAGGGAAATCAAAGCAAAAAAGAGACATCCGATACACAGAATAAAAACTTGGCAAGTAACAGCGCAGAAATTAATTCTTTAGAGAATGAAATCGATTTATTAATTAAAACTAAATCAAGGCTAAATAACGAGCAATTAAGGCTTGAAAAGGATTTATCTAGATTTGAAAGCAGGAAGGAAGCTTTAAACGAATCTAGAGGTTCATATGCCCTTAGAATTCTCTTAGAGGCAGGGTTAGAGGGTATACATGGTTATGTAGCTCAACTTGGAGAGGTCAGCGAGAAAAATAGATATGCATTAGAAATTGCTGCTGGAAATAGGTTAGGACAAATTGTTGTTGATAATGATCATATTGCTGCTAAAGCAATTGAAATTCTTAAAAAGAAAAAAGCGGGAAGATTAACTTTTTTACCTTTAAATAGAATTAAAAGTCAAAAAAAGAATTATGCAATTTCAAGATTTGAAAATAACAGGGAGAATGGATTTATTGATAAAGCTATTAATCTAATTACTTTTGATGAAGTCTATTCAGATGTTTTTCGATATGTTTTTGGAGATACTTTGGTTTTTTCAGACTTATCCTCAGCTAGGTTATCTACACAAAAAAATAGGTTGGTCACTTTAAGTGGTGAATTATTAGAAGCAAGTGGAGCTATTACAGGAGGTAGCAAGTTAAATAAAGATTTGGCTTATAGGTTTGGAATTAATAATGATATTGATGATTCTAGTCCTATAAAAGAGAGATTATTAATTATCGAAGAGGCTTTAAAAGAGTCAAATAATGATTTGATAATAAAAAATAATAGACTTAGTAAATTAAATTCTAACCGCAGTCAAATTATTGAGGATTGTGCCTCATTTAATAAAGAAATTGAAGTAAATCAAGATTCTCTTAAAGTTGTCTCGCAAAGAATTGAGGATTGTAAATCGAGATTAATTAAACTTGATACTGCTAATAATTTATTAGTTAACGAGTTAGGTCATTTAAAAAATGAATTGAAGCCTTATTACGATAAGTTTAATCAACTAGAAACCATTCAAAAGGCAAATTATGAAAAAAATCAAAAATCATCATTAATTGCTTTTAATGACGATTTTAATAATCTTGATAAAAAACTTGAATTACTTATCAAGGAGAGAAATTCATTACTAGATAAAAAGAATCAATTTGCTTTAGACAAAGAGCGTATCAATAATTCATTAAAAATTACTTTATTACAAGAAAAAAACTTACAGGAATCTATTAAACAACTCGCAATTGCTCATAGTGAATGGATAGAAAAAAGAGATGAATTTAAAAAAGAGCTTTTAGATCTCGATAATCAAAAAAATTCTCTAGAGAGGGATCTAGGTTTATTGAGAAGGAAAAGAGATGAATTAAACTCTTCAATTTCAAATAAAAGGCAAGAATATAATAACTATCTGTTGAAGCTTGAATATCTTGAGAGGGATATGCATTCTCTTAAAGAAGAAATGAGGAGCGAGAAAATAAAATTAGAAAATTATAAAAAAGATCTACCTAATCCATCCCCGCAGTTTGGAGAATATGAAGGGAAGAGTCTTGAATCTTTGCAATCAGAAATTTCGATCATAAATGCAAAACTACAAAGCTTAGAACCTGTTAATATGTTGGCTCTTGATGAACTAGAAGAATTAATTGAGAGATTAAATGGTTTGCGAGAAAAATTAGAAATTCTATCTAATGAAAGATCTGAATTATTGCTGAGAATAGAAACCGTATCTACGATGCGTCAGGAGGCTTTTATGCAAGCATTTACAGAAGTTGATAAACATTTTAGAGAAATTTTTGCAAATTTATCTGATGGAGATGGATTCCTTCAACTTGAAAATCCTAATTCTCCTTTAGAAGGAGGATTAACTTTAGTCGCTCATCCTAAGGGAAAAAACGTCAGAAGATTAGCATCTATGTCAGGTGGTGAAAAATCGTTAACCGCTTTAAGTTTTTTATTTGCTTTGCAAAAGTATAAACCTTCACCTTTTTATGCATTAGATGAGGTTGATAGTTTTTTAGATGGTATTAATGTTGAAAGGTTGTCAAAACTAATATCGAATCAGTCATCAAATGCTCAATTTATAGTCGTCAGTCATAGAAGGCCTATGATTAGTGCGTCTGAACGAACAATTGGGGTTGCGCAAGCAAGAGGGGCTAATACTCAAGTTCTTGGGTTACCAAATGCTGCATAAACACACTTTTTTAAATTTATACGTCAGAATGATAAAAAGAAATTTATGAGCTTGTCTAACACCTCTACTAATAAGAATCTCCCTAACTCGGTTCCAAGCGAACGTTTATGGTTAAGGTCAGAATTAATGGGAACACAAGTTATAACTACTGATACTGGGAGGCGGCTAGGCGTAGTTGGCGAAGTTGTTGTTGATATCGATAGAAGAGAGGTGGTCGCTTTGGGACTAAGAGATAATCCACTTACAAGATTTCTACCAGGACTGCCAAAATGGATGCCTTTAGAAAGTATAAAGCAAGTTGGAGATGTTATATTAGTTGACTCTCTTGATTCTTTGAGTGAGAGTTTTTCTCCTGAAAGATATGGGAAGGTAATTAATTGTCAGGTGATCACAGAATCTGGACAACTTTTAGGAAGAGTTCTTGGCTTTTCTTTTGATATTGAGACTGGGGATTTGATATCTCTTGTTATGGGTGCAGTTGGTGTTCCGCTTTTAGGTGAGGGAGTTTTAAGTACTTGGGAAATACCTGTTGAGGAAATTGTAAGTAGTGGTACCGATAGGATTATTGTTTATGAAGGTGCTGAAGAGAAATTAAAGCAACTAAGTAGTGGACTACTTGAGAAACTTGGAGTAGGGGGCTCTTCATGGGATGAAAGGGAAGCAAATGGATACACAGCAAATCTTGTACCTGTTGAGAATCAGTTACTTTCAGGTTCTGAATCAGAACAGCAAAACAATTTGGTCGAGGAAAATGAAGAAGTTCTTGAACAAGATGATTATGAAGACGATTATGAAGACGATTATGAAGATGAACTTGAATATGTTGAAATAAAGGGTTCTTCAGAGGAAACAAATAACAGAAAAAAGCTATATATGGATAATGATTATTCTGATCAGATTGAGAATCAAATAGATGAAAAAAACAATATTGATTTTAAGCAAAAGAAACAATCAACTACTAATTTAACTTCGAAAAGACCAATTCAAAATGCAACTGAAACTTTAGATATTGAACCACTAGATGAACAAAATTTTGTTCAAGATAATAAAAAATCAGAAAAGTTTGAAATTGATGACCCCTGGTAATTGTTAAAGTTTTTTTATTGAATTAAGAATTATAGAAGCAAGTTTTTTTGCAGCACCTTTATCGCCTCTTTCTTTGTGTAGATTATTCCTAATACTTTTTAATTGATCTCTATTTTTAATAAGAAATAATACTTCTCTTGCAATTTTTATTGGTGAAATATTACCTATCCTTTCAGGGACAATCATTCTTTTAGCTTTAATATTTGGCCAAGCAAAAAATTTCTTTTTTTTAAAATAGAATTTTTTGATTATAAACGTTAAGAATCTATTTATGAATGAAATTTTTCCAAGAACTCCAAAAATACCATCCCAGGCATTCATCATATTTAAATGTTGAGTTGGCAGAACTACTAACATTGGAAGACTAATTGCTGCTAATTCTGCAGTATTTGCTCCAACAGTTGTAATTGCAAGATCACATTCTTTTAATATTTCATAGCAAGGATGTTTCTTGATTAGATAAATCTTTGTATTTTTTGATGTTTCAATTACATAATCAAAACGAGAGTCTTTGAAGTTTTTAATTGTTTTGATTTTTGATGAGTAATATTTAGCAATTGGATTTTTATTGCTTTGAAAAAATAAATATTCACTTTTATCAGTAGTTGGGGCAATTGGAATTATAAAATTTATATTTTGATTTTCTTCAGCGATATGATCTGCAACTTCTAAGAAGAAAGGAATTCCAACAGAAAGCTTTGCTTTCTTAGAACCAGGCAACAATGCAATATGATGTTTTTCTTTATTTCTTAATGATATTTCGCTATTAAGTTTGATATCTGCCATCAAATCGCCAATGACCTTACATTTATATTTATATCTTTTAGGTATTGACTCTTTTACTTTTACATTCATAGCAGCTATTGCGTTGGTCCATTTAGGCCATCGTGAAACCCATTCAGCATATGTGATATTTAAATAACCTAATCTTTTAGCTAATAAAATGCTCCAAAATTGATCCCCACCAAGGAAAATAACCACCCCTTTTTTTGGCCAATATGCAAAAGAATGTGGCTTTATTAATAATTTCCAAAAACTTTTGGATTTTGTAATTAATTCGAATTTATTCCATGAATTTGCAACTGAAAATTCTTTACCAGTGGCATTTGGGCAAGGAACAAGGACTAACCTAAGAGTGAAATCTTGTTTATCGTCATCACGTAGTGCTTTATTTACTTTGTTAAGCTCATCTATTACAGGATTTACCCATGTGGTTAATTCACCAGGACCATTGGAAATTATAACTACTGCAACTGATTTTTTTTTCATTGCAGTCAAACCAGAATACATTAAATGCGGACGGCGAGACTTGAACTCGCAAGGCCGAAGCCACACGCTCCTTAGACGTGCGCGTCTACCAATTCCGCCACGTCCGCAAAGGGTTTTCAGCAACCGTGGGATACCTAAACCTTAAAAATATCATACATTATTGGCTGAAATAAGGATGTAGTTCGAAAAGAGTATTTTTGAATATCATGAATAATTTTTCTATTGCATAAAACAAATATTTATACATATATAACGTTTTAGGTTGTATTGTAAAAAATGTCCTCTGATAACTAAAAAAATTTGTTGAATACTTTGGCAAATAATTTTTTATTTTAAGTCATTTCATTTCTTCAATTTTATTTTCATAATGGTTGAAAAAGTTTTAATTGCTAATCGTGGAGAAATAGCTTTACGAATTGTCAGAAGTTGTAGAGAACTAGGCATTGCAACAGTTGCAGTTTTTAGCACTGTAGATAAAAAAGCATTGCATGTTCAGCTTGCTGATGAGGCGGTTTGCGTCGGAGATTCATTAAGTAATAAGAGTTATTTAAATATTCCAAATATACTTGCTGCTGCTACATCAAGAGGAGTTGATGCTATTCATCCTGGTTATGGATTTCTTGCGGAAAATGATAAATTTGCTGAGATGTGTAACGATCACGGCATAGTTTTTATTGGTCCATCTCCTAAAGCTATTAGATCTATGGGAGATAAATCTACAGCTAAAGAAACTATGGAAGCAGTTGGAGTTCCAACAGTACCTGGCAGTAAAGGCTTGTTATCAAATGTTGATGAGGCTTATAAATTGGCAGATGATATTGGCTATCCGGTAATTATTAAAGCGACTGCTGGAGGAGGTGGAAGAGGTATGAGGTTGGTCGAAAACTCTAGTAATCTCGAAAAAATGTTTAAAGCAGCTCAAGGCGAAGCAGAAGCAGCTTTTGGTAATGATGGTTTATATATGGAGAAATTTATAAAGAAGCCAAGACATGTAGAAATTCAAATTTTGGCCGACAGGTCGGGTAATGTTGTTCACTTAGGAGAGCGAGATTGTTCAGTTCAAAGAAGACATCAGAAGTTACTAGAAGAGTCTCCTAGTCCTGCAATTAACCCTGAGCTAAGAAAAAAAATGGGCAACGCAGCTATTGCTGCTGCAAAAAGTATCGGCTACGAAGGAGCGGGGACAGTTGAATTTTTAGTTGATGATGATGATAATTTTTATTTTATGGAAATGAATACTAGGATTCAAGTTGAACATCCTGTTACTGAAATGGTTACAGGAGTAGATTTAATAGCTGAGCAAATTAAAATCGCAAGCGGAGCAAACTTGGAATTTAATCAGGATGATATCCATTTAAACGGTCATGCCATTGAATGTAGAATCAATGCTGAAGATCCTTCTCACAATTTTCGACCATCACCTGGAAAAATAACTGGGTGGCTTCCTCCAGGTGGCCCTGGTGTAAGGGTGGATAGTCATGTGTATACAGGCTATGAAATACCTCCTTTCTATGACTCACTAATTGGTAAATTAATAGTCTGGGGAAAAGATCGTAATACTGCAATTAAACGTATGAATAGGGCTTTAAATGAATGTGCGGTCACTGGTATTCCTACAACAATTAACTTTCATCTAACTTTACTGAATAAATCTAAATTTAAGCAGGGTAAGATTCATACTAAATATGTAGAAGAAGAATTATTGCCAAATTACTGAGAAATAATTACTTATTTCTATGAAATATGTGTATGTAATACAAGTTTTATAAGCCCTTGCTGACCGACTAAAATTTCTCTTAAAAAGCTTATAACTCCGATCCAAATTACGGGTCCAACATCAACACCTCCAATAGGAGGAATTATTTTTCTTGTTAAATTAAGGATAGAGCTTGATGGGATTGAAATTAATAACCATAAACCTTTACTTAAATCAATTTTTGGGTACCAAGTAAGTATTAATCTTATTAGAAAAACTATAGTTAGATATGAAAGAGAAATTCCTAAAATAATATCTAAAATTTGAAGAGAGTTTACAAGCAAGAAATCACAATTATTTAACTCATCTTAATAAATAACCCATTGAAACGTATTTAATTCGTATTATAAATTGAGAATTTAATATTTAAAAAGTGTTTCAAATCTCAAATTTATTACTAGCTGCAGATTTTTCTGCTGAAGTTGCAAACAATTCAGCAGTTGGAATGATAGGTAGTTTTATTGCGGCTGCCTTACTTATCGTTATTCCAGCCACTGCATTTTTGATTTTTGTTAGCCAGAAAGATTCCCTCGATCGTACTTCTACCGGAAGACGCTAGTTTTTGTAGAAGTTTTAAGTACACTATATATAGGGGATATAAGTAACCCTTTAAAAAATAAATTTTTGGAGAAAGAATGTGGTCAATGCTAGTCTCAATTGGGCCAGTATTGTTGGTATAGTTCTCGCGGTATGTGGAGGAGGCCTTTATTTCTTGAGGTCCTTTAAGCCTGCCTTGGCAAGGGATTATGATGTTTTCTTCGCAGCTATTGGACTTTTGTGTGGAGGAATATTATTTTTTCAAGGCTGGAGGTTAGATCCTATCCTTCAGTTTGGTCAGTTTTTACTTGCAGGAACAACAGTTTTTTTCGCATATGAAAGTGTGCGATTGAGGGGAGTTGCTACTGATCAAGCTAGAAGATCATCTTATTTTGATGATGATCCTATTTCTGATGGTCCCAGAAATTCTAGAGGCCGATTTAATGACGATTATGATAGGTTTGAAGAATCTGATAGACCATCCAGAAGATTTAAACCTCAAGAAGATGAATTTGAAGAAGACTATATGGAGGGGAGATCTCGTAGGAGGAATGTTTCAAGAGCTATACCCTCTGCTGCAGCAAGTAGAAGTAGGCCATCTACAAGAGAAATAAGTCAGTTTGAAAATGACGAACCTATAAGAAGGAGAAGAAGACAGACTTCTGAAGATAGAAATAGTAAACAACCAGAAACAAATAACTTTGGTGAAAGAAGAAATTTATCTCGCGATGAAGTTAAAACAGGGTCTAGACCCAGAATGAATCGTACAGTTTCTAAACAAGATAATATCTCTGCTCCTAGTGATTCTTCTCCATTAAGAAAGAAACCTACTAGATCCTCTATTAGGCAGCAAACTTCAACAACTCAAGTAGAAGATGCTTCATTTAAAGATGCTAATCAAGCAAAAAAACCACGTGAGACTCGTAGAGTGAGCTCTTCAGTTAGATCAAGTTCAAAAAATCAAAATAGTAGATATAACGTTGGAACAAATAAGAAGAAACCAAGAGATAACAGTTCTAGATTTGATGATTAATTATAAGATTCCTGCCCATTTTAAAAACGATTGTTTACTAAATAATTCAATCAATACTATTGCAAGGAAGCCAATCATTGCAAATCTTCCATTAGTTATTTCAGAATAACTACTCCATCCAAATTTATATTCATCTTTAATTTCTATAGTTTTTTCATCTAATTTATTGTCTTCAATTTGTTCATTGATCTGATTCGGATCTTTTTGCTCTTCTGTAAAACTCTCATTCTCTAAATTAGTGACTTCTGAGTTAGTTTGTTCTTCTTTAGAATTCATTTTTTTTGTTAATCCTTAAAATTATACTTATCAGAAGTCAATAATTTCCAGTCTCCCTGTCCATTTAATTCTAAAATATTTTCGTGAAAATCTTTTAAGCTAGGTCTATGTCCAACACTTATTAGAGAAAGTTCTCGTTCCTTTAGTAAACTATATAGTTTTTTTTCAGTGTTAATATCTAAAGCACTTGTTGCTTCATCAAGTACTGCAAATCTTGGAGAATTTAGTAACAGTCTTGCAAAAGCTAATCTTTGTTGCTCGCCTAGGGAAAGAATTCGTGGCCAATCTTGTTTTATATCAAGATTAGGATACCGATCCACTAAGGTTTTTAAATTTACTTCATGTAGTACAGAAGTAAGATGTTCATCACTAAATTTCTTAACTTCTGTGGGATAACATAATTGTTCTCTTAAAGAACCAAGTAACATATATGGTTTTTGAGGTATGAATAATAATTCCCCAATTTTTGGTTTTTTAATTACTCCTTGATCGGGTTCCCATAAACCACTAATCATTCTTAGTAAAGATGTTTTTCCGCACCCAGATGGTCCTACAACCAAAAGTGATTGATTATTGTTGATGCTTAAATTTAAATTTTTAATGATTTTTTTATTTGATCCTGGTGGGCACAGGTCAGCATTATTAATAAGAATTGAGGGGTAATCTGAAATAACGTTTTGATTGCTTGTTGGGTTGGTTTGACTAATGGATTCAACTTTTGATTGGAATCCTTCTAATCTGCCAATGCCAGCAGTAAATTTTGCAAGTTCTTCGATTTGATTAACAATAAAAAATAACGAACCTTCAACCATTCCAAATGCAAAGCTTGCCTGAATAAAGCGTCCATAATCAATATCTCCTCTAAAGTAAGGGATTGCCATTATTAGATATGGAAAGAAATTTCCAGCATAATTAATGGATCTTCTCATGACGTCTATTATTACTCTCCATATAATCAGTAAATTAAAGTTTCTCACCACTTCTCCTAATCGCCTTTCTGTTTCACTTCGCTCAGGATTCTCCCCAGAGTAAAAGGCTATTGATTCAGCATTATCTCGAATATGAACTAAGCCATATCGAAAATCTGCTTCATATCTGAGTTGATCAAAGTCAATCTTTACAAGATTTTTTCCAGCAATTAAAAGGATAGAAGTTGCAAATGCAGCGTAACCGAATAAAGAAAAAGTAAGTGTTGTACTAATACTCCATAAAATAAGAATATTAAGTGAAAATGTTAGTAGGGCATCAAAAATACCTAATGTGAAAGAAAGACTTTGACCGGTAAAAGCTCGAGTATCATCTGTGATTCTTTGATCAGGATTATCTACATCGGTTTGTTCTTCATCATTGGGATTTAATTGGTAATAGGCTTTATTAGTCATATAATCTTTGACTAAACTTTTTGAAAGCCATTCTCTCCAAATTATTCCTAATTTATATGTAAAAAATATTTGGGAAACACGTATAGGTAGAGCCACAGCGAAACAACAAGCGTAAATCCCTAATATCCGATAAAAACCATCTTCTTGTTTTTCTACTAAAGCATTAGTTAGATCTCTTGCTATGAATCCAATACCTGCGTTTATTCCGTTTACAGCTAAAAGCATTAATACAATTATTGCAAGGAATAACCAGTGTAACCATCTTCGGTTTTTTAATTGACGTCTCAAGCTAAAAAAGCTGCCTGATCCAATTAGAAATAAGGCAGAGAAAAGCAATCCCCAGCTACCAGCCCAAATCGAATTGACAGTACTTACCACACCTCCAAAATACTTTTCAAGAAATATTGGTTGAAGGTTTTCAAAAAAACTAATTATGCCTGTAAGACCAACAAGTACTACTCCACCAACACAAAATAAAAGAGAAATCAAAAGCCATATGAATTGAAGTCCATTGCATTGATCAATGGGAAGAAAAAACGGCTGAGAAAGCTTCCTTAATTTTTGTAATTGGTACAGTATTTTGGATTTATTATTAACTGCTTTATTCATTACTCGATGAGTTTTATAAGATAAATTATAACTTTTAGCAGTCTATTGACCAAAGCCAATAAGTGAAAGTGCCCAGTCAGGTAAATTTAAGTAATTCAAGATTGTCATGTCAAATTTATGAATTTCTGGAAAAGATTTATCTAATATCCACCATAAAAGAAAAGGCAGATTAAATAAAATTTGTAATTGCCATTTATAAGTTAAAACTTTCCAGATTTTTATTAATTTAGTTTTCTGTGAAGCGTCTAGCTCTTCCCAATTTTTTGAGATTAAATTGAATAAATTTTTGGAGTCTGTATTTAGGGAATCTGGTGTATTCATTATTGTTTTTACTTATTTATAACTCATTAACATTTCTTTCGAGAGTTTTAACCTGGGGGCCAATTCATTTTTCTTCCAGATAAAAAATGAATATGTAAATGAAAAACTGTTTGTCCCGATTCTGCTCCAGTATTAATTACCGTTCTCCAATTAGTTAAATTTTTTGATTTAGCTATTTTGCTTCCGACAAAAAGTAAATGCCCTAATAAGTTTGCATCTTCTTTAATACAATCTAATAAACTAATAATTGGCTTTTTTGGAATCACTAAAAAATGTACTGGTGCTTGCGCTTGGATATCATTAAATGCAATACACAACTCATCTTCATAAAGCTTATCGCAGGGTATTTCTTCATTAATTATTTTTTGAAATATTGTAGTTTCAGTCATTAGATTAACTAATAGAAATTACGTCTTTTTCGTTAAACCCTTCCTTTATAAGTTCTTTGTTCAAATCATCTTTTGATGTAACTCTATCAACAAATAATATTCCGTTTAAGTGATCCATTTCGTGTTGAATACACCTCGCCAGAAGTCCATCTGCTTTCATTTTACGTGGGCGCCCCATTTCATCTCTAAATTTTAATTTGATAGTTGATGGTCTAACTACATTCAAATAGACACCAGGTATACTCAAGCAACCTTCTTCGTATGAATTTAGGGTTGTTCCAAAGTCTGTAATTTCTGGATTGATTAATATTAGAGGTTCTGCTGCTGAATCTTCAAAATTTACATCTATGACAAGAAGCTCTTTATTGATACCAATTTGAGGTGCGGCAAGTCCAATTCCTTTAGCTGCATACATGCTTTGAAGCATTTCTCTAGCAAGTTTTCTAATCGATTCATCAACCTTAGTTATTCTTTTGGAATTTTGTCTTAATACATCATCACCAAGTTTATAAATGTCTAAAGATGGCTTACCTGTTTGTTCTTTTGCAACTTTTTCCGAGCTTCCATTTGTTCTTGACTTTTTTGCAAGTTGTGAAAAATGGTTTGCCACGTTAAAAAAGTTTTTAAATAAGAGTTTAGCTATAAAAATACTAGCACTTTAATTTACGTTCTTTGTAATTTCTTAAATGAGTAATGATGATAAGCTAAAAGTTAGTCAAACTGAATCTCAAAAAACAGCCTTTAAGGAATTAACTATTGTTAGGGATACAATTTTTTGGATTGATGTGGTTGGTGAAGGTCAAAATGAAAATGCAATTTTTGCAAGACCATTTAATGTCAAAGAAGCTTTACCTCAGCAATTAACAAGTAAAAAATATAATATTAAAAATAAATTTCATGGATATGGTGGTAAATCTTATAAATGTATAAATTTTAAAAATAATTTTTATTTGATATGGATAGATCAAATTACCAAGGCAGTATGGTTTCAAATTTTTAAAGAGGCAGCTTCAACTTATAGAAGCCAAAATAAATATCTCGTTTCAGTTCAAGAACCTAATCAACTATCTAAATCAATTGATGGAAATTTTGATTCTTCATTTGTCATTTCTGAAAAAAATTTATTGTATGGAATTTGCGAAATAAATAATAGAGATTATTTATTTTCTTTAAATTTAAAAAAAACTAAACAAGATATTCATCGAATAAAAAAATTTAAAAATTTTGCTGGAGAATTATCTTCTAATACATCTGCTAACTTACTTTCTTGGATAGAGTGGGATTCTCCATATATGCCCTGGGAGAAAAATGAACTTTTTTTTGCTCAATTAGATTTAGATGGCGAGATACAAAAAATAAAAAAATTCTCAAATAAGCTGATAAATTATCAAAAAAACGTTTCTTTTTTTCAACCCTATTGGATTAGTGAAACATATTTAGTATGTTCTGAAGATAGTTCTGGATGGTGGAACTTATTGTTTTTAGATGTTAGCGAAATTGAGAATATTTTGATTAAGAAAAGAGTAGAGAGAAATTTGATTGAATATGGAGCACCACAATGGGTCACTGGAATAACATTCTTTTCAGGGACTATAAAAAATTTATTTTGTGTAGCAAAAAAAGACAACAGTTTAATAGTGGAGCAATATAAGGATCTTGAATTTGTTAAAGAATTTTCTACTCCTTTTACCTCAATAAGTGATTTCAGTGTTTTTCGGGAAAAAGTTCTTTTAAAAGGTTATGGATCTGATTTTTTTGGAATTGTATTTGAAATTGATTTTGCAAAAAAAGTTTTCTTAAATTTTTCTGAGCAGATATTTTTTGATCATATAAAGGATTGTTCAAAACCTGAAACATTTTGGTTTAAAGGTTTTGAGGCTCAATCTACTCATTCTTTTCTTTACAAGCCGCTTGTTGAAAATTTTAGAAAGCCACCGCTCCTTGTTAGAGCACATAGCGGGCCAACTTCATGTTTTGATGGATCATATAATTCTGAAGTTCAATATTGGACTTCGAAGGGATTTTTTGTTGCTGAAGTCAATTATGGAGGATCATCAGGATTTGGCAAAGCATATAGAGAGAGGTTGAATTATAAATGGGGTATTGTTGATTCTTATGATTGCAAAGCACTAGCTCTTGAATTGATTAACTTAAATCAAGTTGATAGTGAAAAAGTAGTAATTTTTGGGAATAGTGCTGGTGGGTTAACTGCCCTGAATTGTTTATTATATGGGTCTATTTTTACAGCAGCAATTTGTAAATATCCTGTTATTGATTTGAATGATATGCATTACAACACTCATAGGTTTGAAAAAGATTATTTAAATTCTTTGGTGGGAAATTATGCAAAAAACCATGCTGAGTATATAAATAGATCACCGATAAATCATATTAACAAAATAAAAAAACCTATCTTATTGTTTCATGGAAAAAAAGATACAGTTATTTCTTATAAAAAAACTTTAAAAATTCAAGAAATTTTGATTCAGAATAATAAACATTCAGAAGTTATTCTTTTTGATAATGAAGGGCATGGTTTTAGAAATATTGAAAATAAAGAAGTGGTAATGCAAAAATCTCAGGAATTTTTAAAAAATGCTTTGAATATTTAAGAATTGATTTTTAGAAAATCAATAGTATCTTTTAAGTTTTCTATAAACATATCAATGTCTGTCTGATTGGTTGTGAAATTCATGCTGATTCTAGCTGTTGATTTAATTCCAATGTATCTGTGAAGAGGTTGACAGCAATGGTGACCACTTCTGATGCAAATTCCTTTTGAATCAAGAATTTCAGCAATATCATTTGAATGTATATTCTTTATATAAAAGGTGGCAAGTGAGGCTCTGTGTGGATCTACCTCCGGCGATGGACCTATGATTTCAATATTTTCTATTTGGTTTAATTTTTCAAATAAATATTTAGTAATAGTCTTTTCATATTCATGAATTTCATTCAATCCAATATTATTAATATAATTAATTGCTTCTGCAAGACCTATTGCTTCTGCAATAGCTGGAGTTCCAGCTTCAAATTTGTGTGGTAGCTCTGCCCAAGTACTTGTCTCTTCAAAAACATCTTGAATCATTTCGCCACCTCCAAAGAGAGGAGGGATTTTTTCTAGGATTTCTTTTCTTGACCAGAGGAAACCAATACCTGTAGGACCACATAGTTTATGTCCTGATCCTGCTAAAAAATCTATATTAAGATCAATCACATCCAGTTTTTGATGAGCCAAACTTTGGCATGCATCTATTAACACTAAAGAACCTTTTTGTTTAGCTAATTTAGTTATTTCTTTGATTGGATTACAGCAACCTAGAGTATTACTAATATGCACTAGGCTCACAAGTTTAGTTCTGGATGTTAGTTTTGATTTGAAATCGTCTATGTCTAATTTCCCATCTTTATCTATACCTATAAATTTTAATTTGCATTTATTTTTTGCTGCAACCATTTGCCATGGCACAATATTGCTATGATGCTCCATTATTGATAAGAGAATTTCATCGTTTTCTTTTAATGAATATTCTCCCCATGATCTAGCTACTAGATTGATTGCTTCAGTAGCATTTCTTGTGAAAATGATTTCTTTTGCTGAATTCGCTTTTATATATTTGCTAATTAAATATCGTGCATTTTCAAATTCTTCTGTTGCTTTAGCACTTAATTGATGGGCCCCTCTATGTACATTGGCATTAAAGTTTTTGTAATATTCATCAATTTTTTTTAAGACTTGTATTGGTTTTTGTGTGGTTGCAGCATGGTCTAAATAAATAATTTGCTCATTACCTTTTAAGTTCTTATTTAAAAGAGGAAAGTCTTTCTTCGTTATTTCAGGGAAATTTTGAATCGTTTCCATTAATTCTCATTTAAAAGTTTATCAAGCAAATCCCATCTATCTTTTGAAATGGGAATAAATGAAATTATTTCTTGAAAGTAAGAACTTAATTGTAGTTTACTTGCTTCTGTTAATGTGATTCCTCTTGTTCGCATATAAAAAAGTTCTTCTTCATTTAGTTGCGAAATTGTAGCTCCATGCTTGCATTTGACATCATCAGCAATTATTTCTAATTGAGGTTTGGTATCTATTTGTGCGAGATTTGATAAAAGTAAGTTTCTGCTTAATTGGGAAGCATCAGTTCTCTGGGCAATTTTTGGAACTATTATTGAACCTTCAAAAATTGCATGTGATTTATCATCAGCAAGTGATTTATTAATTTGATCTAGAAATCCATTTGGGCCATTAAATTCTATTTTTGTATAGGTTGAAATTTGCTCATCTTTTTTTGTTATTTGCATACCTTTGATATTTGTTTTAGCTTTTCCTGCAGATTGTTTGATATTGATTTCAAATCTCGCGTAATTGAATTTGAAATGTAAAGATCCTAAGTTGTATGTACTATTTTTTTGTTGAATTACATTGAGAGAATTTAATAGATTGGATCTGTTTTCACCATAAGAAACAACACCATGATTTACGGAACTATTTTCTTTCAAGCAAAAGAAAGTTGTTTGAGATAATGAAGAGTTTTCTTTGCCAAGATTTACTTGTAATAATTCAACATCACAATTCTTTTCTAAAAATATTACGAGGGTTTTTGCGCTTAAAGAATTACTTGATGCATGACTAAAAATTTCAAGAGGAGGAATTTTTGATCCATTTATTTTTAATCCCAAAATATTCTTTTTACAACTTAAAGACAGATTTAGTAGTTCACTCCAATTTTCGTTTTGCTTAAAAAAAGATATCTGCTCCTTGATATATTTTTGTAATTCATCCTCACTTAATTGCTTTATTGAATAATTTTTTTCTATTAATTTAATTTGGCAATTTTCACCAATTATTAATCTAATAGTACTTTGAGAATTTTTCGGATATGTTATGTCAAATTTTGAATCTTTTTCATTAACTGAGTAATCTAAAAAGTTTGACAATTTTGATTTATTTGAAAGTCTCCATAGTTCACTTTTAGGATTAGGGAGAGGGCTTGATTGTAATTTATGAAGACAGATTTTTTGTATTTCTGTTAAGTTATCATTAGATTTATTATTTTTTATTTTTTCAATAATTTCCATTTGTTTAGGTCTCTTTTATAAAGTTATCAGTCCATTCATAACCTTTTTTCTCAAGCTCTAGAGCGAGATCACTCTCACCAGTTTTTATGATTTGTCCGTCTGACATAACATGGACATAATTTGGTTTAATTTCATCTAATAATCTTTGATAGTGGGTAATAAGTATAATTCCAGTCTGTGCATTAGATATTTTTTTAATTCCTGATGCCACTATTCTTAGAGCATCGATATCTAGACCAGAATCGGTCTCATCTAATATCGCTATCTTGGGCTCAAGTAAAGCCATTTGCAGAATCTCATTTCTTTTTTTTTCACCTCCGGAAAAGCCTTGATTTACACTCCTTGATAGGAATGCGTGATCCATTTTCACAATTTCTAATTTTTCTTTAACTAATTCTTCAAAATCAAAAGTATCCAATTCTTCTTTGTTGAGGAATTTCCTTCTAGCATTAGTTGAAACTCTCAGAAACTCAAGATTACTTACACCTGGAATCTCAATTGGATATTGAAAACCAAGAAAAATTCCTGATTGAGATCTTTCTTCAGGTTCTAGAGAGTTAATATTTTCACCTAAAAATTTTATGTCGCCATTTGTAATATTATACGAGGGATGTCCTGCAATGATTTTTGAAAGAGTACTTTTGCCACATCCATTTCTTCCCATAATGGCATGGATTTCTCCAGGATAGACAGTCAGTGAAACCCCTTTTAAAATTGGAAGATTATCAGTAGATGCAGAGAGATTGTCAACTTCTAAAATTGGATCTGATTCTTTCATTTTACTTTGCATTTCAGTTTAGAAATTGATTAATTAACCTACTGATCCCTCTAATTTAAGTGCCAGTAACTTATCTGCTTCAGCAGCAAATTCCATAGGTAATTGATTAAATACATCTCTGCAAAAACCGCTGACCATCATAGATACTGCCTCCTCAAATTCTATACCTCTGCTTTGGAGATAAAAAAGTTGGTCTTCTGAGATTCTACATGTGCTTGCTTCATGCTCAATTTCAGAATTGGGTTGTTGAGATTTGATGTAAGGGAATGTATTTGCAGAAGCTTGATCCCCTATTAACATTGAATCACATTGACTGTAATTTCTTGATCCTTTAGCTTTTGTTCCCATTTTGACAAGACCTCTATAGCTATTTTTTGAGTTACCTGCACTAATACCTTTGCTAACAATAGTTGATTTGGTCTTAGGACCAATATGAATCATTTTTGTGCCGGTATCTGCTTGCTGAAGGTTATTGGTGAGAGCCACTGAATAAAATTCTCCTACAGATTCTTCCCCTAAAAGAAGACAGCTAGGATATTTCCATGTAATTGCAGACCCTGTTTCAACTTGAGACCAACTAATTTTACTTCTCTTACCTAAACATTTTCCTCTCTTGGTGACAAAATTAAAAATTCCGCCAATACCTTCTTCATCACCAGCATACCAATTTTGCACTGTTGAATATTTTATTGAGGCGTTGTCTAATGCTACAAGCTCTACAACTGCTGCATGTAGGGTATTTGTATCAAACATTGGAGCTGTACAACCTTCTAGATAACTTACAGAGCTTGATTCTTCAGCAATGATTAGTGTTCTCTCGAATTGTCCTGAATCTCCACTATTAATTCTGAAGTAGGAAGATAGATCCATAGGACAGGAAACACCTTTTGGGATATAAACAAAAGAACCATCACTAAAAACTGCAGAATTTAGTGCTGCAAAATAATTATCACTAGCTGGAACTACCGAGCCTAAATATTTTTCAATCAAATCCGCGTGATTTTTTACTGCTTCACTAATTGAGCAAAATATAACTCCATGTTCAGCAAGTTCTTCTCTAAAAGTTGTGGCTATAGAAACACTATCAAAGACAGCATCTACTGCCACATTTGTGAGTTTTTTTTGCTCCGTGAGGGGTATTCCTAATTTGTCAAAAGTCTCAAGAAGTTTGGGATCAACTTCATCTAAGCTAGAAATTTTCTCTTTTTGCTTAGGAGCGGAGTAATAAATAATATCTTGATAATCAATTTTTTTATATCCTAATGCTGCCCAATTAGGTTCTTGCATTTTTTGCCATTTTTTAAAGGCTTTTAATCTAAAATCAAGAAGAAATTCTGGCTCCTCTTTTTTCTGTGAAATTAATTTTATAATATCTTCATTTAATCCCTTTTCTATTTTTTCAGATTCAATATCAGTAACGAAACCATATTTGTAGGGC